>JADGQF010000239.1 GCA_017882045.1 Anaerolineales bacterium
GCGGATCAGGTCCAGCAGGCCGCGCCCGGTGGCTGCTCCCAGGCGGGCGCTCATCTCCTGGACGACTGCCAGCGAGACGGTGATCAGCACGATGATCCACAGCATGTCATAGCCGAATTTCGCGCCGGCCTGGCTGTAGGTGGCGATGCTGCCGGCGTCGTTGCTGACCGCGCCGGCGACCAGGCCGGGGCCGAGAACGGCCAGCCAACGCAGGACCCCGGCCGGCTGGCGCCGCAAGCCGCGCAGGCGCACGAAGCGGCCGCGCACGCGCATGACCAGGCCGGGGTGGATGGCGCGTGCCCGGCCGGGCAGGTTGGGCATCTCAACTTCGGCGACGGGATCTATGCCCTCGACCGGGGTGTTGCGGGTCATGAAAACAGCCTCGGCGCTTCACGCCCGCCCCAGCCGGCCGCCGTCGCCAGCACCAGCGCCGAATCCACCGTCACCACGCCGAGCAGTTTGCCTTCGGGGCCCACCACCGGGAGCCCCGTCAGCTCGTTGTCGATGACGCGCCGGGCGGCGCTGCTGGCCGTCTCCAGCGGCGCGAGGGTGACGATGTAGGGGTCCATCACCTCGGCCAGCTTGCGTCCATCGTCGGCCACCAGCAGATCGCGCAGCGACATGACGCCGCGCAGGCGGCGGCCGGCTTCGTCGTCGACGACGAACACCATCTGGATGAAGTTGATGAAGTCGGGCCGTTTCAGTTGCTCGCGCAGCAGCGCCAGGGCCTCGCCCACGGTGAGATCCTCGCGCAGGACCACCATGTCGTTGGTCATGATACCGCCGGCCGTGTCCTCGGGATAGCGCAGCAGGCGCAGCACCCGGTCGTACTGGGCACGCGGCATGTGCTCGAGCCAGTAGCGGGCGCGCTCCGGCTCCAGCCGCCCCAGCAAGTCGGCCACGATATCCGATCGCATGAGGGTCAGCAGGCGGCGCGCCTGCTCGGGCGCCAGTTCCTCAAACACCTGCAACTGGCGTTCGGCCATCATCGACTCCAGCGTGTCGGCGGCCTTGGTGTCGGGGAGGAGGGTCACCAGCTCGGCCGCGTGCAGGTAGGGGAGGGCGTCCGCCAGGTTGGCGATCTCGCCGGCCGGCAGGCGACCGATAAGCCCGTGATAGTCACGACCGGCGCGCGCGGCCTGCGGGTCGCCGCGCAAGAACTCGGTATACTTCCAATCGTGCAGGCCGCGCCGCGCGTTGCGGGCGATGCGCCCGCCGCTCAGCCGGCGCGCCACGGCGCCCAGGCTGGCGTCGACCGCGCACAGCGAAAACCCGCCGTCGTCTTCTTCCAGCCACAGGTCATTGGCCCGCAGCGCCGTCCGGTCGCGCAGGTCAAGCACCAGCGCATCCAGAATGTCACGCTTGAGCAGCACCGCCTGCGCCAGCCAATCCTCCTGAACCGGCTCCCCACCCTCCAGGTCGTCGAGCCGGAGCACGCGCCCGCCAGACCGGACGCCGCGCACAGCGCCCCACGACGCGCGCAGCTGCGTCTTGCCGGGCAGGCGCCAGGTGAGGTAAGTCACGGGTGGATAGTCGCCGGCCGAGAGATCGACGGCCAGGTCGCCCAGCCTCGCCTCCCGGCCCCGCTCATCAATCAGCTTACGGCGCAGGAGATCCGAAAGCATTGCCATGCGCGGGCACTTCCCCGTCAGCGGAAATGGTCCAGATGTCGACGCACTTGTCCGCTCAAGTCTAACGTATGTGGAGGGCAGCTATCTGCAATAGTCGCTACAGAGGCGGCAAGCAGGGGCGCTAGCGGTAGTTGCCCTCCACCCGCCAGACGTCGAGCATAAGCTCGTAGCGCGCCAGCCGCATGCCGGTCTAGATGCAATTGCTGGTGGAGAAGATGTAGCTGCCGCCGGGCATGCCGTTGTGCAAAGCGTAACGGGCCGACTGGATCACCTCTTCGTCGCTGCCGGTGTCCAGCTTGCCGCAGTTGACATTGCCGATCAGGCAAACCCGCTCGCCGTAGCAGCGCTTGAGCTCGGCGATATCGACGGCGGCCTGCGGGTCGAGCGAGTGCAGGGCATGGGGGTTGCGTCTTGCCCGTATTTCTGGGCGGGCAAGATAAAAGCCTCGGCCATGTCCAGCCGGTGAAGCTGGCGCTCTCGCTCCTCCATCTGGTCCCACTGTGAGTACTGGCGGTGGCTCGGGTGGACCTTGCCAAGCGCTTCCATGGTCAGGAAAAAGACCAGCTCAAAGTGCGGCGCCCGCCCCGGCAGCGGCGCGCGGCGCTCCAGTGCGTTGATAAAACGCTCTCGCGGCGTGATCTCTGGCATCAGTGTGACTCCCCTCCGGCGACCTCCGCCAGCCTACGCAGGTAGGCTTCGCAGCCCGTTGCTGCGGTTTCTAACCGCCGGTCATAACCGTTTCCAACCGCCCGTTACGGAGTGGGCGCCGCCGTGGGGGTGGGCGTCACGTCGGGGCGGAACTGCATGGCCTGCATGAGCATGGCCAGCCGGTAGCGGGCGATGGCAGTCAGCTCGCTCTGCTTGCGCTGCTCGGCCAGCGTCGAGACTTTCTGCAGCTCCTGCGCGGCCTGCGTCAGGTTGCCCTGATCCTCGTACAGGCTGGCCAGGTAATAGTGCGCCTGCGGGTTATCGGGGTCCTGGGCGAAGATCGCGTCCAGGTCGGCCTTGCCCTGGTCGTACATGGCGAAAGCCAGGTACACCGGCGCGCGCGCCATGTGAAAGCTCGTGTTATCCTGCAGCAGCGCCTGGGCCTTGGCGTACGCGGCCTGCGCCTCCGCAGCGTGCCCCAGCTTCTGCTGCGCCACGCCGGTCCAGATCCAGGCGTCGGGGTCGTCGGGGGTCAAGCGGGTCGCTTCCTGGAAGCTGGCCAACGCCTGCTGCACGTCGCCGCCAGTCTGGATCTGCTGCTGGCCGGCCATCTGCTTGCCTTGCGAGGCGCTGACCTTCGGGTCGACCGGGAAGAGCTTGTTGAGGCCGAAATACAGGACGGCGACGACCGCCGAGGCGGCGACCAGCCCCAAGGCGAAGCGCCGCAACTGGCGCAACCTCTGCCGGCGCATGGTGAGGTCGAGATACCACCACCAGCGCTCCTCGTCCTGGGGCGCCGCTTCAGGCTGGGCCGGCAACCCCTCTTTAACGCGCAGCGCCGGCAAGCCGCCGGCCGGCCTCAGCTCGGCCAGGATGTGGCGGGCCTGTTTGTACGTCACCGCCTGAATGGTCTCCCAGCGCCCGGCCTCGGGCCGGAGGTCCATACCCGCGTCCTCCAGCCTGGGCCAGAGCTCCGCCAGCCGGTCCATATTCTTCAACAACTGCGCGATCTTCTCGCCGCTGTTCGGTACGTTCGCGACCAGCTTCTCGCTATCGGTCAACAGCGACCGCAGCTCGTCCCCCGGCGTGACTCTCTCTTCCTGAATCGCCTGTGCCATTCCCCTCTTCCTTCCCCCCTTCAGTCCTCCCCGCCCTCTTCCTCCGCCTCCGCCGCCGCCTTGTCCTTCGCCTTGCCGGCCTTGTCCATCTCGTTCCACACCCGGCCGATACCCTGCTTGATCTGCGACTCGGTCTTCGATTTGAGGGCCGGCGCGATCGGGAACCAGCTCGCCACCTCGCGCATCAGCGTCGCCGACGTTTCCTGCTTGGTCTTGCCCTGCCGGTGAAGCATACGCACGCACGCGCGGATGAAGCGGATATACTGCGACATGCGCTCGGTCGCCTCGCGCCCACAGATCGCGCCGCGGCCCGGCACAATGCGCTCGGCGTGCAGCTTGCGGATAAAGGTCAGGCCGTCCAGCCATTCCTTTGAGTTGGCCTGCGCCATATAGGGATGCTGATCGACCCACACCGCATCGCCGACAAAGAGCAGGCTCTCCTCGGGCAGCCAGACCACCGAGGTGGCTGGCGTGTGGCCACCCACGCGGATGATGCGAATATCCCGCCCGCCGCGGATGATGTCGAAGCGGTCCGAGAAGGTGATCGAGGGCACGATGATCTGAATGTCGGTGAACTGCACCTGGATTTCGGGCGCCTTCTTAAAGGAGTCGATGACGCGCTGCTTGAAGTTGTCACCGTAGCCCTTCATGTGTTTCCAGGCCTGCTCGTGGGCCAGCACGCGCGTGGGTTGGAAGAACTGGTTGCCCAGGATGTGGCCGCGGTGGTGATCCGTGTTGACGATGTAGCTGAAGGGCTTGCCGTCCGCGGCGGCGCGCAGCCCGTCACGGAAGGCTTTGGCTTGCGTCGGCTCCAGGGGGGTATCGATGACGATGATCCCCGTGTCCGTGACAATCCCGCCGTAGTTCGCCCCGCGTTGATCGGTCCCTACAAAGATGCCGGGAGATATTTCGCGCATTCTGCCCCCATCCGTTGGCCCACGCCGAATCATGCCGGTCGCGCGTCGACCGGGTTCACCGCTTAGCGTGCGACCTGCTTCACCCGCGCCAGTGCCGCGGCCAGTGCGACTTCCAGGCCCTCGGCGGACGGCACGCCGCCCTGCGCCCATTCGGGACGCCCGCCGCCACGCCCGCCGCCGGCTGCCGCCGCGGCTTTCAGCAGCTCGCCGGCGTTGAGTGTCACGTCGTCCGCCCGGCCAAACAACAACTGCGGGCGTTCGGCGCGCACGCCCAGGAAAATCAGTGTGCCTGGGCGGGCCTTGAGCACCTGGGCCACGCGCCGGGCGCGCTCGACCGGGTATTCTACGACCCGGCTGACCACCCGCCAGGCGCCGATGGGCAGCGCCTCGGCCCACCAGGCGGCGGCGGTCGATTCGGCCCATTCGCCTTCCAGCGCGGCCAGGTCCTTGCGGATGGCCTTGGCCTCTTCGACCAGCCGGTCCACCGCGCCCAAGGCTTCATCCTGCCCGGTGGTGAAGCGCGCCACCAGCCCTTCGGCCAGCCCCTGCAGCCGCGCATAGTCGGCGCGCGCCCGCCCACCGCACAGGAAAGCGATGCGTAGCTCGGCGCCCCGCCGCTCGCTGGCAATGATCTTGATCAGGCCGATCTGCGCCGTATTGACGAGGTGCGTGCCGCCGCAGGCGGACCAGTCATAGCCAGCGACCTCGACGATGCGCACCGCGCCCGCCACCGCGGGCTGCTTGCGCAGCGGCAGCTTTGCTAGCTCGGCATTCGTCACGAAGGCAGCCTTGACGGGCAGCGCCCGGTCGATCACGGCGTTGGCAGCCGCCTCGACCGCGGCCAGGTCAGCGTGCGTCAAGTCGCTGCGGTCCAGGTCGATGGTGACCGCGCCGCTGCCCAGGTGAAAGGCCACGGTGTGCGCGTTGCCGAACTGAATGAAGGCTTCCGACAGGACATGCTGGCCGGTGTGCTGCTGCATATGGTCGAATCGGCGCTCCCAATCCAGCACGCCGGTCATCTCGGCCGCGCCGCTCAGCGCCGCCGGATCAAGGGCGCCCGCATCGGGTGCGCCCGCATTTGATGCGCCCGCCTTTGATGCGCCGGCCTGCCCGGCCTGCAGCACGTGCCAGACCAGGTCATCCTCGGCGAGCGCGTCGATCACCCGCAGGCCGGCCAGGCTGCCGGTGTCGTTCGGCTGCCCACCGCCCGTGGGGTAGAAGGCGGTCCGGTCCAACGCCACGGCGGTATGGCCGTTCAGCGTCCGGACGGCAACCACGTGCGCCGTGAACGTGCGCAGATAAGCATCCTGATAGTAGAGTTTTTCGGTCTTGCTCATGCTTTGTGTTTGACCACGCCATAGTCGTTGAGAGAACGCAGGCCCGGGCGGCGCGTGGCGAGCGCCCTGTAATAGAG
Source organism: Anaerolineales bacterium (assembly GCA_017882045.1). GTDB lineage: Bacteria > Chloroflexota > Anaerolineae > CG2-30-64-16 > CG2-30-64-16 > JADGQF01. The sequence continues at coordinate 5,729 of JADGQF010000239.1, forward strand.
GTCGAGATAGCGGGCGGCCGAGCGGTCCCAGGAGAAATCGGCGGTCATGCAGCGGCGCAGCAACTGGCGCCAGACGTCACGGTGGCGGTAGGTCTCGGCGGCCCGCACCAACGCGGTGTAGAGCGCCATCGCATCGTAGGCGCGAAAGCTGAAACCGTTGCCCTCGTTCGTCACCGGGTCGTAGTCGGTGACGGTGTCGGCCAGCCCGCCGACGGCGCGCACCACCGGCACGCAGCCGTAGCGCATCGCTACCATCTGGTTCAGGCCGCAGGGCTCGAACTGCGACGGCATGCAGAAGATGTCGCTGCTGGCGTAGATGCGCTGTTCCAGCGGGCGGTTGAAGGTCAGGAAGACGGCGGCCTGCTCGGGGTAGCGCGCGGCCAGCGCGTTCAGCATTTCGTGGTACTTGCGCTCGCCGGTGCCCATCACCACCAACTGGCAGCCCGCGTGCTGGAGCAAAGGATCGGCTATGGTGGTGATCAGGTCCAGACCCTTCTGGTCGATCAACCGGCCGATATAGGCGATCAGCGGCACGTCCGGACGCACGGGCAGGTGCGCCTCCTCCTGCAAGGCCGCCTTATTGGCCGGGCGCCGGTTCAACGAGTTGACGTCGAACTGGGCGGCGATGTGCGGGTCGGTGGCCGGGTTATAGAGCTCGGTGTCGATGCCGTTGAGGATGCCGAACAGCCGGTCACGCCGGTCGCGCAGTAGCGGGTCGAGTCGCTGGCCGAATTCCGGCGTCAGGATCTCGCGCGCATAAGTCTCGCTGACCGTGTTGATGATGTCGGCGAAGAGCAGGCCGCGCGCCATCATATCGACCACCTCGTTCAGGTCGGGCGCCAAGTCGGGGTGGGCGATGAAACCCAGCTCGGCCAGCCCGGCGATCTCCAGCACCCGGTAGCCGAACAAGCCATGGTACTCCAGGCTGTGCGCGGTGTAGACGGTGGCAGTGTGGGCGAAGAACGGGTCGTCGCGGTAGACGGTCTTCAACCAGTTGGGCACCAGCGCGGTGTGCCACTCGTTGCAGTGGATCACATCCGGCTGCCAGTCCAGCGCCCGGCAGGTCTCGAGGGCCGCGCGCGAGAAGAAGATAAAGCGCTCGGCGTCGTCCGGGTACATGTAAATGCCCTGGCGGTCGAAGTAGCGCGCGTGCTCGACGAAGTAGACGGGCGTTTCGGCCGGGCCGCTGCCGATGCTGCCCTGGAGGATGGCCGCCTGCTCGCTGCGCTCGTCCATCGGCACGCTGACCGAAGCGAGGAGCGGCTTCAGGCCAAACTTCTCTACGTCCACCCGGCCGTAGCGCGGCATGGCAACCCGCACGTCGTGCCCCAGCGCGCGGATCGCCTTCGGCAGCGCGCCGGCCACGTCGGCCAGCCCGCCCGTCTTGGCGAAAGGGACAACTTCTACCGCCAGATAGAGGATCTTCAAAGGACGATCGTCATTGGCCACTGAACTACCCCACACAAACGTTGCACGTTAGGGCGTTGAACGCTCCAACGTGCAACCCTGGGAACCGTCTTCATCAGTTCATGCTAACACAAAGGGGGGTAAAGATCAAC
>JADGQF010000240.1 GCA_017882045.1 Anaerolineales bacterium
CGATGCACGACCGGAACCAGACGGTGTCGAAGTCGTAGCCGGGCTCAGCGCCGAGGAAGGCCGCCAGGTTGCCGGGGCCAATGTTGGTGTCGAGGAAGGGGAAAGCCTCACCGCCGAAATAGGTGTGCGCCAGCTCGTACTCGGCCGCGCGTGCCCGGTAGAACGGGTCCACGTGATAGGCGCGCGGGTCGGCCGGCCGCGCCGGACGGGGCAGGGACGCCAGGGGGACGTTGACGTCGCGCGGGGCAGGCAGCCAGAGCACCAATCCCTCATGCCGCCACCACTGCACGAAACGGGCGCGCGTGCGCGCCCAGTCGGGTTTCCAGGTCAAGTCCATTGTCGTTAGCTCCACAGATCGCCGATCTCGGCCTGGCAGGCGCGCAGACGCCGGAAAACGGGCAGAATGGCCTCGTATTGGGCGACGTGCTCGGGGATCGGGCGCGTCACGGCCTGCAGCCGGTGGACGTCGTCGAGGCGCGCGAAACCCGGCCACAGCCCGCAGCCGACCGCCCCCACCGCCATCGCGCCCAGCGAGGCCGCTTCCTGGCCGCCGTTGGTCGTGAGTATGTTTGAATTGAAAGCGTCGGCGAAGATCTGGCGCCAGAGCGCGCTGCGGCTGCCGCCGCCCACCAGCAACATGTCATCCGAGAGTGCAGCCTCCCGGCGCAACTCGTCGAGCGCCAGGCGCAAGCCGAGGGTGATGCCTTCCATGGCGGCCCGGATCAGATCGGCGCGGGTGTGGCGCAGGTCCAGACCGGCGAAGGCGCCCCGGATGCGCGGGCTCGGGTCGAGCGCATTGCCACCGGCCAGGCTGGGGTTGAAGAGGAGCCGGTTGGCGCCGACCGGCGATCCGGCCGCCAGCGCGGTCATCAGATCGTACGGGTCCTCCGCGCCGCCGGCCAGGTCGCGGCAGAGCTGATCGCGCACCCACCGGAACGCGCTGCCGGCCGAGAAGATCGAGGTGGCCGAGGTGAACAGACCGGGAATCACGTGGGAAAAGACGTAGGGCCGGGTGAGCGCGGCACATTCCAGAATGTACATCCATGCCGGCATCCGTATGTCCCCTTCGAGTCTAAGCGACATTCGGGTCTCGATACGCCCCTGTGGGGGCCTACTCGACCAACGAGTCGAGCGGGTAGAAACTTTAACTCAGTGCGTCAAACGCCGGTTTCAAGGACCCATACAGGCTGCGGTACACGGGGTACAGCCGCTCATAGGTAGCGGCGGCTTGAGGCTCGGGCGCGGTGTAGCTGACCACGCGGATGGCGCTCGAGACCGCCTCCTGCACGTTCTTGAACTCTCCCGCGCCGACACCGGCCAGCAAGGCTGCGCCGAACGCGGCGCCCTCGGTGATGTTGATCAGCACCAGCTCTGTGTTGAATACGTCGGCCTGGATCTGCCGCCACAGCGGGCTGCGCGCGCCCCCTCCCGAGGCCCTCACCTGCTCGATGGGCACGCCCAACCCCTTGATCAACTCCAGGCTGTCGCGCAGCCCGTAGGAGACCCCTTCCAGCACGGCACGCACCATGTGCGGCTTGCCGTGGCGCAGGGTCAGGCCGACAAATGCGCCCCGGGCGTTAGGATCGGGGTATAGTGTGCGCTCCCCGGTCAGGTAGGGCAGGAACAGCAACCCCTCCGAGCCCGCCGGCGCGGCCGCTGCCTCCTGAGTCAGAAAATCGTAGGGATCCGCGCCCGCCAGGGCCGCCACCGTCTTCTCCGGATGGCCCAGCGCGTCACGGAACCACCGGAATGCTCCTCCTGCCGAAAGCATCACCCCATGGCATGCCAGGCGCCCGGGACGGCGTGGCAGAAGACATGGACCCGCCCCTGCGGCTCTGGTGAGTAGTGGTCGGCGTACGCGAACACGACCCCGCTCGTGCCGCTGGTGACCGAGATGATCCCCGGCCGCACGATGCCGCTGCCCACCGCCTGCGCGGCCTGGTCGCCACCGCCACCGGCTACAGGCGTTCCGGCCCGGAGGCCCGTCAGGCGAGCGGCCTCCGCCGTGATCCGGCCCGAGACGACCTCCGATTCGGTGCACGTGGGAAGCCAGCTCATGGGGATGTCCAGCAGTCCCGCCATCTCGGTGGACCAGCGGCGATGTGCCACGTCGAACAGCGACGTGCCCGAGGCGTCGGAGACCTCGGTGGCGTATTCGCCGGTCAGCCGGTAGCGGATGTAGTCCTTGGGGAGCAGGACATGCTCGACCTGAGCGTAGATCTCGGGCTCATTCTCCCGCACCCACACGATCTTGGGCGCGGTGAAGCCGGGCAACACGGCATTGCCCGTCAGTTCCAGCAGCCGCTTCAGACCGCCGGCCCGCTCGGTGATCTCGGCACACTGCAGCCCGGTGCGCTGGTCATTCCATAGGATAGCCGGGCGCAGCACGGCGCCGTTCCGGTCAAGCAGCACGAGCCCGTGCATCTGGCCGGTCAGCCCCACGCCCTTGATATCCTTCGCCTTCAGGCCCGGCGTCGCCAGTACCCGCTCGACCGCCCGCTGGCAAGCCTGCCACCAGTCCTCGGGATTCTGCTCGCTCCACAAGGGGCGGGGCGTGTACAGCGGATACTCCTCGGTGGCGCTGACGATGGCATTCCCGGCACGGTCGATCACTAACGCCTTTGTTCCCGTCGTGCCGATGTCAATTCCAAGCAGCATGAAATCTTCCCCTCTCGCAAGCATCGCATCAGTCAGGAAACTCAATCTGGGCCTTGACCGACGTGGGCGGCATCGCCACGGCGAAGTCAAACGCCTTGACGCTGTCTTTGAACGCAAATCTATCCGTGATCAACGGCTTGACATCGATCTTGCCGCTGCCCATCAGGGCCAGGGCGCGCGGGTAGACGTGGGCGTAGCGGAAGATGTGCTCGACCCGCGCTTCCTTGACCTGTGCGGCAACGACATCGTACGGCACCGGCCCGCCGGGCATGCCGATCAGGACGACGTGACCTGCGGGGGCGAGAGGCTCGAATACGGACGAGATCGCGGCACTGCTGCCGCTGGCCTCGAACACGATATCGGCTCCCCAGCCATCCGTCATTTTGGAGACCACGTCGGACAGCTTCTCGCGCGCTATGTTGACGGGCGTGATCGGCCCCAGCTTCGCGGCCAATTCCAGCTTGGGATCCACGATGTCGGTCATGACGACCCGGCTGCAGCCACCGGCCAGCGCGGCCAGAGCGGTCACCATGCCGATCGTTCCTGCGCCCATCACGACGGCGAGGTCGCCGGGCTTGATCTGCGCCTTGATCGCCGCGTGCATCCCCACGGCCAGCGGCTCGACCATCGCCCCTTCGGCGAAACTGATGTTGTCCGGCAGCTTGAAGGTAAAGTTGGCCGGGTGCACGACGGACGGGCGCAGAACACCGTGGTACGGGGGTGTGGCCCAGAAGCGCACGGCCGGATCGAGGTTGTACAGGCCCAGGCGGGTGGCCCTGCTGTTAGGGTCGGGAATACCCGGCTCCATACACACGCGATCGCCAACTTTGAGGTTCTTGACCTCACGGCCCACTTCGACGATGACACCTGCTGCCTCATGGCCCAGCACCATCGGGGCATCTACGACAAAGGGCCCGATCCGGCCATGCTGATAGTAGTGGACGTCGCTGCCGCAGATGCCCACGTTGTGTATGGCAATACGCACATCGTGTGGCCCCAGCGGCTCGTCAATGGTGATGTCGCGCAGGTGAAGCTCACGGTTGGGTTCCAAAACTAAGGCTTGCATGTTCCCTCCTGGATGATCGATCCCCGGTCGAGCGGGGTGAATTATGTTTACTTGATCGCGCCCATGGACAGGCCGCGGACCAGGTGCCGGCGGACCAGGACACCTGCAGCCAGCATGGGGGCAATAATCATCGTGCCGATGGCCATGGCCTGGCCCCACTTGATGCCCTGCTGGCTGATCAAGAGCGAGGCGGCAACGGGGACGGTCTGCGTACCCGTGCTTGTGAAGGCCGTAGCAAAGGCAAAATCGTTCCAGGCGAACACGAGGGCCAGGACACCGGTTGCCACGAGACCGGGCCGCGCCTGGGGCAGCGCGACATTCCAGAAAGTCCCGAACCAGGTGCAGCCGTCTACGAGCGCGGCCTCCTCGCATTCGATGGGCAGGTCTTCAAAAAAGCTCATCATGAGCCAGAAAGCGAAAGGCAAGTTGAAAGTGCTGTAGGCGATGATCAGGCTGCCCACGCTGTTGATCAATGAGAAGTAGCTGAACATCATGTAAAGCGGCACGATGGCCGCGGCGATGGGCGTCATGCGCTGGCTGATGATCCAGAAGGCAATGCCCTGTTTCTGACGGAAGCCGCCCCGCACCAGCGCGTAGCCTCCGGGAGCGCCGAGCAGCAGCGCAAAAAAGACGGAAGCCAGCGACGCAATCAGGCTGTTCTTGAGAAAGTCTGCGAAATGGCCCTCGTTGAACAGGTCGAGATACGAGGTGAGCGTCGGTTGGAAAATGAGCCTGGGCGGCATTTGGAATGCCTCGACCTGGGTCTTGAACGATGAGAGGATCATCCAGACGATGGGAAACAGGGCCCAGGCCATGACGACGGCGATAACGAGGTACAGAATGATGTACCGCAGAGTGCGACGAGCGCTACGCCTGCCCATTCAGTCCCTCCTGTACATGAGCGTCACGAAGGCCCTGCCGAGCAGGATCGTAACCAGCAACATGCTCAAGCCGATGGCGGCGGCATAGCCCAGGTCGCGGAAGCGGAAGGCGACTTCGTAAAGCCGCTGTCCGATGATCTTCGTGGTATCGGCGGGCCCACCCGCCGTGGTGATGAAGATCGTGTCGAAATAGCGCAGGATATCCATGGCCCGGATCAGCAAGGCCACGAGCAGCGTGCGCGAGAGCAGAGGCAGCGTCACGTAGCGGAACACCTGGAGCGAGGAGGCCCCGTCTACCCTGGCACTCTCCTGCGGTTCGATCGGGAGGGACTGCAGGCCGGCCAGCACGATGAGGGTGATTAACGGCGTCCATTCCCAGATATCCATGGCGATCACCGCCGGGAGGGCCGTTTTGATGTTCCCCAGCACGTCGAGCTTCATGCCGAGGTTCTGGAGGATCCAGGCGTAAACGCCATAGCTGGAGTTCAACATGAAGCGCCACAGGAGTCCCGTCACGACAGGCGCCACGAAAATCGGCAGCATAAACAGCGTCACAAGAAGGTTGCGGCCCCATGGTGCATTGTAGAATACGAGGGCGATGCCCAGGCCAAGACCCACTTCGGCGACCAGCCCCACGACGCCGAAAGTCAGGGTCACCTGCCACGAGTGCAGCACGCCCGGGTCGTTGAACAGATGGATCCAGTTCTTGAGCGCAACGAAGGGCAGCTCGCTGCTGCCCAGCTTGGCGCCTGTCAGGCTCAGGTAGATGATATAAATGAAGGGAAAGATCGACAGCGCGGCCAGCACGATGATGGCGGGCATCAGCATCGCCATGTGGGGGCTCAGGTGCCGGCGCCATCCGCCGCCCGTAACGGTGTGCTCCCCTGCCGACGGGCGCGTACCCTGGATTGCGGTCGTTGAATTAGGGGTCCTGGGTGCCACCGAGACTCCTTTCCACTACAAGCATTACAAATGCTGCAGACACTGCTTTATTGTGTACTATTATATCGTAATCAGTAAAGTGCCTGGCGCCAACACAGGTCGTGTGGCGCCAGGCAATGCGTTAGTCTAGCTACTCAGATCAGGGCCCGACGATCCCGTCGATTTCCTTGCATGCGTTCGTCATAGCAGCAGCGGGGGCCTCAGTGCCTGCGAGCATGTTGGAGAGGTGGGTGTAGACGACCGTGTCGACTTGCAGCCACTGGGGTATCTTGGGCCGCATGTAGACATTCTCCAGTTTCCAGGCCTCCAGTGTCGCCGGCATAGGCAACAGGTTCAGCATCTGCTTGGACTCCGGCGTGCCCGGGGTCATGCCCTTCTTGACAATGTCCAGGTTGTAGACGGAATTCCGGACCGGGGTCTCGCCGCCGACGGGCGACTGGAGGACCATCAGTTCGGTCTGGGGAGCGGTCGCCCAGATCAGGAACAGCCAGGCCGCCTTCTGCTCTTTCTCAGGAGCGTCGGCATTGATGGCGATGCCCGTGCCGCCGTAGATGTTCGCGCTGCGCGTGTCACCCTTGGGGAGGATGGCATAGCCGACCTTGCCGGCGATCTTCGAGGTAGCGGGGTTCTCCAGGGTCGAGGCAAACTCATGCCAATTAGGCGCGAAAGCCACCTCGCCCGCGGCGAAGGCTTCGGCCAGGCCGGTCCAGTCCCAGGAGGTGCTGGCGGGATCGGCAATGCCGACCAGTTTCTTGTAGAATTCAGCCGACTTCATGCCCGCGGGCGAGGTCAGGAGGCACTTGCCGGGCTTGGCGGTGCCGATGTCGCCCAGGTGCGGGGCGGCGAAGTAGTCGCCACCGTTGGCAGCCAGCACGTTCGAGAAATCGCACATCAGCGAGTCATACTGCTTCGCCTGCTGGCCGGTGCCGTACTTCACCTCGTCCTTTGGCACATTCTTGTCGATCCAGTCAGCCATCTCATAGTACTGGTCCCAGGTCAGGTTCCCACCGGGGGTCCAGTCGTAGCCTTTGTCCTTCTGGAACTGGTCCTTGTACTTCTCGATGATGTCCTTGCGGTACATCCAGATCATGGTGGGGCAGTCGTAGGGCAGGGCCAGCAGTTTCGTGTCATCACCAAAGTACGCCGTCACGAGGAGCTGGCTCTTGATGAAGTCGTCGAGCCCTCCTGGCACATGGGGCAGAGCCGGGTCGTTGTTGAACTTGTTGAGGTCCACATACTTGTCGGCATACGGGGCGAGGAGCTGGTACGGATCGGCGTAAACGATCTGGTACTGGCCCTTCTTGGAGCCAAAGTCCAGGCCCACCTTCTCCACGACGGCGCCCAGGTCCGTCTGGGTGATGTTGACCTTGATGCCGGTCACATCCTCGAAGTCCTTGATCTGCTTGGCGAGGGCGGAGCTGGGTGGGGTGTTCTCGGAGATGAAGTTCAGGGTCACGCCCGAGAATTGCTTCCAGTCGAAGCCCTTGGGGGCCTCGATGCGAGGCAGGCCTTCAACCCAGCCCGGGAACGGGGCCGCTTCCATGTTGCCCGCAACGGCAGGGGCCGTCGCAGTCATAGGTGTTGTCGTAGTCATGGCGGCCGCCGCGGTCGGGGCTGGGGCTGCCGTAGCGACGGGGGCCGTCGCAGTCATAGGTTCTGTCGTGGTTATGGCGGCCGCCGCGGTCGGGGCTGGAGCTGCCGTTGGGGCCGGGGCTGCCGG
>JADGQF010000241.1 GCA_017882045.1 Anaerolineales bacterium
CTGGGGATGGGGTATCATTCGCGCGCTTGCTCACCGTTCGTTCAGTTGGAGTCCGCTATGTCTCAGGCACCCATTCCCCTGCTCGCGCATGTGACCCATGAGGCAGGTGCAAAGATCGGCGGCATCGGCGCGGTCCTCGATGGCCTGCTCGGTTCGTCCGCCTACAACCATACGGTCGCGCGCACCATTCTGTTAGGGCCGCTCAATGTCTACGATTGGGTGGCGATGGAGCGCCTGGTCGCGCCGGCCAACAAGCTGAAGATCATTTACTCGTCGATCCACGGCGTGAACGAGGCACCCGAGGGGCTCGCGCACGCGTTGCGCGAAATCGAAGGCAGGATGCACGTGCGCCTGCTGTACGGCCGCCGGAAGCTGGGCGCGGCGGGCGCTGAGGTGGAGGTGGTCCTGGTCGACGCGCAGGGCATCGCGGGCGAGGTCGTGGACAGCTTCAAGTACTATGCCTGGGAGCACTGGGGACTGCCCTGCTCGCAACTGCAGTCGATCTGGGAGTGGAGCTTCTACATGGACGCCGCGGAGCCTCTCTTCGCGGCCCTTGAAGCGGTAACGGCGGACATGGCGCCGGCCGCCGAGCGCTTCATCATCGCCCATGAATGGCTGGGCCTGCCGGTGATATTCAGTGCGCTGCTGCACGCGCCGCCGCACGCGCCGAGGCGTTACCATACCGTCTTTTACTCTCACGAGGTCGCGACCGCCCGGCAGTTAGTCGAGGACGACGGCGGGCACGACACACGCTTCTACAACGCGTTGCAGGTCGGACTGCAACAGGGCAAGAACCTGGACCAGGTCTTCGGCGACCAGTCCTGGTTTTACAAACATGCCATGATCCAGCGGGCCGGGGTCTGCGACGCCCTGTTTGCCGTGGGCGACCGGGTGGTGGACGAGCTACGCTTCCTGGATGGCGTTTTCGCAAGCGTCCCCATCAGTCTTGTTTACAACGGCGTGCCCTCGGCGCCGGTGGCCCTCGAGCGCAAGCTCTACAGTCGCGAGCTTATGCTACAGTACGCGCAGAACTTGCTCGGCTACCGGCCGGACTACATCTTTACGCACGTCAGCCGCATGGTGTGGAGCAAGGCCTTCTGGCGTGATTTCAGAGTGCTCGAGCACCTGGACGGCATGCTCGCCCAGGAGGGCAAGCGGGCTGTGCTGTTCGTGGTGGCGACCGCCGATCCGACCGGGCGCTTGCCCGTCGACATCTATCGCTGGGAGCAGGAATACGGCTGGCCCCTGGGCCACCGAGCCGACAACGGCGACCTGCGGGGCGGCGAGGACCCCTATTTCTTCCATTCGCTCGAACCCTTCCACTGGAATCATCACAGTGTCCGGGCGGTGCTGGTCAACCAGTTCGGCTGGACCCGCGAACGCTGCGGCATGCGCATGCCCGAAGCTATGACCTTTGCCGATCTGCGCAACGGCACCGACCTGGAGTTCGGCCAGTCCATCTACGAACCGTTCGGCATCGCACAGATGGAGCCGCTGAGCGCGGGGGCGTTGTCGGTGGTGTCGAACGTGTGCGGCTGCACAGGCTTCGTTGGGCGAGCAACCGATGGCCAGGGCGTGCGCAACTTCATCGTGGGCGACTACACCACGCTCCCAGGCAACTGGGTGGTCCGCAGTCCCTGGGACGCGCTGTGGATCGACGGCGGGGTGCGAACGGGGATCGAGATCGCCAACAGCTACGGAGTCGCCCGGCAGGTCATGGAGTGTTTGCCGCGCAATCACGTCGACATGCAACACCTGCTGGACGACGGCCAGCGTGTGGCCGCCCGGATGAGTTGGGACGTGGTCGTAACCGAATACCTGCTACCGGCGTTGAATAGAATAGCGAGAAGATAGTTAGATGCACGATCCAATGCCATCATCTTATCGTGATAGCCTGGCCTATCTCTACAGCTACACCAACTATGAGCGCAAGGGGATGCCTCGCTACGTCATGGCCAATTACGACCTGGGGCGCATGGAGGCTTTGCTCGCGCGCCTCGGTGATCCGCACCACGCCTTCAGGTCGGTGCTGATCGCCGGCACCAAGGGCAAGGGCTCGACGGCGGCCTTCACCGAAAGCATGCTGCGGGCGGAGGGATACCGCAGCGCCCTCTACATCTCCCCACATTTGCACACCTTCCGCGAGCGCATCCGTATCGGTGGCGAGTACCTCTCCGAGGAAGACGTCGCCCGGCTGGTCGACAAGCTCAAGCCCGAGTTCGAGGCAATTGAGGGGCTGACCGCCTTCGAGGCCATCACCACCCTGGCCTTCTATGCCTTCGCCGAAGCGGGCGTCGAGATCGCTGTGCTGGAAGTAGGGTTGGGCGGCCGGCTGGACGCCACCAACGTCAGCGACCCGGCAGTCGCCGTCATCACGTCAATCAGCTACGATCACATGCAGCTGCTGGGCGACACGCTCGCGCTGATCGCGCGCGAGAAGGCGGGCATCATCCCGCCGGGTGCGCTGGTGGTCAGCTCTCCCCAGGTGCCTGAGGCCATGAGCATGATCGAAGAGGCATGCGAGGGCCGGCGGGCCGAGCTTGTCGTCGTCGGCGAGGAGGAGTACCGTTGGCAGCCGGGCCAGATGAGCCTGCGCGGGCAGGCGTTTGAGCTAGGCAGCGAGCGCTATTGGATCCCCCTGCTCGGCCGGCACCAATTGGCCAACGCGACCACCGCCTTGGCCGCGCTCGACGCGCTCGAGCGGCGCACCGGCCTGGCGGTATCAATCGAAGCACGCAAGGACGGCCTGCGAAACACCCACTGGCCGGGACGGCTGGAGATCCTGGGCCAGCACCCGTTTGTGATCGTTGACAGCGCCCACAACGGCGATTCGGCCAACAAGCTGCGGCTCTCACTGGAAGAATTGTTCCCGGGCCGGCAGATCATCCTGATCTTTGGCGCCTCAGGCGACCATCCATTCGACCATTCGCTGCGCGAGCTGCTGCCGATCGCCGCTCACACCTTCGTGACGCGCTCCCAGCACCCGCGGGCTGCCGAGCCCGAGGTGCTGGCCGGTACCGCCGCCCAACTGGGCTTCGCCGAGCGTGTGTCGCTGGCGCCGACGGTGGCCGCGGCCGTGACGGCCGCCCTGGCCCAGGCCGGTCCCGACGACGTGATCTGCGTGACAGGCTCGATTTTTACGGTGGCGGAGGCCCGCGCCGACTGGTTCGCGCGTACCGGCCAACCGCTCCCGCCCTCCGACCCGGTGTAGCGAGCCTTGCGCCCGCCCTCCGGCCTATGTAAGCCCCTGGAGCCATCAAATGCGCACGACAGGCTGCTGGCGCATCGGCACGTCCGGCTGGGTATACCCGCACTGGCGCGGCACATTCTACCCGGCCGGCCTGCGCCAGGCCCAGTGGTTTGACTACTACGCACGCTATTTCGACACGGTCGAGATCAACAACACTTTCTACCGCCTGCAGGCGGAGAGCGTGTTCGATGCCTGGCGAGAGCAGGCGCCGCCGGGGTTCTTGTACGCCGTCAAGGCCAACCGCTATATCACTCACATGCGCCGCCTCATCGACGCAGGCGAGCCGCTGGCCAGATTTCTGGAACGGGCGCGACGCCTCGGGCCGGCCCTCGGCCCCATCCTGTACCAACTGCCGCCCAGATGGCGCGCCAACCTGCCTCGCCTGGAGTCCTTCATCAGCCTGCTGCCGGCCGATCTGACGCAAGTCTTCGAGTTTCGGGACCCGACCTGGTTTGAACCGGCTGTGCCGGACCTGCTGCGCACGCGCGGCCTGAGTTTCTGCATCTTCCACATGGCGGGGCTGGAAACACCGCTCGCCGTGACCGGCCGGACGGTCTACGTGCGCCTGCACGGCCCCCCGGGCGGGGACTACGACCGCGCCGGTCTGGGTCAGTGGGCGCAGCGCGTACGCGAGTGGTGCGGGGCCGGGCACGATGTCTACGTATACTTCAACAACGACATTCTCGGCTACGCCGTACGCAATGCGCTGGCGCTCAAGGAGCTGCTGGGCGAGAACACGAGCGCGAACGCTGACACGCTGACAGAACCAGTTGATTAAAACGCCAACAACGTTTACAATACGGGGTGAGCTGTTATCATGCGCGCAGGTGATGCGAGTATGTGAAATAGTCGGCTGAGTTGGTCCAGCGTGTGCCCCTGCGCACAGTGTGCAGAGGGCAGACGCCCAGTGCAAAGGAGGCGCCCGATGACCATCAGTGTCGTCATCGCCGACGATCATGGTGTGCTGCGAGCGGCCTTGCGTGCCCTCCTGAAGGGCGAACCCGATATTGAAGTCAGCGGCGAGGCAGCCGACGGCCTGGAGGCGGTCCGGCGGGCCCAGGAGCTGAAGCCCAACGTGCTTTTGCTTGACATGAGCATGCCCGGTCCCGGCGGGATCGAGATCACCCGCCAGCTTCAGAAAACGCTGCCGGAGACACGTATCCTTATTCTCACGGTGCACGAAGACGAGCGGCTGGTGCGCGAGGTACTGCGCGCCGGGGCCGCGGGTTACATCATCAAGCGCGCCTTCGATAGCGAGTTGACCAATGCCATTCGTGCGGTCGCCCAGGGGAACCTGTACATCCATCCGGCCTTGACGCGCGCTTTTCTGAAAGACCAATCCGGGCCGCAACCGCCCGGCCCCCCCGGCGCCACCGGTGAGGCCGAAGATGAGGAGCATCCGCTGACCCGGCGAGAGACCGAAGTGTTGCAGCTCATCGCCAAAGGCTACACCAACCGGCAGGTCGCGGACGCGCTGTCGTTGAGCGTGCGGACGGTCGAGACACACCGGGCTAACCTGATGGGCAAGCTGGGCGTCACCAGCCGGGTGGCGCTTGTCCGTTTCGCCAAGGAACGCGGCTGGCTGGACAAGGATAAATCCTGAGGGGCAGATGGCTTTTTTTGAGGGACTGGTAGTGACCGAGGACGGCGTGCCGGTCGACGTGAGTTACATCGGCACAACGGCCTACTATGTGATCGACGACCAGGGGTTCCGGCGGCACGTCGAAGCGCGTGAGGTGGACCGCCCGGTCCTGACCCAGTTCATGGAACAGTTGCAGGAGCACCGCCAGGAGGCTGTGATGGCGATGCTGATGCAACTGGGCCAGGACGACCTGTTCACGAAGGCGGCGCTTGAGTCCACCGTGCGCAACCTGAGGGTTGACCAGATCCTGGACCAGGGTCTGCCGCCACAAGCCCGGCAGATGCTGGCCATGCTCGGCTTTCGCATCGTCGTCAACCTACACGGCGAAGTCGTGCGCGTTGACATGCCGTCGATGCCTGAGGGCGGACCAGGGCAGTGGGGAGAGGGAAAATAAGCGGGCGGCTGCGGCGAGGATCAATGAGCGGCATAAGAAAGACCCTGGGCTATTGACCCAGGGTCTTTTTATCTCAACTAGCAGCGGCGTTGCCGCTGCTAGTTGAGATAAAGCAACAAACAGCAGGGCTCGGGATTCTTATCCTCGCCCATGTACAGGTTCGCCAGCATCCGGTGCACGGCCAGATGTTCGGCATAGCGCAACAGTTTCTCGCGGTTCTCCTCATTCAGTTTCTCGAACGCAGCCAAAACGTCGCGCTGCTTCTTGCGCCGATCTTCCGGTGACATTTTCTTCCCCCTCAACACGTTGCGTTTCTGTATAGCTGACTGTTAAACAGAAAGGAGCGGGTAACCGGATTCGAACCGGTGACATTCAGCTTGGGAAGCTGACGTTCTACCGCTGAACTATACCCGCACCCTAGACACCATGCCGGCAGGTTTCTGCTTTAGAACCTGCCCCTCCTTGTGCTACCGGTCGGACTGTGAGCTATCAATTAGCAGATCTCACCGTCGGCTCAGAGTATAGCACGGGTCGCACGAACCTGCAAACGCGCTTTGGCCGCTAGCCGGCCCTGCGCTAGAATGGGGCATCACAAAGGACGGAGCAGGACTTGCTGGCTCGACTGCGCCGTGACGCGCGTTACCTGAATACTCTCGAAGCGTTGCTGTTACTGTTTGCCGCGCCCTTTTTGTTGTTCCCGACCTTTCGCCCTGCCTGGCTGAGAGGCGCGGCCAGCAGCATTTGCCCGAGTCCGGCCCCGTTCGTGAGCAAGTTGGCCACCCCGAACACAGCCTTGGCATAGATGACAGTCAGCGGACGCAAGGCAAGGATGCCGGCCAGCGCGACCAGGACATGCGCGGCGACGATCCAGCCGGCCTCCCTAACAAGGTGGCCCCAGTGTCTGGCTCGCAGCGCGCGCATTCCGTCAAGCAATTGTTCCCCCTACTTTGCCTGCTAACGCCTGACCCGTACCACCGTGCGCTCTAGCAGGTTGCCACCTCACGGGCCCACTCTCGATTGGCGCAGTACCAGTCGACCAGCCGGCCCATTCCCTCGTCCAGACTCACCTGCGGCGCCCAGTCCAGCAGCTTGCCCGCCAGCGTTATGTTGGCCCAAGTGTGCTGTACGTCGGAAGGCTGCGCGGCTTCGAACACGACCTGCGCCGGCCGGCCTACGAGCGCTTCGACGAGCCTGATCGCCGCCATGAGCGGGACCGGTCGATCGGCACCCAGGTTCATCACCTCGTAACCCAGCGGGCGAATGGCTGCGATGGTCCCGCGCGCAATGTCATCGACATACGTGAAGTCGCGCGATTGCCGTCCATCTCCGTAGATCACCACGGGACGACCTTCGCAGATCCACTGTACCAGGCGAAAAGGCAGCATATCCGGCCGGCCGGCCGGCCCATAAACCGTGAAGAAGCGCAAGATGGATACGTCGAGGCCGTGCAGGTGGTGATAGGTGTAGCACAGCGTCTCGGCCGCCTTCTTAGAGGCCGCATAGGGCGAGAGCGGTTGGTCCGTGGGCTGGTCCTCCCGGTAGGGCAGCGGGTTGCCCTGCCCGTAGACGCTCGAGCTCGACGACAGCACGAACTTGGCGATGCCGTGGCTCCGGCACAGCTCCAGCAGGTTCAGCGTGCCCGTCACGTTCGTCTCGTAGTAGGCCCACGGGTCCTCCACCGAGTAGCGCACGCCCGCGCGCGCCGCCAGGTTGATCACGGCCGCAAACTTGTGCCGGCCGAAAACCGTCTCCGCCAGCTCCGCGCGCCGGCAGATGTCCAGCTTGTAGAAACGGAAGTTCGGCCGCGCCTGGAGCTGTGCCAGCCGCCACTGCTTCAGGCGCACGTCGTAAGCGTCGTTGAGATTGTCGACGCCTACCACGCTGTGCCCTTCAGCCAGCAGCGTCTCCGCCACCCTGGCCCCGATGAACCCCGCCGCCCCCGTCACCAGGTAGCTAGCCATCGCACCCACATCC
>JADGQF010000242.1 GCA_017882045.1 Anaerolineales bacterium
CGCGTGCCGGGCTCCGGGGACGTACTCTACCCGGAGCCCGGAGAGTCATCCAGCGAAGAGCTGTCGGTTGGGTTTCCCCTGCGAGCTCTCACGTGGAGGAGGGGCCGCCCGACAGCTCTCTCGAGGTTCGGGCAGCCTTACGGCTGATAGATGCCGGCCTGCTTCAGCATAACGGTCAGTTTATCGACCAGCTTGTTCAGGCCGTCCTCAGTCGTAACCGTGCCGGCATAGATGTCCTGCAGGGTCGCGGCCCACTCGGTGGTGGTCTCGAAGAAGAGCGGCTGCGGCGTGAACTGGATCTTCGCGTCGCCCTTTTCGATTTCCGCGAACGTCTCAAGGTAGTTCTTGGCCTGGCTCATCCTTGCCTTGAAGTCAGAATTGTCCCAGATGGACTGGCGGACAGGGTCCACCAGGTTGTACTTTACGGCGCCGGTAGTCAGGAAGTCCTTGCCGGTGGCCCACTGCAGGAAGTACCAGGTCGCGTCCTTTTGCTTCGATGCAGCGTTCATCGCCAAAGACCAGATCCAGATATTGGTGGCCAGCTTGCCATCGGGGCCCTTCGGACCGGGCGCCCAGGCAATCTTGCCGGAGACCGAGGAGCCGCCCGGGACGTTCTGGAAGTAACCCAGGATGTCCGCGTCGAAGATCATCGCGGTCTTGCCGGCGCCGAAGTCCGACCCAACCTGGTACCAGGTGTAGGTGGGCCAGGCCTGAGGGCCGGCCGTCTTGATCATGTCAATCCACTTCTTGGTGACCTCGATGGCGCACGCCGAGTTCATGACCGGGTGCATCTTCTCGTCGTAGTCTTTGCAGCCGTAGCTGGAATACATTGTCATGTAGCCGGGATGGATGGTCGCCCAGTTCCTGCTGCCGCGGACCATGATGCCGGACATGTCGGGGTGCAGCTCTTTGAGCTTCTTGGCCGTGGCGACCAGCTCGTCCAGGGTGGTCGGCGGCTTCAGGCCGTCCTTCTCGAAGATATCGGACCGGTACATGATCGCGTTGGCCTCGAAGCCCCAGGGCAGGGCGTACTGCGAACCCTGGCCGAGGTTGCCCATGCCGGGCTTCAGGTTCCACCGCTCGGAGTCACGCAGCCAGGCCAGGATGTCATTGAAATTGTAGTCCGGGTTCGTCTTCGTCGGGTCGTTGATGTAGGGCTCCAGCGGTTCCATCCATTTGCCGGGGGCGTATTGCCAGATCATATACGCTCCGGTCATGAAGGCGTCGTAGCCGCCCTGGCCGCCGGACAGGTCGATAGTGACCTTGTCGAAGTAGTTCTCCTCAGGGAAGATGTCGTACGTCACCTTGATCCCTGTCAGTTCCTCAAACTTAGGCAACTCGGCAACCAAGGCTTCCGAGTACGAGTGCTTGTTGAGGAGCAGTTTGATCGACGTGCCCGAGTACTTCTTCCAGTCGAAGTTGCCCGCGGCAGGTTGGGCAGCCGCGGGGGCTGCAGTCGGCTGAGCAGCCGCGGGGGCCGCAGTCGGCTGAGCAGCCGCGGGGGCCGCAGTCGGCTGAGCAGCCGCGGGGGCCGCAGCCGGCTGAGCAGCCGGCGCAGCGCACCCCGAGACGATGAAGCTCAGCACGAGCACGATGGACAACAGAACTGCCAGGTGTTTGTTCCGTAACATGGGAAAGGCTCCTTTGACCAGTCTTAGGTTATGGGATTACACGCAACACCACGATCGATCAGCTTGTTTGTTCTGGTTGGCAGCTACCTCCTTTCTGAACTCGGCTGCTGGCTGGGCAATGGGTGACAGCCTTGACCAAGTCTAGTTCGCACCTCCCGCCGCGTTGCGGTGTTACCTGACCAACGCCCCACCTGGCGCTGGACGGCGGCGCCCAAGGACAGATCGGCGCGCATCCTGCCTGGATGCACTCGCAGCTACCTGTCGAGGACGCCTGGATTTGAGCAATTCACCAATGGTTTCCCCGCATAGAAGTTCGCGATATCGATGGAAACCATCTCGGCGGCCCGGGTGACAGATTCTACCGTGCAGCCGGCGATGTGCGGCGTCAGCGTGACGTTCTCCAGCCTCAGCAACGGCAGATCGGAGGGCGTCGGCTCTACGGCGAAGGTCTCGAGCCCGGCCCCGCGCAGATGGCCGCTTGTGAGCGTCCGGTACAGCGCGTCGTAATCCACCATCGGGCCCCGTGCAGTATTGATGAAGTAAGCGCCCGGCTTCATTCGGCGGAACTGCTCCTCGCCAATGAAACCTGTCGTTTCGGGTGTCACTCGTGCGTGCAGGCTCACGATATCGGATTGCGCGAGCAAGGTGTTCATGTCCGTGATCTGCTCGGCGCCCTTGTCGGCGAAAACCTCAGCGGCCACGTATGGATCGTATGCCAGGACTCGCAGTCCGAGCGGCTTCAACAGTGCCGGCATCAACTGGCCGATGTGCCCGAAGCCGATTAAGCCCACGGTTTGCCCGGATAGCTCCCTGGGCGCCCGATCGTAGAGGTACAGATCGCCGCGCCAGTTGCCTTGCGCCAGTGCATGGTGCCCCCGGCCGATGTCCCGGCACTCGGCGATGATCAGGCCCACGGTGAACTCGGCGACGGCAGGCGCGTTGCGGCCCGGCGCATAGACCACCGGGATCCCCGCCGCCGTGGCCGCCTCCACATCGACATTGACGGGCTCGGTCCGACAACAGCCGATGACCTGCAGGCGCGGCGAGCGCTCGATGACCAAACGTGTGATCGGCGGCAGGTGGTTGATGATGATGTTCGCATCGGTGGTCATCAACGCGACTTCCTCAGGGTCCCCCACGAACTCCCGGAGCTTCGCATCGTGCGCCTGTGTCGTCAGCGGCCAGTCCGACTCCTGCGTCACGAATTCGAGCTTGCCACAGATCGGGGCGAGATGCTCGCGTACGGTCTGCTCCAGCACGCTGGCCCGCATAAAAAGATCGCCGAAGATGGCTACCTTGGTCGCCATGTTTCCTCACATACTAAAGTGATCGTCTGAGATGCGCCAGTCTGTCCCACAAGGGGAACATGGCGCCGTACACATCCCGGTAAACTTCGTACAGTGCCGCGTAAATCCTGCCCGCCTCGGCATCCGGTAAGAACTGCCGCGCTGGGCGCACGGTGCGGGCAACCGCATCCGCAAAGGTTGGGTATAGCCCAATCGCGACACCGGCATTGATGGCGGCGCCCTTGGCACCGAATTCCCGGCCCTGGATCACCTGGACGGGACACTGCATGGCGTCGGCGAACATCTGGGTCCAAAAATCGCTCCGTGAGCCGCCGCCACCGAGCTTGATCGAAGCCATCCGGGGCGCCAGGAGCCGATAACAGTCCATCGCCGACAAGACGACCCCCTCGTACACGGCCCGTAAAAGTACTTCGCGTCGGTGGTGCAGGCTGAGGCCCACGAACTGCGCACGGGCCAGCGGCTCGATGAACGGCGCCCGCTCCCCGGCCGGGTCGATGTAGGGATGGTAAATGACCCCTTCGGCCCCAGGCCCCACCTGTCGGGCCAGGGTCTCGAGATAGTCCCACAGCTTCCCGCTGTCCTGCCCAAAGGCACGAACTTCTGCCGCGTAGAATTCTTTGGCGAACCACTGTAGATTCAGCGTGCCGGTCATGGTCGGCAGCAGGCGTACCCAACGATCAGGCAGCGCATGGCAGATGTTGTAACCGACGCCCGCTGGCGTCTCGGACGGTGCGTCCAGCACACTCTCGTGAATCCCGGCTGTACCCAGGATCGTGCACGCATCCCCGGGTGCGATGACGCCCAACCCCAGGGCGCTGGCGATCACGTCCAAAGGGCCGCTGACCACGGGCATCCCCGCCTTCAGCCCTAGCTGCGCGGCCACCGCAGGCAGCAACTTGCCGATGTTCCGATATGACGGGCGTGCCTCCGGGATCAAATGCCGCCACCGGGAGATGCCCAGCAGATCCAGCACTCGATCGTCGTAGGCGCGCCGCCGGATATCAAAGTACGTGAACGATGCATCCGTCTCGTCGGTGCTGACGACGCCCGTCAGACGCAGGAACGCCCAATCCTTGGCTCGCAGGGCCGCCGCAGCGTGCTGCAAAGCGGCCGGTTCGTGATCTTGCAGCCAGTGCATCTGCAAGCCCTGGTTGCAGGTGTTAAGCGCCGTGCCGGTGATGGCGAAGATCTCTTTGTCGATGCCCTGCCGCTGAAACTGGCCCAGGTAGTCAGCGGCACGTCCATCCAGCCAGGTGATGGCCGGTCGCACCGGCAGGCCCTCCCCATCGATCAGCCAGGTACCATCCCCTTGACCCGTCAGCCCGATGGCCGCGATCTGTTCAGGTGGAACGTTGGCCGCTTCAACGACCTCGCGAATCGTGGCCGAGACACCGTTCCAGACCTCGCCCATGTCCTGCTCGGCCCATAGCGCCCTGGGATGCAGGACTGGAGACTCCCTGACCGCGCTACCGATCTCCTGTCCATCCACGTCGAACAGGGTTGCCTTGATCACGGATGTGCCGACATCACTGCCGAAGAGATACATAGGCTCTATGCAATCAACGCAGGCAACTCGCTCAGGCTCTCGATCACAAAATCGAGAGGCGGGGTCATGCGGGCCACGTCTTCGCGCCCGCTCGCCCCGGTCAGCACCACAGCGGTGATCATGCCCGCCTGTTGGCCCATGCGCATGTCCGTCTCCAGCCGGTCTCCCACCATCATGCAGCGATCCGGTGTCAGGCGGAGCAGATCCATGGCTTCCTGCAAGATCAAGGTCGATGGCTTGCCCGCCAACAGCTCGACCCGCCGGCCGGTGATATGTTCGAGCGCTGCGATGGTCGCGCCAGCATCCGGGATGCCGCCGCCGGGCATGGGACACATCTTGTCTCCGTTGGTGGCGAAGAAGCGCGCGCCGCCGAGCAGCGCCTGGTAGGCCGTATTGAGCTTGCGATAATCCAGGGTGCGATCAAAGGCCACCACCACCGCATCGATATCGTGCGGGATGATCACCTGCTTGGGATCCTGATCCTCCAACTCTTCAACCACGGTTAAGCCATGTCGTCGCAGTTCGGCGATCAGATTGGCCTCGCCGACGACGTAGAGTCGCAAATGGGGCTCTGTCCGCGCCAGATAACGCCCTAACACGTGCGCCGACGTGATGACCTGTTCGGGGTCGGTCGGGATGCCCAGGCGAGTCAGCTTGGCCGCGTAGACTTCCCTCGGCTCTAACGGCTTGTTGCTGACGAAGAGCGTCTGCTTGCCCATCTCGCGCAACTGGGTGATGCCAGCCACCGCCCCCGGCAATGCGTGGTCGCCGAGATAGACGGTCCCATCGAGGTCAAACACGAAGCCGTCGATGTGTGGTTTTGGCTTCCGAGGCCCAATCATGGCTGTTTCCCCATCATCCACAAGGGCTGACCGCGTCCCCAACGCGTCGTTGCCGGTACTTCTCGTCCACTTGATCGATCTTTGCGACCTTCGGCGCCGACCGCCCGCCCTGAAATTCGCTCTCGAGCCAGATGTCGATCAACTTCTTCGCTACATCGAAAGTGACGGTCTGGAGACCCATCGTGATGATCTGGGCATTGTTGCTTGCGCGAGCCCGCTCCGCGGTATAAGGGTCAAGAACGCATACTGCGCGCACACCGGGGACTTTGTTCGCCACGATGGCCATCCCCGCGCCCGTGCCACAAACCAGAATGCCGCGGTCATACTTGCCTTCAGCGACCGTTTCGGCCACTACGGCTGCGATGTCGGGATAGTCCACGGGTGTATCGGTGTGCACGCCCATATCGTCTACCGTGTAGCCTTTCGACCGCAGGTAGTCACGCACAGCGTTCTTGAGAGGCAAACCAAAATGGTCAGATCCCACGACAATCGGTTTGGATTTTTCCGCCATGTTTCCTCCTAGCGAGCCGGTCCGCCCGCTTGAGCCAGGACTGCGGTTGCGCCGGCCTCGTCTATCACCAGGGATTTGATCAGGCCACCGCTCAGCGCTGCGCGAATGGCTTCCGCCCGGCCCGCGCCTTGCGTGACCCCGATAACGTTTTCCTTTTGGGCAAGTTCGTCCAGCCCGATGCTCATCACACGATCCCGGAAGTCCGTGTCGCATTCTCGTCCCTGGCTGTCGAAGAACCGCCCGCAGATCTCACCTACTGCCCCTTGGGCTTGCAGCAACTCGATGTCGCTCTGGCTCAGCGCGCCCCGGGCGATGAACGATGAATCTCTCAGGGTACCGATGCCGACCATGGCTATGTGCATCGCGCCGAAGAGTTGCCACACAGCACGGACGTCCTGATGGGCCAGGAATATGTCTCGTGACCGGGCATCCGCGGCGAAGGCGGGCGCATTGACCGTGTAGAAGAGACCGTTCAGGCAATGCGCCAACGTCCGACAGATCTCGATCGCGTCCGTGTTGTTGACACTGGCGCCGATGTTGCCCATGAGCTGTACCACCGTCACGCCCTCGGCGCCGTTTGTCGGCATCAGGTGGCGGACCAACTCGTAGATCGTGCGCCCACCAGCAACCCCCAGCACCGTGCCTGGGCGGATCAACTCCGAAACGAACGGTACCGCAAAGTAGCCCACGGTGCGGCGGACACTCTCCGCGGCCGCGTCAGGCGCGGTTCTGACGACGATGGCATGCTTCAAGCCGAAGGATACGACAAGGTCATCCTCCAACTCGCGACTACGAGCTTGATATTCTTCGACCGAGATGCGGACAATACCGGTTTCGCGGGCGCGTGTGAGCACCCGGGAAAC
This sequence comes from Anaerolineales bacterium, assembly GCA_017882045.1. GTDB lineage: Bacteria > Chloroflexota > Anaerolineae > CG2-30-64-16 > CG2-30-64-16 > JADGQF01. The sequence continues at coordinate 6,701 of JADGQF010000242.1, forward strand.
TTGCGAACGTGAGATGCCGGCGATCTCGGCCACTTCGCTTTGACCGAGGCCGTCAATATGGTAGAGTCTGGCTACGAGTTTTACGAGGTCGTCTGAGCCTCTACTCACTGGTTGAATCTCATTCGATGTCACCCGGTGTGCTCAGTATTGAATAAGAAAGCCTAGTAGAAGACAATAGACATTATCGGGAATAGGGTCATTCTGAGCGGGTTGGCCCCGAACCTTCCGTTGCGGAGTCAAACCAGCGAAGAATCTCTCTCATCCGGCTTGGAGACCCTTCGCTGGTGGCTCGCCGTGACGCACCGCACGGGGTTAACCCGCTCAGGGTGACACTCTCACAAGGCCCGCTTATTACCGATAATGTCTAATACCTTCGCCAAATGGTGGCCCACAGGCCGCTACGTTCACTGCTACATCGTGTGAATGTAGCGGCGCATTGGGAGCACCTGTGGCAAGGCGACGGATTAACAATCCGGTCCGCCTTTTGCGGAGCCA
>JADGQF010000243.1 GCA_017882045.1 Anaerolineales bacterium
CCGGGTGGTCGCCATCGATGCCGCGCTGAAACCCTGGCGCATCGGCAGCTTACATAAGGGCGTGCATCACGTCATCGAGCTGCCTGCCGGCCGCGCGGCCGCCACCGGCACCCTGGTCGGGGATCAGTTGAAAGTCAGCGTCAGCCGCTAGACCCGCCGTCTGGCTTTGACCGCCGGCGGCTGTCGCCGCCAGTCGTCGCCGCCGGTCGTTTCAGCGCTCACGGCCCCCACGACAGCTTCTCCTGCTCCCAGTGCGGCCCGAACCCCTCGGGCACCGCCGCCAGCAGGCGTTTGTTGCTGCCATCGGCGTTCGCCGCCCAGATGCCCCAGGTGCCGCCCCGGTTCGAGATCCAGGCCACGCTCCGGCCGTCGGGCGAGAACGTGCCGCCCATATCCTGGCCCGGGTCGCTGCTCAGGTTAAAGGGCGTGCCCTTGGGGTCCACCTTGCGCGCCGGGGGCGTCCAGCGGATGCGGTACACTTCCCAGTTGCCGCTCTCCGCCGACGAGTAGAGCAGCTGGTCGCCGGCCGCGTCGCTTGCCTGGTCGTTCGGGTTGGTGGTCACGTTGTACGGGTAGTATTCGCCTTTAAACTCGGTCTCGATGTAGAGCACCCAGATGCCGCAGTTGGTGTAGTCGGCCCAGCCGTCGCAGCCCGTGAACGCGATGCGCCTGTTCTCCACGAAGAGCGGGTAGCGGCCGAACATCGGCACCGGCGCGTCTCCCCGGACCCGATCGATGAGCAGGGCGGTGTTGCCCTGCGGGCCGCTCAGGTCGCGCTGCTCGGCGACGCGCTCCTCATTATAGATGGACGAATAGAAGGTGATCGCGTGTTTGTCGGGCGCCCAGCCCGGGTAGGCATCCTCCGCTTTCTCGCTCACGATCTTCAACCCGCTGCCGTCCGACTTCACCACCCACAGATTGTCTCGCCCGTTGCCGGCCCCCTTGAACACGATCCAGCCGTCGTTGTATATATCAGGCTGCCGCCCGCTGCCGGCCACGACCGAGATCTTCCCGCTGGCCACGTCCAGCAGGGCCAGGTCGCTGCCGCCGCCGTTGCCGCGCGCAAAGGCGATGTGCCCGCTGCCGCTTTGCCCGCTCCCAGCGGGCCGGCCGCCGGCCGAGGGAGCCCCGCCGGCAGCGGGGGGCGCGCCGGCCGTCGCCTGGGAGGGTGGCGGCGTCGGCGGCAGTTGAGCGACCACCGCGACCTTGGCCGCGTCCGCGCCGGCGCTCACCAGCGAGGCGGCGATCCACGCCGCCTTGCCGAGGTAGGTCACCTGCCACCACGTTCCATCCTGCAGCCTGCCGGTCACCGCCAGCTGTTGGCCCTTGCTCGCCCCGCCGATCACCGGGTAAGCCGTGCCCGGCCCCGAACGCAGGTTGGCGGTCGCGCCGCTGATGGTCAGCGCCGGTCCGCTGATGCCGGTCGCCGGCGCCGGCGCCCCGCCGCTCTTCGCCGCCGCCGGCGTCGGGCTGAGCTCAACGGTCGGCGAGGCGACGATGGCCGGGGTAGCCGTCGCCGGGCCCGGGGTCACGGTGGGGGCCGGGGTGCTGGTGGGCAAGAGCAGCGGCGTCGCCGTGGGCGCCGGGGTCCGCGAGGGCACGCGCGTCGGTAAGCGCGTCGCCGTGGCCGTAGGCGGCGGCCCGGCTACGGCCAATGGGCTGGGCGCGGAGCCACAGGCAGCCAGCAGCGATGCGGCGATCAACAGACACGCCGGCAGTAGGATTCCTGTCCGCTTCATGGGCGACCTCCTTCGGCTGAAACAGAGGTTGGGTATCAGACACGTAGATCGGGGAGCGCGCGCTAGGGAGCGCGTGGTCATAATACACGGGCCGCCAAGAAAGGTCAAACCGCCCATCGCCGGCCCGGGTTGCTCCCCAAGCGCGCGTTACCACTGGCCCGTGGCTAACCTGGCCCGGATGTCGCACTGCAAGGCCCGCAATGCGGCAACGTCAAGCGGAGCCGTAATCATCAGGATCTGTCTCTCCTTCAAGGTTCTTGAGGAGATAGACCAGCCAGCTCCGCCAGGCATAAGTGGGCGATCGTCGTAGTTCCAGTGCAGTCCGCTCAACGGCCCGTTTCACGCGCTGCGGTTCCGTCATTGGCCACCATCCTGCCGGTCCTGTCTCGGCCAACGCGAGCCTCTCGGCGATTGTGATGATCCTGGCAACTGCTACGGCAGGGCGCCGCGCGTCACCCCCTCAAGTCGGATGTGTGACTGCCCCAGTCGAATGTGTGACTGGCCCAGTCGGATGTGCGACTGGCCCAGTCGGATGTGCGACTGGCTATCTACACCAACCCGGCCGCGTGGGCTGTCAGTGTGCTACCAGTTGCACGATCAGCGGGGCATCCAAGGGGGTGCGCGCCTGCAGGCGGGAGTGGATGAGAGTCGAACTCACCGGAGACGCCTCTGCAGCGCCCCTCACCGGTTTTGAAGACCGGGGCCGCCACCGGACGACAACCACCCCCGCCGGCAATCATACACGATTTTGCGCACGCCGGTCAAACTGTTAGCGCCGGGCCCAATGTGGTAGAATGCGCAAAACGCAAAGTCCCTTCTGATTTGCGCCTTTGGGGGAAGTCACCATGCTCCACGAAGCTATGCTCTGGTCCCGCCTGTCGCCCGACGACCCGCGCGTGCGCTGCAACCTGTGCGCCCATCGCTGTGTGATCCCGCCGGGCAAGCTGGGCGCGTGCAATGTGCGTGAGAACCGCGACGGCACGCTCTACACGCTGGTCTATGGCAGCACCATCGCGCAGCATGTCGACCCAATCGAGAAGAAGCCGCTGTTCCACTTCCAGCCCGGCAGCCGCGCCTTTTCTATTGCGACGCCCGGCTGCAACTTCCGCTGCGAATTCTGCCAGAACTATGAGATCTCACAGATGCCGCGCGAGCACGACATCGCCGGCGGCACGCCGGCCACGCCCGAGCAGATCGCGGCGGCCGCGCGGCGGGCGGGCTGCGCTTCCGTGGCTTACACTTACACCGAGCCGACGATCTTCGCCGAGTACGCCCTGGACACCGCCCGCCAGGCGCACGCCCTGGGACTGAAGAACGTCTTCGTCAGCAACGGCTATATGACCGGCGAATTGCTCGACCAGATGGCCGGCCTGATCGATGGCATCAACGTGGATCTGAAGGCCGGCCGCGGCGAGTTCTACCACAAGATCTCAGGCGCCTCCCTGGAGCCCGTGCTGGCCAACCTGAAGGCGATCCAGCGCCTGGGCATCTGGCTCGAAGTGACCACCCTGGTCATCCCCGGCCTGAACGACGGCGATGAGGAGCTGCGTTGGGTGGCGACTTATCTGCGCGACGAGCTCGGCCCGGATGTGCCCTGGCACATCAGCCGCTTCTACCCCAACTACTGCATGAACGACGTGCTGCCCACCCCGGCCTCAACGCTCGAGCGCGCCTGGCAGATCGGCCTGGACACCGGCCTGCACTACGTTTACGTCGGCAACCTGCCCGGCAACCAGACCGAGAGCACGGTCTGTCCGCACTGTGGGCGGACGCTCATTTCCCGCGTGGGCTATCAGGTCCGTCGCACCGCCCTGCACGACGGGGCCTGTGATGCGTGCGGGACGCGCATTGCAGGCTTCTGGATGAATTGAGTCATACTGTCATATTGACATCCCACCTATTTGCACCTTATACTCGGCTTAAATAGTGATTTATTGAACTACTTCCGGTCTGAACCGTTGGCCCTCACCCTTCGCTGGAAGGGGCGTTGCCATGCTTACCCTGGTTGAGAAGGTCCTCTTCATCGTCGCGGCGGCCGCTTCGCTATACCTGGGGTACCTGGGTTTCCGCAAGGTTTACCTGGTCATACGGCGCGGGCAACCCGACGCCGGCGACAAGAACATCGTCAAGCGGACGCTCGAGGCTGCCTGGAACTGGATTGCCCTCGCGCCGACGTGGCGTGTGCGCTTCTGGCCGGACGTGTTTCATGCCATGATCGCCTGGGGTTTCATGTTCTACTTCCTGGTGAACTTCGGCGACGTGCTGCAGGGCTACCTGCCGCATTTCGCGTTCCTGGGCCAGGGCGTGATCGGCACGGTCTACCGCTTCCTGGCCGACATCTTCAGCGTTTCCGTCATCACCGGCATGCTCTACTTCCTGATCCGGCGTTTCATCTACCGCAGCAAGGCGCTGACCTACCGCTCCAACGTGTTCCTGCTCCCCAAGGTGGCAGCCGGCGGCATTCGCCGTGATTCGCTGATCGTCGGCGGTTTCATCTTGCTGCACGTCGGTTTTCGCTTCATTGGCGAATCGTTCGCGCTGGCCCAGGCAGGCACAACCGGTGAGATTGTGGGCTTTCAACCGTTTGCCGGACTGGTCAGCCTGCTCTGGCGGGGCATGACCCCGGGCGCGCTGGACGTAGCACGCCACGCCGCCTGGTGGATCGCCCTGGGCCTGATCCTGGCCTTCGTCCCCTACTTCCCTTACACCAAGCACTTTCACCTGATCATGTCCGGCATCAACTTCCTCACCCGGCCCGTGCGCACCTCCCTGGGCACCCTTCAGCCAATCAACTTCGAAGATGAGTCGCTGGAGCAGATGGGCGCCGCGCGGGTCGAGCAGTTGCCCTGGAAGAACATCCTGGACGGCTATGCCTGCATCATGTGCAATCGCTGCCAGGATGTTTGCCCGGCTTATCTGACCGGCAAGGAGTTGTCGCCCTCGGCGCTGGAGGTCAACAAGCGCTATTACCTGAACGATCACCTCACTATGCTGGCTGCCGGCCAGCCGGCGCCCGATAGCCTCATCGATTGCTGTACGAGCGTCTCGGCGCTCTGGGCCTGTACGGCCTGTGGGGCCTGTGTGGAGGTCTGCCCGGTCGGCAACGAGCCGATGTTCGATTTGCTGTACATGCGGCGCAACGAGGTGCTCATGGAGAGCGCTTTCCCCAGGCAGCTCCAGACCGCTTTCAAGGGCATGGAGCGCAACGGCAACCCCTGGAACCTGAGCAAGCGGGAACGCATGGCCTGGACCAAGAGCCTGGAAGCGGAAGGCATCCACATTCCGACTGTCGACGAGAAGCCGGATTTCGAGATCCTGTGGTGGGTGGGCTGCGCGGCGGCCTACGACGCGCGCGCCCAGGCAACCGCGCGCGCCTTCGCTAAGGTGCTGACGCATGCCGGCGTGAACTTTGCAGTGCTGGGCGAGCTGGAGCAGTGTACAGGAGATTCCGCTCGCCGGGCGGGTAACGAAGCTCTTTATTACCAGCTGGCGTCGGCCAACGTCGAGGTGCTGAACGAGGTGAAACCGCCGCGCATCGTGGTCACCTGCCCGCACTGCTATCACACCTTGGGCAAGGAGTATTACCAGTTCGGCGGCAACTACAACGTGGTCCACCACACTCAGCTCATCGCCGAACTGATCGCCGACGGGCGGCTGGACCCACTGCACGGCTCGGATGGCAAGCTGACCTACCATGACCCGTGCTATCTGGGCCGCATGAATGGGATCTATGATGCGCCGCGCAGCGTGCTGCAGAACCTGGACGGCAACTTCGTCGAGATGGCGAGCAGCCGCAACCTTTCCTTCTGCTGCGGCGCGGGCGGCGCCCAGATGTGGAAGGAGGAAGAGCACGGCAGCGCGACGGTCTACAATACCCGCTACGAGCAGGCAACGGCGACCGGCGCGTCAACCATTGCCGTCGCCTGTCCCTTCTGCCTGACCATGTTGACCGATGCGTCGAAGCAGGCCGATCAGGGGGTAGTGGTGAAGGACATCGTCGAGCTGATAGCCGAGAGGATCGTTTGACAGGTGACGCGTATCACCTTGCTATGCCGTTCACTTCCTTGGCCAGCGCGAAATCCTTGGCCGTCAGGCCGCCCGCGCTGTGGGTGGAAAGGGTGAGCGTCACTTTCTTATACTGGATGAGAATGTCGGGGTGATGATCGGCGCGTTGTGCCAGGTTGCCCACCGCGGCCGCAAAGACGATTGCGTCGGGAAAACCGGGCAGGGTGAAGGTGCGGGTTATGGAGTCCCCGCTCCGGTTCCAACCCGGCATGTCTTGCAGCGCCTGGTTGATCTCAGCTTCGTTGAGCTTGTCCATATCGACTCCCTTCTTGATTTTGGATCCGTGATTCTGGAACCTTGCTCTCCCCGCAGCCCGGAATCCGCAATCCAAAATCCCAAGTTCTAAATCCCATTGAATGATCCTTTGCACATGTCAGACGATTCGCCCGTTGCTGCCGGTTTACCCGGGCCCGCGCGCCTGTCTCGGATGAACCGCACCTTGCAGCGGCTCGGGCGCGCCCTGCGCGCGGCAGCTGACCCCTGGCCGGCCGCCACCGGCACGCGCCGCCTACGGGGCAAGGATACCTGGGAGGCAGGCCACCTACCCCAAGGCGCGCCCGCTGACCGTCCGGCGCGGCCTGGGAGCGTGATCGCTAGCCTGGCCTGGCTGCTGGCAGTGCTGCTGTTGCTGGGCGCCGGCCTGCGCGTGGCCTGGTTTACCTGGGCAGCCGGTATGCCGGTGACGGTCACAGTCGACGGTTACCGTGAAGAACTGCGTACCACCCGGCCGGATGTCGCCGGGGTCCTGGCGGACCTGGGGCTGAGCCTGCGCCCTCAGGACCGGGTCAGTCCGGCCTTGTCCACATCCGTGACCGGCGGCAGCGCGATCTTCGTCCAACGCGCCCGGCGCGGCCTGGTCTCCGCCGACGGCTCGCTCTTCGAAGTGTACAGCCAGTCCCGCACGGTAGGCGAGCTGCTGGCTGCGGCGCGGTTGCAGCCCGATCTGCACGACGAGCTCACGCTCGACGGCGCGCCGGCATCGGCCGGCTCTGCGTTGCCGGCGCCTGTCACGCCTGCCGGCCCCCCACGCTTCGCTCGCCCGCGCGCCTGGCTGGCTCCTGATCCTCAGCCCGTGCGGATCAGCCTGCGCCGTGCCGTCCGTATCGTGGTGGATGACGGCAGCGTACCTTATGCGATCTTCAGCACCGCCCCGACCGTGGGTGAGGCGTTGCTGCGCGAGCAGGTGACGCTCTATCTTGGCGACCAGGTGCGGCCCAGCCTCGGCAGTTCCTTGCAGGCCGGCATGCGGGTAACGATCTATCACGCCCTGCCGACGACGACAACGCTGTGCGCCAAATACGACGGCGAGGTCGTCGGCACCATCTCGCTGATCCGCGA
>JADGQF010000050.1 GCA_017882045.1 Anaerolineales bacterium
GCACCAGCGCGATGCGCTCGGGCGAGTAGTTGAGGAGCTTGTACGGCCCGGAGCCCACCGGCGCGATGTCGACGAACTGCGACAGCTTGCCGCTCGCTTCGCGCGCCTGCCAGATGTGCTTCGGGAGGATCTTGATCTGGGTGAAGAAGTTTTTGACAAACCCAGGGTTGACCTGTTTGGCGTTCAGGGTGACCTTCAGCGTCTTGGCGTCGGTGGCCGTGATGTCGCTAATGTAATCGAAGAGGGTGCTGAAGTTGACGTCCGTCTGGGTCTTGGCAAGGTTGTACGTGTAGACCACGTCTTCAGCCGTCAAGGGCTGGCCGTCCTGCCACATCGTGCCATCCTGCAAGGTGACCTGCATCGTGGCCGGATCGACGGCCGTCAGCGTTTTGGCCAGGAGCGGATCGAGAGCGCCGGTCAGCTGGTTGAACGCGAACAGGGTCTCGTAGGTCAGCAGGTGATTGCCCATGCCGGGCCAATCCGGGTTGCTGTTCAGTGGGTTGAAGTTGACCGGCGTCTGCCACTGCAGGCCGGCGATGTAGAGCGTCTCGTTGCGAGGCAGTTGCTGTGGGGCGGCGGCGGCGGCCGCCGTGGGTACCGTGGCAGGTGGCACAGCCGTGGGTGCCGTGAGAGGTGACACAGCCGTGGCGGCCGCGGCAGGTGGCACAGCCGTGGCGGCCGCGGCAGGGGGTACAGCCGTGGCAACCGGAGCAGCCGGCGCAGCCGGTGCAGCGGGCACAGCCGTGGCCGGCGCAGCGGCCGGAGCGCCACATGCGCCTAACAGAACGCTGAGGATAATCAGCAGAGCAGTGAACGTGAAGAACTTCTTGTTCATCTTGGGTTTCTCCTCTCTATCGTAGAGATTGAATGGATGGAACTAGGATGTTCCGTGAACAAACAGACTCTGTGCCTAAAGAAAGGGACCTTGACGCCTCCTTTCGCAATACCGGCCAAGCCAGCAGTGCGGATCTGGACACACGAGCCACCGATGTGCTTCCGAATATCCTCCCGCGGGTACGCGCGGCGTCCGACGCGACCCTAAGCCCGGGCGGCCTCCGCACGCGGCGGAGCGACCGAGGCACGCTCGATGAGAGTAACGCCGACCATCAATTTCGTGGGAGCCCGATCCGGCGCATTGAGCCGACCGAGCAGCAACTCAACCGCGGAACGACCCATGCCTTTCCGGTCCACGCGCATCGTCGTGAGCGGTGGCATGGTGTGCTGCGCAAGTGCGATATCATCAAACCCGAGCAGAGAAATGTCCTCGGGCACACGACGGCCCAACACCCTGAGTCGCTTCAGGACGCCGACGGCCAGCGAGTCGTTGGAACAGAGAATGGCGGTGGTTTCGGGGCGGGCACGGAGCACATCCTCCACGGCCGCCTCGCCATTCTCGGGCTCCATATCCGGCTGCAGCACTACGAATGGCTCGAGGCCGCGTTCACGCAGCGTCTGCTCATAGCCGGCGCGGCGCTCGACGATGCTCGGGTGAACCGGGCCACCGACCAGGGAAATGTGCCGATGGCCGCGGCCGATCAGGTACTCGGTTGCCAGCGACATCCCCGCCAGGTTATCAATCATGATGGCGTCCCAGGGACAGCGCAGGTACCAATTGTCGACCAAGACCAGGGGAACATGGACAGACGCGGCGATGCCTTCTACGATCTCTGGACGTAGCGCGCCCAGCAGAAGAATGCCCCCGATTCGCTCATCAGTCAAGAGGACAGGCAGGGGGCCCAGAGAGCTGTCCGCAAGATCCAGCGTGCTCAGCGACATATTGATGCGCATATCACGGCATATCTGCTCTACGCCGTGGTAGACGTCGCCGTAGAATGCGTTGAACAACAGCGCCTGCGGGAAAGGACGGACGAGCAAACCGATGTGGGTGACCGCGGGAAGAGCAAAGCGTTTGGGGAGAGCGTACCTCAGCTCGTGGATAACTGCCAGCACCCGCTGGCGAGTCGACTCGCTGACGCCCGGTTTGTTATTGAGCACGCGGGAGACGGTGCCGATAGATACTCCCGCTTGTTGAGCGACCTTGCGTGTACTGGCCATTTCACCCTTGTCTACGTTGACCTTGCGACGGGACTCGCACGCATGCCGACGCATGCGACTGTTTACTAAACATGTTACGATTGTGTTCCAACTAACGTATAGCAGACTTCGGCGCGGTTGTCAAGGAGCAGTGCCGAGTTTTTAAGGTTAGGGGAAAGATGCGTTCCTTTCTAGACAACCCTCAGAACCGGACCTCTACACCACGCTCTCGCAGAGCTTCAGCGCCCAGGCCGGCGACGCGCTCTCGTGTTGGACCTTTTTCGATGGCGAGGACGCCCCGGCCTGGAACGATACTGGGGACGTGCGCATCCTGGCGGGAAGCAATCCCGTGGCCACGGTTTACCACGCAGATATCACTTCCTCAGGTAACCTGGGCAACCTACCCTGGTCGCAATGGGCCTACACGGTGACGGTGGCCGGGACCTATGCCCTGGAAGCGCGCATCGCCAACGCGGTGGACAACACCTTGCCCAGTTATCTCGGGCTCGACGGCTGCAATATCACCCAGGGAGCGCCGGGCACATCCTTCAACGCGTCTTCGGCGGGCGGTCGCGTGGCCTTGACCTGGCAGACCACCAGCGAGACCGACACCGCCGGCTTCAACCTCTACCGGGCGACCGCTCAGGGCGGGCCGTACGACAAGCTGAACCCGGCGCTGATACCCGTCAAAGGGGGCCGCGGCGCTAACGGCTACAACTATGAGGACTTCCCCGGCGCCGGCATCTTTTTCTACAAGCTGGAAACCGTCGCCAATTCGGGCGGAACCCAACAGCAAGGGCCGGTGCAGGCCCAGTCCACGTCGCCGTTCCGCCGCCCGCCGCGCCAGTGAGGGTCAACCGAACTCTCCTGATGGCCCGATGTCCTATCATCTGCCCGCCACGCTACTTGATCGTATAAAGAATCGAACCACTCACGTTTGTTTGACCTCCCCTTTCGCTTCCTCTTCGTCTGTCAGAACGGTCGGCACGACCCAACTGCGGCCGTCGCGGGCGATGAGCGCTTCGGCGTCCTCCGGGCCCCAGGCGCCAGCCGGATAATTGGGAAAGTCGACCGGCGGCACCGCCTGCCAGGCCTCGAGGACCGGCGTGATCACGCTCCAGGCCGCTTCCACCTGGTCGGCGCGCATAAAAAGGGTGGCGTCACCCCGCATCACGTCGAGCAGCAGCGTCTCGTAGGCCTCGGGCGGGTCCGACTTGAAGGTGCGGCAGTAGGTCATTTCCATGTCCACCGGGCTCAGGCGCATGCTGGGGCCGGGCTGCTTGGCTTCAAAGCGCAGCAAGATGCCCTCCTCCGGCTGGATGCGCAGCACGAGCCGGTTCGCCTGCCAGTTCATCGTGGTGGCCGACGGGAACGACTTGTGCGGCACGGGCAGGAATTGGATCGACACCTCGGACACGCGCACGGGCAGGCGTTTGCCGGTGCGCAGGTAGAACGGCACGTCCTGCCAGCGCCAGTTATCCACGAACAGCTTGAGCGCGGCAAAGGTTTCGGCCGGCGAATCGGGAGCCACGCCCGGCTCCACCCGGTAGGCCACCACGTGCTCGCCCTGCATCCAGCCGGCGCCGTACTGCCCGCGTACCGCGTAGGAGAAGACGTCATCCCGGGGGATCGGCCGGATGGCATGCAGCACGTCGGCCTTCTTGCTGCGGATTTCGTCGGCCTGGAACGACACCATGGGCTCCATCGCAACCATGCACATGAGCTGCAGCAAGTGATTCTGCACCATATCCCGCAAGGCGCCGGCCTTCTCGTAGTAGCCGCCACGATGCTCGACGCCCACCTTCTCCCCGACTGTGATCTGCACGTGATCAATATAGCGCCGGTTCCAGACCGGCTCGAAAACCGCGTTGGCGAAGCGGAAAGCCAGGATGTTCTGCACCGTCTCCTTGCCCAGGTAGTGATCGATGCGGTAGATCTGCGACTCGCGATAGACCGGGGTCAGCGTCTCGGTCAGGGCGCGGGCCGAGGCCAGGTCGTGCCCGAAAGGCTTCTCGATCACGATACGGGCGTGTTCGCGGTCCTCCGCCAGGCCGGCCTTGCCCAGCCCCTGGACGATCATGGGGAACACAACCGGTGGGACGGCCAGGTAGAAGACGTGCTCGGCCCTGACCTGCCATTCCTTCTCACACGCCGCTAGCTGCTGCTTCAGCAGGCTGTAAGCGCGCTGATCACTGAAGTCGGCACAGATGAAAGAGAGCCGGCCGGCAATCCGGTCCCAACTGGCATCGTCGGGCTTGCCGCGGCGAGAAAACTCCGACACGCCTTCACGCAGATGGGCGCGGAACTCTTCCTCGGTCATGGACTTGCCATCCACGCCGATGACGGCAAACTTGTCCGGCAACCAGCCGTCCACGTCCAAGTTGTAGAGCGCGGGCGCCAGCTTGCGCCAGGTCAAGTCACCCGCGCCGCCGAAGATGACGAGAATGGTGGGTGCCGGATGGCGGTAGTCGTCCATTCAGTCCTCGCTCCAGTGCGTGTGGAAAACGCCCTTTTCGTCGATCCGCTCGTAAGTATGTGCGCCGAAATAATCGCGCTGGGCCTGGATCAGGTTGGCAGGCAGCCAGGCGCTGCGATAGCCGTCAAAGTAGGCCAGGGCAGCGGACAGCCCAGGGATGGAGATGCCGAGGCCGACGGTGCTGCGAATGATGGCGCGCAGGTCGGGCTGGCGCGCCATCACCTCCCAGCCAAGCTGCTGGTCCAGCAGGAGATTGGGTAGGTCCGGCTGCGCGCTGTAGGCCGCGCGGATGGGCTCCAGCATGGCCGAGCGGATGATGCAGCCGCCGCGCCAGATGCGGGCCACCTCCTCCAGCTTCAGATCGTAGTGAAAGCTTTGAGAGGCGGCGCGCAACAGCGCCAGGCCCTGCGCGTAGGCGCTGGCCATGCCCACATAGAGGGCATTGTGCAGTTGATGCAGCACTCGAGGACGCTCGCCCCGGTAAGCGCGCTGCGGACCGTGCAATATCTGGGCGGCCTGCTCGCGCTCGTCCTTCAAAGCCGAGAGATCGCGCATCGACACGGCCGCATCGACGGTCGGGGCCGGCACGCCCAGGTCCATCGCGCTCTGCGAGGTCCACTTGCCGGTGCCCTTCTGGCCGGCCTGGTCGAGGATCACGTCCACCAGGCGCTTGCCGGTACGTTCGTCCACCTTGCCGAAGATGTTCGCCGTGATCTCGATCAGATAACTGTTAAGCTCGCCCTCGTTCCAACGTCTGTAAACGGCCTCCAACTCCTCATCCGTCAAGCCCAGGGCGCGCGACATGATGTCGTAGCTCTCGGCAATCAGCTCCATCAGCGCGTATTCGATGCCGTTGTGCACCATTTTCACGTAATGCCCTGCGCCGCCCGGTCCCATGTAGGCCACGCACAGTTCAGCCTCATCGTGCGCCGCGCCGTTCGGCGACAGGCCGGCTTCGGCGTCTGTGCTCGCCGCCGCGACGGCAAGGCCGGAGGGCACCACGGGCACGCGCGCGGCGACCGCTTCGAGTATCGGACGTACGCGCTCGTAGGCCTCACGCGCACCACCGGGCATCAGGCTGGCGCCGTGCCGTGCCCCATTTTCGCCGCCGGAGATGCCGACCCCGAGGAACTGGACACCCCTCTCGGCCAGGGTCGCGGCGCGCAGCTCGGTATCCTTGAAATACGAGTTGCCGCCGTCGATCAGCAGATCGCCCGGTTCGAGGTGAGGCATCAGCGCGCGTATCACGGCGTCGACGGGTGGTCCCGCCGGCACCAGCATCATGATCGCGCGCGGGCTGCTCAGCCCGCCCATGAACTCCGGCAGGCTTGCGGCGCCCTCGATCCGGCGCTCGCCCGCCTCGTGACGCAATAGCTGGACTTTGCTCTGGTCGGTGTCGTAGCCCATGCCGGAAAAGCCGTGGTCCGCCATATTGAGCAGCAAGTTGCGGCCCATGACGCCGAGGCCCACCATGCCAATCTGGTATCCCTGTTCTGCCATGTTGACGTCCTTCGCAGTAAGGTAGCGGATTATGCCGGGAATGCGATCATCTATCCAGAAAGAGAGCGGTGACGCGGGGTGACGCGCTCATGCGGCCCTCTGGGCCGAGCGGCTGGCCTGGCGCTTCTTCTCGAGCGCGGCGAGCATCTTGTCGAACGCTTCGTTGAACTTCTGTACGCCTTCAACCTCCAACTCTTGGGTCACTTCGTCCAGGTTGATGCCGACCTTGCCCAGGTCCGCCAGCGCCTGGTGCGCGGCCAGGCTATCCGCTTCCAGGGTCGGTCGGGCCATGCCATGGTCGCGGAAAGCGTTGAGCGTCTCCAGGGGCAGGGTGTCGATGGTGTCCGGCCCGATCAAGGCTTCCACGTACTTGACGTCCGGGTAAGCCGGGTTCTTGGTGCTCGTGCTGGCCCAGAGCAGCTTCTGCGTGCGTGCGCCGTGTTCGAGCAGGGCGCGGAAGCGGCGGCCGCCGAAGTCCTGGCTGTAGATCTGATAGGCTACCTTGGCGCTGGCAATAGCCGTCTGGCCGAGCAGATGGCGCGCGATCTCGAGGGCCGAAACGGGGTGCGACTCCGCCCCTGCCTGGGTCGCGCCGCTGGACACCTGACCCTGCTTGTTGATGATCTGCTCCAGCCTGGGGTCGATCTTCACGTCGATGCGGCTGAGGAAGAAACTGGCCACCGAAGCCAGATGCCCCACCGGCTGGCCTTTCTGGACGCGCTCCTCCAGGCCCCCCATATAGGCATCGACGACCTCGCGGTAGCGCTGCAAGCCAAACAGCAGCGTGATATTGATGTTGATGCCCTCGCCAATCAACTGCCGGATGGCGGGCAAGCCCTCGCGTGTCGCCGGCACCTTGACCATCACGTTCGGGCGATCCAGCGCAGCCCATAGGCGGCGCGCCTCGGCAATACTGCCCGCAGTGTCATGCGCCAGGTGAGGCGAGACCTCCATGCTGACGAAGCCATCCCGGCCGCCGGTGCGATCGTAGGTCGGGCGGAACAGGTCGGCCGCGTGCTGAAGGTCCTCAACTGCCAGCGCCTCGTAGATGCTTTTGGCGTCCCTGCCCTGCGAGACCAGGGCATCGATGGCCGCGTCATACTCGTGGGTGTCATCTATCGCCTTCTCAAAAATCGAAGGGTTGGAGGTTATCCCACTCAGTCCGTCGTCCTCGATCAGGGCCTGCAACTCACCGTCCAGGATCAGGGCGCGGTGAGTGAAATCGAGCCAGATGCTTTGGCCCAAAGCTTCCAACTGCAATAACGGGTTCATGTGGGTCCCGCTATGAGCATCAACGCTCGCTTGTTGCATGATATACGCTCCTCGGGTCCCGGCGCTGGCAACCGGCAATGTCGCGGATAACGAATTTCGTGCTAACGGCGCTTCTCCGGGTCAATGCTTGGCGCCCGGCAAAGCCTCAATCCCCTTCCTGTCCAGCTTCAGATAAACCACGCCGTCCTCGATGCGATCTATCTGGTTGGCCGGAACGGTAACTTCACGCTGGCCCCAGAGATGCCCCTGGCGCAGCACGAGATGGGTGATCTGCTGATCGACGGGGTCCGTCAGAAATTCGTCAACCTGGCCGACCTTGCCGTCGCTGGCCTCCACACGCGCGCCGCGGCTGATCGCCAGCTCGCCTGACGGCGCCTGGCTGTGCTCGACCACGGGTGGAATGCCACCGCTGATGCCGGCGGACCAGACCATGTAATGGCCGGGTGGGTAAATGAGAAATGGGTCTTCGCCGGGCAAGTACTCTCGCTTCAGGAAAGGCTGCATTTCCTGCAGTTCCTCGGCGCTGCAGCGCAGCCTGATCACGTCAGGCGTGCTCTCGCTGATCAGTGATACCGGTACCAGGCGCTCGCGGCCGCTCAACCCGGATTCCTCGATCACGACATGCGTGACGTGCTCCTTAGCCGGGTCTACGATCGCATAAGTGGAGCGCCCGCATGGGCCGTCAGTACATTCGACCCTCGCATCTACAGGAACATCCATGGTTATCCTCCACCTAGCAAACTTACCGCGTTGCGGAAGCGCTTTCTGTAGCCCGTAATGCACCATCGGACAGGCGGGCAGCTACCGCCGGATCACCCGTGCGGTCGCCGTTCACCTGCCCGATGGCGGTCAACGATATTCAGCTACCGACCCCAGGCCGGCCGCGCCCACTTCGTGAGCGTATGCCGGCGGCGCCTACTTCGAGAGCACATAGAAGTAGAAGTTGCCCTCGTAATTCGGCTGATAGTAGTAGCCCTTTACCCAGAGCTGTTCGTAATGACGCCCTTGCTGCTGATCGAGCCAGATATCAAGAGCGTTCTCGTACGACAGGTTCTGCAACTGCCCGTATATCTTCGTGCGCGCCTGCTGGTCGGTGCTCGCTACGCCCTGCTGGATCAGTTGATCTAGCTGGGTTTGCACAGCCTTTGGGAAAGCCTGCGTGCCGGCATAGGTGCCGCCGCTGCCCAGGAAAGGCTGCACCCAGTCGTGCGGATCATGGAAGTCCTCGGCCCAGCCCAGGTCATAGAGCGCCAGTCGTCCGGCCGTCTGGTCCTTATCGTGCCCGGATTTTTGGCTGCCGGGGCCGGACCGGTTGTCGTGCCTCGTCCCTCTCTATCAAACACGATGTCGCCCCATGATAGCCAGGGGGCAAGCGCCCGTCCTTATGTATGTCTCAAGCCAAGATTAAGAAAACCTCAGCGACTCCCAGGCGCGCAGGGCCAGCGCGGGACATTCCACTGCCGGCTCGACGTCTTCGAGGGCCGCCAGGACCGGCTGCACCGTCTTCGGCAGGCCGTTGCGCGCCAGGGTGCGCAGGACATGGTGCCCGCCGTGCCGCAACCAGACCGAATCGGCCGACTCGCTCAGCGCGTGCATCAAAGGAGGCAGTGTTGCCTCCGCGCCGAGAGCGATCAGGGCTTCTGCAGCCAGCCAGCGTACGCCGAAACGCTCGTCTTCCAGAGCCTCCACGAGGGCGGGCGCGGCGGACGGGTCGCCGATCGCGCCGAGAGCCTTGGCAGCCTCCCAGCGGACATCACGGCTGGGATTTGACAGCGCCATGATGAGGCTGGGCACCGCGGAGCCGTCCAGGTTCACCAGGGTCTCACGCGCCTTGCGGCGCAGGAGCCCATCATCATCACCTAGCCGGTTTACCAGCGAGGCAATACCTTCAGAATGCACCGTTTGGTTTTGATTGTGCTCAAAAAGATGCATTGTTAATGACATATGTGCCTCCCATAATAAGGGGCGCGGTCCCTTGCGCCGGACCCGCGCCCCTGCGTAACACTGGTAGACCATACTCCTTAAAGGGACTTCCTGTCCTTATGTGTTGATAAAGTATCCCTTAAGATGAGCTAAAAGGGTTACTTGGCCCCCATCCAATAGGAGGGGGCGCGCTCGGCGGTCGCCTTCGTGAGCCTGTCCAGGGCGGCCAAAAGCTGGGTGTCCCCGCTGGCGCGCAGTTGCGCCGGTGTCATCTCATTCTCGGCCGAGGGCGTGAGCGGATTCACGTCCGAAGGCAGAGTGACAGTTACATCGGGAACGATACCGTGGTGCCAGATGACGCGACCTTTGGGGGTCAGCCACTCGCCAACTGCCACGTTGATGGCCGAGCCATCCGAAAGGTTGAACTGGTTGAGCACCGTGCCGGTGCCGAATGTGGTCTCGCCCAGCACCGTCGCACGGCGGGCATCCTGCAGCGCGCCGGAAACAATCTCTGCGGCGCTGGCGGTGCCGCCGTTAACCAGCACGATCACGGGCAAGTCGGTTTTCGGGACGTTTTGCTCGACCGCCGTTGGCACGACCTTACCGCTAGAATCCTTCTCCTGCAAAACGTTGCCGTCCTTGAGGAACTGGCTGGCCACGCTGATGGCTTCTCCAAGCAAGCCGCCGGGATTATTGCGCATGTCCAGGATAATGGCCGACGCGCCCGCCTGCTGGACTTCGGCCAGCGCCTTCTGCAGGTCGGCCCCGGCCTTCTCGCTGAAGGCTGAAAGCCGCACGTGAGCAACGGTGCTGCCGGGCAGCATGCGCCAGCTAACGCTGGGCGTAACAATGTGTGCCCGCGTGATCGTCAGGTCGCGGGTCTGGTCGGTGTCGGGATTGCGCAAGGTAAGGGTCACGTTAGTACCCGCCGGACCCAATATGTGTGAGACCACCTGGTCAAGGGTCAGGCCGGTCATGTCCTGGCCGTCGACCTTGAGGATCATCTCACCGGGACGCAGGCCGGCGTGGAGCGCGGGCGAGTCGTCGATCAGGCCGGCAATGACCACATAGCCATCTTTCATCTTTACCGTGGCGCCGATACCGTCGAACTCGCCCTGCAGAGACATGCGGTCCTCTTTGACCATCTGCGGGGTCAGGAAGACGGTATGCCCGGTATCGCCCAGCGCGTTGACCATGCCGCTCAATGCGCCGTAGGTCAATTGCTGGGCGTCGATGGCCGGCCGGTCGACGTAATGACTCTGAATGATGTCCCAGGCTTCGGACAAGAGGTGGAAATTGGGGCTGTTCTGCCCCGCCGGTCCGGCGGCGGCCACCATCACCTGCCGGTCGAGCAACATACCCCCGCCGATGCCCAACAGCAACGCCAGTAAAACGACCGCAGCCAGCGCGGCGCGGCGCAAACTTCTCTTCATTGACTCAACTCCTTCTCCTCTGCCAGGGCCGGCTCACCAGGCACCGCCCTCGCTTGTGCCAACGCCCCTTGCGCCTGCTGCACAAAGGCGGCGAGCACCACTGCCACGGGAACCGCGAACAGCAGGCCCACAACCCCGGCCGCCTTGGCGCCCGCCACCAGGGCAATCAACACAATCCCCGGGTGAAGGCCGATCACCCGACCGTAGAAAGTCGGGGCGATAAAGTGTGACTCGACGAAAACCACCACCACGTGCAGGACCACTACCCACAGACCGAGCAGCGGATAAACCGTGATGGCGCTGAGCACGGCCAGCAGCAGTGCGATGAAGCCGCCGACGTACGGGATGAATTCGAGCACGCCTCCCACCACACCGATGGTCAGTGCGAAGGGGACGCGCAAGATCGTCAGGCCGAGGCTGTAAGTTACCGCAAAATAGAAGGCAATGCCAATCTGCGCCCAGACCCAACGCGCCAACCGCTGAGAAAGGTCGTCCATAAAGCCCACGAACTGAGAGCGGCGGGCCGGCGGCACCCAGGCGGATATGAAGCGCGCGCTCAGCTCGGTATCGGTGGCCAGAAAGAAAGCCAGCGCCAGGACAACCGCCGCGTCGAGCAGCAGGCCACCGACGCCGGCCAGGATGCTCAGGGCGGGCGCCCCCAACAGGCCCAGGCGCGCGGCAATTTCGCGACCCAGCGTGCTATCGACCGGGACCCACTCGCTGATCAGCGGGATACCCCCCACCACATTCAGGGCCCGCTGCACCAGTTCTGGCCCTTGACTGCGCCAGTGAGCCAGCTCTGTCACGACCAGGGGGCGCAGTGAGCTGGCAAGACCCACCAGGACGGCCGCGGCCAAGAAATAAACCGCCAGGACCGTGATCCAGCGCGGCACCCGCTGGGTCGCCAGGCGGTCTGCCAGGGGACGGATGGCCACATCCAGCAGGACGGCCCCGAATAGCACTGCGCTCACCTCGAAGATAAGCGAGGTGTGACGCACGATCAGCCAGAGCGCCAGGCCGAGTGCCAGGAGGGCCAGCCAGGCCTGCAAGCTGATGCGGAAGCCGCTGCCCCGACCCGGTTCTGCCGGCGTGCGGCGGGCGCCTGGCACCCGCGAGGCGGGCGGTAGCCGCCCGCCTCCAGCCGCGTGCAGACCGCGCTCCGGCGCCGGTTGCCGGTCGCCGTTGCGCGGCGAGTGCTCGCCGTGCGGCGGCGCCTGGCCGTGTCTCGGCCTGTCGCCGGGGGTGCCGGGGTTAGTCTTACGCGTTGCCTGGGCTGCCACTTCGCGTTTGAGCCTCTTCACAAAAAACCTTCCGAAGTCCCGCCCAACAGAACGGGACTTCGGAAGTATCGCGCATCTTCAGCACAGGGACAGTACGGTGTCATCCAGGTAGAGGCCGCCTCAGGGACTGGGGGTTGTGGCGCCCCCGGCATTGGCGGCCAGTTGGACGCTTAGCTGTTGCTGCTGCCCATCGCGCAGGATACTGAGCTTGACGGTCGAACCGAAGCCCGCCTGCAGCAGGCCCGTTTGCAAATCCTGGATGGTAGTCACAGGCTGCCCGTTAATGGCCGTGATGACGTCGCCGCCGATCATGACCTGCTGCCCGGCAATGGTTGTGCTACGGAAGCTACCGCGCAGGCCGGCCCGGTCGGCCGGGCTGCCTTGCTGAACGCTCACGACCAGCACGCCCGGTTGGTTGGCCGGCAGGTTCATGGCCGTCGCGAGGTCGGACGTCATGTTCATCACGAAAACGCCAAGGCGCGGGCCGCCGCCGGGGGTGGCTTGCGCCGATGGCGGCGCTGAGGGCGTCGTCTGCGACGACGCCGAGCGCGTGGCCGCGGGCGCGGTTCCGGTTGGCGCCGTCTGCGTGCCGGTCATCGTCTGCGTGCCGGTGATAGGCGGCGCGGCCGATGGCGTCGCCGCGGGCGTAGCCGCGGGTGCGGTTTCGGTTGGCGCTGTCTGCGTGCCGGTCATCGTCTGCGTGCCGGTGATCGGCGGCGTGGCCGATGGCGTGCCGGACAGAGCAGGCGAAGTCGCAGACTGGAGCGGCGCGGCGGCGGACTGCGCGGGCCGGGCAGCCAGGGTTACCTGGAGCGTCTGCTGCTGGCCGTTGCGCAGGATAGTCAGCGGCACCGTTTGGCCGACCTGCGCGCTGCGTGCCAGGTAGGCCACCAGGTCGTCAAAGGTCTTTACCGAGCTGCCGTTGATGGCGGTGATCACATCGCCGCCCACCGGGACCTGTTGCCCGAACAGCGTAACCGACTGCTGGGAACCCCGTAGGCCGGCCAGCGCAGCCGGGCCGCCAGGCAGGACCTGAACAACCAGGGCGCCGCGTTGGTCGGCGGCCAGGTTCATGGCCTGGGCAACGTCAGGTGTGAGGCTCGTGCCGCTGATCCCCAGGAAAGGCCAGCTATAATGGCCGCTGCTGATCAAGGCCGGGACAACCTTCTGCACGATTGCCGACGGGATCGCGAACCCGACCCCTGACGACGAGCCATTGGCCGTTGATTCGATGGCCGCAGTCACGCCGATCACCCGGCCCGTATCGTCGGTGAGCACGCCGCCCGAGTTGCCCGGGTTGATGGCGGCGTCGGTCTGGATAACATCGGGGATGGAGTACGAAGGCCCGGCGCTGAACTGGTCGCCGACCGGCAGCGTGCGTGCGAGGGCACTGACGATGCCGGTGCTCATGCTCCCCTGGAAGCCGAAGGGATTGCCGATGGCCACCACCAACTGCCCTACCTGCAACTGCGTCGAGTCGCCGAGCATCACGGGCTGGAGCAGCGCGGCCGGCGCGCTCACCTTGAGCACGGCCAGGTCGCTATTGGCGTCTTGCCCGACGACCGTAGCAGTGACGGTCGTACCGTCAGAGAAGACGACAGAGATGGCGCTGGCGCCGTCGACCACGTGGTTGTTGGTGATGATATGACCCTGGTTATCCCAGACAAAACCGGAACCCAGCCCGCGTGCGAACGGCTGCATGCCGCCACCCGGCGGCGTCATAGGCCCAGGTGTCCCTGGCAGGTTGGGCATGCCCCGGAAACGCGAGTTGGGCATTGCTATGCTTTGGATGACCTGCACGTTGACGACCGAGGGGCTTACCTGCGTGTAGATACGCTCCAGCGTGCGCTCGAAAGCCGCCAATGCTTCAGGCGGCGCCGATAGGGACGCCGTAGAAGTCAGGGTCGCCGTGGCGGCCGTCGCGGGCGCCGTGGACGTGACGGTCGCCGTCGCCGCGGCAGCGGGCGCTGTCGCAGCGGGCGCGGTCGTAGCGACCGCAGTCGCCGTTGCCACGGCCGTTCCCGTAGGGGCTACCGTGGAGGTCAGGGCGACCGCCGGGGCCATGCCGGCGGGTGGTGTAGCTGTGCCGCTGACCTGGGCCGGCAACGCCTGTGAGCCGATACCGGCTAGCAACAGCAACAATAGCAGTAGGACAGGCACGACTGATACCAAAAACTTATTGTTCATGTACCCGGTCTCCTTCCGAAACAAGCAAGGAATCTAGTGGCTCTCTTTTATACAGCCATATTGATCAGGAGATATGTCAGAAACACCCCCAAGGAGAAGGCCGCGAGGACCAGCAGTCCAAGGAGCAGATCGTCACGCGGCTCCATCAGCTTGCCGGTATGCGGCGGCAAGCGCTGACGTGCGACGCCCCAGCCCAGGAGGCCGATCAATAACCCCACCAATAAGCTGAGCAACATGGGGGTCGCGCCGGCGGATAGCATCTGCACGTCCTCAAATCAGGAGATGAACAGAAAAACCAAGTCTACTCCTTCTTATAACCCAGGGTAGCGGGCGGTGCCTTTAAGGAGAACTGCAGACTACCTAAAGAGGTTATTAAGGCTATTCCGCTGAAGCGGCGCCACTCAATCGGGCACGGGGAGGCGAATGATGAAGTGGCTGCCGTCGCCGGGGGTGCTGCGTACCTGTAAGCGGCCCCCGTGAGCCGCAGTCAGGTCGCGCGCGATGGTCAGACCCAGTCCCATACCTTGCGGAAAGCGACCGAGGCGGTTGCTGCGATAGAAGGGTGCAAAGATGAGTTCCTGTTCTTCCGCCGGGATGCCGGGACCCGTGTCGCCGACGTCGATCCACACTTCGTGATCCTCCCGACCGGCCGTGACCGAGACCTGCCCGTCGGGGTTAGTGTATTTGATCGCGTTAGTGAGCAGGTTGCCCAGCGCCTGCCCCAGGCGATCTGGGTCCACCGGGACCACGGGGAGGTCAGCTGGGACATCCGCTTGCCAGCGCAGTCCCTTGCTGAGAGCGGCCTGGCGGTAGGTGGGCAGCAGGCCGGACAGCCAGGAGCTGAGTGGGGTGGGCCGGCGCGCCAGCTCCAGGCCGCCGAGGATCTGATCGTGTAGATGCGCCAGGTCATCCAGCAGGCGGCGCAGACGGCCCACTTCGTCATTCATCCCGGCGAGCAATTCGTCGCGCAGCCGCGGGTCATCATCCGCGCCGCTCTGTAGGGCCTCGATCGCGGAGTGGATGGCGCCCAACGGGCGGCCAAGCTCGTGAACCAAGTTCGCCAGCAACTGGCGGCGCGCCTGTTCGAGAGTCTGCAGGCGCTCGACAAACGTGTTGACCGCCCGCAGCAGCAGACGGATCTCCTCCGGACCTTGCTCGGGGAGCGGTACCAGGGGCCCGCCCTGGGCAAGCTCGCCCACGGCCGCAGTCACATCCTGTAGCGGACGTTCGAGGTTGAGCGCAAGGATCCAACCGGCAGCCGCGCCCAACAGCAGGGCAACGCCGAGCACGGCGGCGATCAGGTAGCGCAGGCCCAGAAACTGCTGGTAAACGCTGGTCATCGCGTGGCTCAGGCGCACCAGGCCGATCACGCGCCCGCCCGAGCCCATCACGGGCGCGGCCACATCCACGACCTGGGCGCTCAGGCGCGGGCCATAGCTGACGTGCACGGTGATCTGACCGCCCAGGGTTTTGAGAACGTCGGCAGGCGCTAGCGGCTTTCCCTGGCGGGGGCCACCGGCCGCGTCGTTTGAGGCCAGCACGTGGCCGCCGCTATCGAGCAGCATGACCTGGGCATTGAGCAGGGGGTCGAGACGGCTCAGGAAGGCCTGGGCCTGTGCGGGATCAGACCAGATGTCCGGATGGTCGCCGGCCATTTCCGCCACCAACCGCGACTGGCTGACCAACTGTCCGGATAGGCTGGTCAGCAAGACCTGGGTCTCGAGCACATAGATGAGCGCAATGCCCATCAAGGGCAGGATGACCAATAAGGGCAGAACATGGCTCAAGATCAAGCGGCGGCGCAGGGTATTGAACACTCAACCCTCCCGGGTCACCCTCCTGGGTCACCCTCCCGGGGTCAGGTCCCCCGAGGTTGCCCGTCCTGCGGCTCAAGCTTGTACCCCACACCGCGCATGGTCACGATTCGGTGGGGGTGTTGCGGTTCCTCTTCCAGTTTCTCACGCAGCCAGCGGATATGAACGTAAACCACCTGCGGCTCGCCGGCGTATTCCGGTCCCCACACCTGTGCCAGCAGGGTGTCGGCGGAAACGACGTGCCCGGCCTCCGAGGCAAGGACATACAGCAGGTCGAACTCGCGCGGGGGCAACTCGATGGGACGTCCCGCCAGCGTTACGGTGTGGGCGTTGGGATCGATCGTGAGATCACCGGCCTGCAGCACAGCCGGCGCCGCGGTCCGGGAGGGTACGCGTTGCGTGCGACGCAGCACCGCCTTGATGCGCGCCAGCAGCACGTCCAGATCGAACGGCTTGGTGATGTAGTCGTCGGCGCCCAGTTCCAGCCCCAGCACCTGGTCCAGCTCGCGGTGGCGGGCGCTGAGAAAGATGACCGGCACCCCCATGCCTTCCTCGAATTGGCGCAGGGCTTCCAGACCATCCATGCCGGGCAGGCCAATATCCAGGATCACCAGATCGGGCCGGTGGCGCTGGGCCATCGCCAGCGCGGTTTCGGCGCTTTCCGCGGTCGCGGCGCGATAGCCGGCTCGTTCCAGGTTGAAGGCCAGGCTGCGGCGGAGAAGCGCATCGTCATCGATCAAAAGGATATTGGCTGCCATTGAGAATACATAGTATCATAATTATCGAGCAAGTAAGTAGAGCCGGGCACACAATTAGCGATCCATCCCTTGTATACTCTGGCTCGGCGGCGGCCAGACAAGCAGCCAGGAGAACAGAGGTGTTGAAGCCAACCGAGTGGCCCATCGGGGCGACTTACCTGGGCGGGGGAAAGACGGCGTTCCGCGTCTGCGCGCCGGCGGCGACGGCGGTAGCCGTACACCTGATCTCGCCGAAAGAGCAGGTGCTGGCGCTGGAAGCGGCGGGCCGTGGCTATTACCAGGCGCTGATCCACGGTGTCACACCGGGGGCGCGCTAGCTGTACCGGTTGGACGGCGCCAAGGAGCGGCCCGACCCAGTCTCGCGCTTCCAGCCCGAGAGGGTGCATGGGGCGGCGCAAGGCGGTCATCTCGCACCTGGCGGCGCTGAACGAGCTGGGCATTACGGTCGTAGAGATCATGCCGGTCGCACAATTCCCCGGCGGGCGTAACTGGGGCTATGACGGCGTCTACCCGTTCGCGGCGCAGAACACCTACGGTGGGCCGGAGGGGCTGAAACACCTGGTGGACGCCTGCCACCGGCATGGGTTAGCGGTGACGCTCGACGTGGTCTATAACCACCTGGGAGCCGAGGGCAATTATCTGTGGGACTACGGGCCGTACTTCACAGACCGCTACAAGACGGCATGGGGTTCGGCGGTGAACTTCGACGGGCCGCACAGCGACGAAGTACGGGGTTATTTCATTGAGAACGCCCTCTACTGGCTGCGCGACTTCCACCTGGATGCACTGCGCCTGGATGCGGTGCATGCCATGTTGGACTTCTCCGCCGGGACGTTCCTTGAGGAACTGGCCGGCCGGGTGGACGAGGAAGGGCGGCGGCTCGGACGGCGACTGTACCTGATCGGCGAAAGCGACCTGAATGACCAGCGCATCGTGCGCACGCCGGAAACGCATGGCTTCGGGCTGCACGCGCAATGGGCCGACGACCTGCATCACGCCTTGCACCTGCAACTCACCGGCGAGCACGAGCGCTACTATCGTGATCTTGTGACCGCCGACGGCAGCGGCAGCGGCGAGGAGCGGGGGCTGTTCTGGCGTCGCTGGGCCGGCGACGAACAGGCATGGGCTGTCTTCAACTTCGGCGAGGAACCGGCCGAGCTGGTGCTGCCGATTCCCGTGGGACGGTGGGAGAAGGTGCTGGATTCCGCAGAGTAGCTGCGGAGCGCGGAGGCGAGTGAGGCGGGAGAGCAGACGGAAGGCGGCGCAGAAGACCGGCCAGAGGCTGTGCCGGCGAAACAGATCGCGTCAGATGGAGAGGTGAGGATCGAGGTGCCGCCTCTGACGGTCATGGTGTTCGAGTCACGGTGACCGGCGTCCACCATGAACACCAGCACGCTGCCAGGAGCGGGCACGAATCGGAAAGGGGGAGCTTATGGAACAGACCAGAACAGTTGAGCAACCAAAGGCCGAGCCAGAGCCGGCCTGGGGGACCCGCATCCCCAATGCGACCTACCGGCCGCAGTTCAACGCCCACTTCACCTTCCGGGATGCACTACAGATTGTCGATTACCTGCACGAGCTGGGCATCAGCGATATTTACGCCTCGCCCTTGCTGGAGGCGGCGCGCGGCAGCCTGCACGGCTACGATGTCTGCAACCCAAGCCGCTTGAACCCGGAACTGGGCAGCGACGAGGATTTCGAGCAACTGGTGCAAGCCTTGCAGGCGCGCAGGATGGGCCTCCTGTTAGATACCGTGCCGAACCACATGGGCATCGCGGACGATTGCAACCTGTGGTGGACGGATGTGCTGGAAAACGGCCCGATCTCACAATATGCGACTTTTTCGATATCGAGTGGCAACCGAAAAAACGCGAGCTGGAGCACAAAGTGCTATTGCCGATACTGGAAAACCAGTATGGGCGCGTCCTGGAAAGCGGCAAGCTGAGGCTGGAGTACGCCGATGGCAGCTTCCGGCTCTGCTACTACGATCGGCGCTTGCCGGTAAACCCACGCAGCTACGGCCGGGTGCTGAGCTATAAGCTTGACGAGCTGACCCAGGCGCTCGGGCCGGACGACGAATACGTTGCGGAATTGCAGAGCATCCTGACCGCGATCAACTACCTGCCGCGGCGCACCGAATCGGACCCGGCCAAGGTGGCCGAGCGCAGCCGCGAAAAGGAGATCATCAAGCGGCGGTGGTCTGGACCGCGGCTGCGCAGGGCAAGGCGCACGACGAGGCGCACGACCAATTGATCGCGCGCATCAGCGCTTACATCGCCAAGGCGACGAAGGAAGCCAAGGTCCATACGAGCTGGGTGAACCCCAACGAAGACTACGATCGCGCGCTGAGCAAGTTCGTGAGCGCCATCCTCAAGCCCGGCAGCCATCTGCGCTTCCTAAACAAGTTCGCGCCCTTGCTGCAACGCGTGGCATACTATGGACAGTTCAACGCGCTGGCCCAGCTGTTGCTCAAGTTGACGGCCCCTGGCGTGCCCGACATATACCAGGGCAACGAGCGGTGGGATTTCAGCCTGGTGGATCCGGATAACCAGCGCCCGGTGGACTACGAGCAGCACCGGCAATTGTTGGACGGGCTCAAGCGGCGGGTTGCGCAGGCTGAAGGCGAGCCGCCCGCTGGGGACCTGCGCGCGTTGGCGCAGGAGTTGGTCGAGGAGAGCGCGGACGGCCGCATCAAACTGTTCGTGACCTACCGCACGCTAGACTTCCGGCAGGAGCAGGTGGCTCTTATTCCGGGACGGCGCCTACCGGGCGCTCAAGGCCAGCGCGGGGCAAGCCGAGCACGTGGTAGCCTTTGCGCGCACGGCCGGCGAGCGGGCGGCCGGCGAGCAGGCAGCGCTGACAGTTGTGCCCCGCCTGGTGGTGGGGCTGGCAGGCGAAAGCGGCGGCGCGCCCCTGGGCCCCGGCGCCTGGGGTGACACGTGGCTGGTCTTGCCGGAGGAATTGAGCCTTGCCGGCTTCCGCAACATCTTCACAGGCGAGAAAA
>JADGQF010000244.1 GCA_017882045.1 Anaerolineales bacterium
CTGCTCGTACAGGCGCTGAATCACCGGCGCCATCTTGATGAAGACTGTCCCGGCGATGACCATCACGTCCGCCTCGCGCGGCGTGCCGCGGATCACCTCGGCGCCGAACCGCGCCAGGTCGTACTTGGGCGTCAGAGCGGTAGCGAACTCGACATAACAGCAGGAGAGGCCGAAGTTGAAGGGCCACAGCGAGTTTTTGCGCCCCCATGCCAGCAGGTCCTGCAGGCGGGCGAGAAAGAAGCTACGGCTGGCGGCGTGTTCAAAAGAGGCGCCGTCGCCCTCGGCCAGAGACAGGTGTGCGGATTTTAGCAGCCAATCACGCATGTGAGGAGTCCACCCTTCTTTATTCAGCCCCGGTTAGTCGGCTCGCCGCTCCCCCAGATCGTCTTTTCTTCCAGCGGCGATACGACCGGGCGCGAGATGCGCAGTGCGGCGCCCCGACGACGTTCCGTCCCCCATTCCAGCGCGCCCACTTTCCATAAGTAAGCCAGCGAGAGCAGCAGCACGCCCACGAAGATCAGGGCCTCAAAATAGCCTGGCCAGCCGAGCTCGCGCGCCGCGACTGCCCAGGCTACCAGGAACACCGACTCCAGGTCGAAGATGACGAAGAACATCGCCACGAGGTAGTATTTGATATTCCAGCGCACGCGCGCCGATCCCGTGCTCTTGATGCCCGATTCGAACTGCTGGCCTGTCTGAGGATCCCGGTGACGTGGCCCAAGGAGGAACGGCAAAATCATCATGCCTGCCAGGAGGATGAGAACGCCCAGGAAGTATACCGCTAAAGGCCAGAGCGGCGCGGCAGTTGAGGTCGATCCTACCACGAGAGAGCTCCTTCACGCAGATAACCAGCGTCGAGGTCCCCTAAGTTCCAATACGCCTGGCGCGCGACGCTTGAGGCTAGAAAAAGGGCTGCACAACCTCTGTGAAGCTTAATGCGAATAAATCCCAGTTAATGTATTCGACATTCCGGTGATATGGCCGTCACCTTAAAGTTGGCGTAAGGTCCGGTTTAGCCGGAGTTAAGGTAGCAGGAGGCCCCGGGCGGCTATTATGGCCCCAGCACTACCGTAGGCAGCGCCCGCTATTGGCGCGCGCGCGACGAAAGCAAGCTCACGAGGGAAGCCACCAGTGAGAGATTCGGCATCGGCAATACGTGCGGTCGCACTGCAGCCGCGCGTCCAGACGCACGCCGCCCGGCGGCGTATCCAGTGGTCGGCCTATCTTTACATTCTCCCGGCCTTCGTTATCATCGCCATCATCGCCGTTTTTCATCGTGATCATCTCGGTGATCGGCTCGCTGCAGTCGTTCAACCAGATCTTTGCCATGAACATCGCCGCCGCGCAACAACTCGGCGGTCCCCTGGGCAGCACCGCCACGCTTACGATTTACATGTTCAACCAGCTCTACACCTTAACGCCGAGATGCTGAAGGCGGCCGGCTTCGACCAGCCCCCGGCCACCTGGGACAACTTCCTCAAGGTGTGCGCGGCTGTCAATTCCTTGCACGTTGATCAACGTTGAATGCGCGCCGAGCCGCCCCTGGCGAAGGCCCGGACTTGTTCTAGAGTCGCCATCGTCGTGTCGCCCGGGTAGGTGGTCAACAGCGCGCCGTGCGCCCAGCCCAGGTTGACGGCTTCCTGCTCGGATTCACCGGCCAGGAGGCCATAGAAGAGGCCCGCGGCAAATCCGTCTCCGCCGCCAACGCGATCCACGACGTCCAGCTCGCAGGTGGGTGAAACATACGTCTTGCCGTCGATCCAGGCCACTGCGCCCCAGCTATGCCGGTTGGTCGAGTGCACCTCACGCAAGGTGGTCGCCATGACTTTGACCTGCGGGCACATTGCCGTCACGCGGTCGATCATGCCGAAGAAGGCGCCCGGATCGAGCTTGGATTTGGCGGCAACTTCCGGGCCCGCTATGCCCAGCCCCATTTGAAGGTCCTCTTCGTTGCCGACCAGCACATCCACATTTTCTATAATGTTTTGGAGGACGGACGACGCGACCTCGTGGCCGCCCCACAGGTTCCACAGCTTGGCACGGTAGTTCAGGTCAAACGAGGTCACCGCGCCGGCGGCCTTGGCGCACTTCATCGCTTCGACAATGAGTTCACCCGTCGTCTCCGAAAGCGCGGCGAAAATGCCGCCGCTGTGGAACCAGCGCACGCCACCGGCGAAGATCGCGTTCCAGTCGAAATCGCCGGGCTTGAGTTGGGCGGCGGCTTCGTTGCTGCGGTTGTAGAACACCACCGGCGCGCGCACGCCCTGCCCCCGGTCGCTATAGACTGTCGCCATGTTCGGCCCTGTGACGCCGTTATGCTTGAAGCGTTTGTAGAACGGGGTCACCCCCAGCGACCGCACGCGCTCGGCGATCAGGTCGCCGATGGGGTAGTCTACCATCGCCGACGCGATGCCCGCCCGCAGGCCGAAGCAATCGGCCAGGTTTGCCGCCACATTGAATTCGCCGCCGCTCACGTGGATCTGGCACTCGGTGGCCTTGCGGAAAGGCACGATGCCGGGATCCAGACGGTGCACCAGCGCGCCCAGGGACACTAGATCCAGGGCGCCTTCCTGCTTCAGGTTGAGACCGTATTTCATTGCATTCTCCTGACTCTGTACAGCATCTCGCCCGCCCACGGCACGGCAAGGACGCCTTTCGCCTCACGGCCCTACACACCGCTGAACGCCGAGAACCCGCCATCGACCGGCACCACGATGCCCGTGACAAACGCTGAGGCCGGCGACAGCAGCCAGAGGACTGTGCCCAGCAGGTCTGCGGGTGTGCCGAAGCGGCGCATCGGCGTATGATCGATGATGGTGCGCCCGCGTGGGGTCAGCTCGCCGGTCTCCCGGTCGGTCAGCAGATAACGATTCTGCTGGCCCATGAAGAAGCCAGGCGCCACGGCGTTGACGCGAATGTTTGGCGAATAAGTCTGGGCCATATGGACCGCCAGCCATTGCGTGAAGTTGTTGATGCCGGCCTTGGCCACTGAGTAGGCCGCAACGCGCGTCAGGGGGCGGAACGCGTTCATCGACGAGAAATTCAAGATCACACCCTCGCCCTGCTCGACCATCTGCCGGCCGAACACCTGGCAGGGCAGGATGGTGCCGATGAGGTTTAAGTCGAACACGTACCGCAACGCATCTTCAGGCAGGTCGAATAAGCT
Source organism: Anaerolineales bacterium (assembly GCA_017882045.1). GTDB lineage: Bacteria > Chloroflexota > Anaerolineae > CG2-30-64-16 > CG2-30-64-16 > JADGQF01. The sequence goes on from JADGQF010000244.1 coordinate 3,167, forward strand.
CAGGTCCGGGCCGCTGGTGGCAGCCGGCTTGTTGCCGCCGGCCGCATTGACCAGGCCGTCGATGCGGCCGAAGCGCTCGCCAATCCTGGCTGCCGCCTGGCGCAGGCTGGTGATGTCCAGCACGTCACCGCCGACTGCATACATCCGGGTGCTGTCCGGGCCCGTGCGCTCGATCAGCCCTTGAGCCGGCGCCACGTGACGGTCAAGCACAACCACATTCGCGCCGCAGCCGGCCAGGGCGCGGGCGACTTCCCCGCCCAAGACACCTCCGCCGCCGGTGACCAGAAACGTCCGGCCGGTAAAATCGTACATTGCGTTCAAGTCATCCAGGTTCATAGGTTCCTCCCCTTTAGTCAGGCAGCTCTTCGCCATCAGTATACCAGCCTCAGTAGCGATTGATGCAGATCACGTCGCTCTGATTCAGCCATTCATCGGGGCTGCCCGCGAACGAGCTGATGGTGAAGGCCAAGAAGAAAATTGACGTGAGGAGCGTGGCTGATTGTGTCGTGTACCTACGCACGTCCACCGGGAAGACGACCTGGAAGGCGAAGAGAACGATGCTGGTGATGAAGATGAGTTGGACGGCCGGCAGGGCAATGGTGGGGATGGCCGACAGGCCTGATGTGGTTTTGGACAGGCCTGATAATGATCAGGGTTCATGTCCGTGAAGTCGGAGGTTCGCCTCCTCCCTACCCCGGCTGCTCCTGGTCCCACCACTTTGACAGGCGCCCGTCCGAGCGCGGCGGCTGATCGACGTAGTGCGAGACGTCGTTGAACACCATCAGCCGCGCGCGCACCGGGCTTTTGAAGTCCAACACGTTCAGGCAGGCCGGCGACTGGTCCAACCGGTCGCGGTAGCCGCGCCCATCGAAGCCGAGCAGGCTGCTGATGATCAAGCGGATGGTCGCCTTGTGCGACACGACCACCACGTTCTCGCCGTCGTGTTGCAGCACAAGCGCGCGGATCACCGGCAGCGCCCGTGCCAGCACGCTGATCCCGGATTCGCCGCCTGCCGGCGCGAACGTGTAGGGGTCTTCTTCCCAGGCGGCGTACTCGTCCGGAAACTGCGTCTCGACGTCCGCCCGGCGCAACCCCTCCCAGTGGCCGTGATCGATCTCGCGCAATCCGTCTTGCAGGATGGGCGCCAGGCCATGCGGCTGCCCGATGATGGTGGCTGTCTCCAGCGTGCGCTTGAGCGGGCTGGCATAGATGGCGCGGACCTGATGGACCTGGTCATCCGCCAGCCGCCGGGCCAGCGCTTCCGCCTGCGCGCGCCCGGTGGGCGAGAGCTCCACGTCGGTCGAGCCGGCAAAGCGATCTTCAGCGCTGAGGATCGTGACGCCGTGGCGAATCAGGAAGAGCCGTGTGGTCATGAGCCGGTCTCCTCGCGGCGGTGAAGCGGAAGTGGGGCGTGAGGAGTGCGAGGTCAGCGCGGCAGCCCCAGCTCGTTCAACGGCCAGTAGCGGAAGACCGCGTGGCCCATGATGCTGTCTGTGGCGACCGGACCGAAGAAGCGCGAATCGCGGCTGTTGTTGCGGTTGTCGCCCATCACAAAGAGGTGGAACGGCGGCACCACCCATGACCGGCTGGCCCCTTCGGTCGGCTCGTCGAGGTAGGGCTCGTCCAGCATCAGGCCGTCGATGTAGACCCGGCCGTCGCCGACCGTCACGCGCTCGCCGGGCAGTCCCACCACGCGCTTGATCAACGGCAAAGGGCCGCCGTCAGGATCGCGCACGATCACCACGTCACCCCGCTGCGGTGCATGCAGGTGATAGCTGACCTTTTCGACGATCAGCCGCTGGTCGGTGAAGAAGTTGGGCTGCATACTCTTGCCGAAGACGACGCTCGATTGGGCGAGAAACAGGTGCATGAGCACGGCGATCAGCACGGCGGGGAGGACCGTGCTCAGGATTTCCCGGAACAGACCGCCGACCCAGTTCCCGTTCTGCGCCCTGGCCTCCGGCTTAGGTTCGCCGGAGAGCAGGATCGCCTCTTCGGGCCACTGGTAGGTGTCTTCAGTCATGCCATCTCCATGTGATTTTAATCGCGGGGCCCCGTACGCCGCGGATCATAGCACATTCCCCAAGAATAGGCAACCGCGCCTTGCGCCCTTGCCCCTCGCGCCTTTGCGCCCTCGCGCCCTACTTGATGATCACCCGATCCGTTGCCCCACGGCCGAAGGTCTCCGGCGCATACATCTCCTCCGCCTTGCTGGGCGGGACGACGAAGTCGCCGGGGGTCGTGGCGCGGGCCACGTAGCTGTAGGTATACACACCCTCCCACAGCAGGGCCGTGAACGCCTCGGCGCGCTGGTCACGCAGGTTCTGGTATTGGTACCAGGGTCCCCACCACCAGAAGAAGCGGCTCTGCGGCGCGGTCGGGTTCTGATCGGCCGGGATGCTGCCTGTTACGGCCAGGGCCGGATTCTCGGCCTCGAAGCCCGCCGGCAGTGGATCGGTCAGGGCGACGTGGTAGCGCCGCGACGGCGCCACCATGGTCACCCGCACTCGCACCTGGGCGCCGGCCTTGACGTGCCAGGTCCCGTCCGCGTCACGGCTCACGTCGGTCGGCTTGTCGACCGCTTCGTAGGTGCGCTCCACCGTGAAGCCCTGTTCCATCGGCGCCAGCTTGAGGTTCTGCGGCGCATACGACATCCCCAGCCGGTAGTACAGCCGTCCCGGCCCTTCCTTGCTCAGGGTCAGGTTCTGCTGGCCGGCCTGCCTGGCGACCACCGCCATCGGGATGTTCACCTGCTGGCGGTCCGTGGTCCGGCCCTTGAAGGTCGCCTCGCCGGCGTACTGGTCGCCCAGCCAAAGCCGGGCCACGAAGTCCGGTGTCTGCGCCTCATAGGTGTTGAAGTAACGGTCCAGGGCCAGCAGCACCCACGAGTTCTCCTGCGTGCTCTCCCAGCGCCCGGCGGTGCGATGCGCCAGCAGCCCCTGCACGACCTTCGGGATCAGGTCCGACTTGGGCTGATCGGCCATCAGCGCGTCCAGGATGACCGCATCGGTGCGGCGGCTCGAATGCATCAGCAGGTAGTCGTCGTCGCCGTAAGAGGTCGTGAAGCTGGCCGCGCCGGCGGTCTCAGTCGCCCGGTTGTTCAGGGAACGCCGGATCGTCTGCACTTCGGTCGTCGAGCCTGGATCGCCGGTCAGCACCGACAGGAGCCAGCCAACCGCTTCGGTCGGCAGCTTGTCCGGCCCGACGCTGTTGATCATCTGACGGGCCTTGGCGGTGTCCTTGTCGCCCATCAGGCTGCGCACGTAGAGCGAGTAGGCGACGATCGAGCGGCGGGCGTCCTGGCCGTACCAGGCGGGGATATGGCTTTCGATGTTCTGCAGGTAGGATCCGGCCTTGGTCAGCATGTCGTCCGGCACCGCATAGTCTTTGCTGCGGGCTTGCTGGAGGGCATGCGTCACATACACGGTCACATAGGGCCAGGTATCGTCGCCGCGCCGCCAGAGCGGGAAGCCGCCGTCGTCGTTTTGCAGGCTGCGCAGCCGCTCGATGTCGGAAGCGACCGTGGCGTTCATCTGCTCGGGCGACGGCAGGTCCTTGGCCTGGAAGGCGGTCAGCACGTCGCGCAGCGAGGCGACGGCCAGGACGCGCGAGGCCAGTTGTTCCGAACACTCGTAAGGGTAGGAGACCAGGTAGAGTACCGCGTCGGTCAGCGCCTGCAGCGCGGTCGAGGAAGTTGTGATCTCCAGCCCGCCGAACTGCGTGTAGACGTTGCTCGGCGCGATCACCGGCTGCGCGATGGCCGCCGGCGCCGTCGCGTCGCCGCCGTCAATCTGGCCGTAGGTCGCGAAGGCCTCGGTGGTCGCCGGGGTGTAAACCGGCAGCTCGAACTGAGACGCATCGGCCGCGGCGCCACCCGTTTTCTGC
>JADGQF010000051.1 GCA_017882045.1 Anaerolineales bacterium
AGGCAGTTCATTGATGCCCAAGCCAATCGCCACAATGTTGATGCGTTCCAGGTACATGCCAATATTGACGAAGACCGCTACCGTCAGCAGAATTGGAAGCGAGGTGCGCCAGCGGCGGTTCCAGAGGACACTCCATGGGACTACTATGTTAGCAAACAACATGAAGTACCAAAAAGGCGCGCCTAGACCGCGCTCAAAGCGCAGGCTAAGCGCTATATCGGCCGGGGCCTGTCCGTACCAGGGGGCAAGGTAGTCGTTGAAGAAGAAGTAGGCCCAGGTCAGCGACAGGATCAACAAGAACAGCCCCATCCCGTTGAAGTGTTCCTTACGGATGAAATACTCGAGATGCATAAACTTGCGCACGAGGGCCAGGACGATGATCACCGCCGCGGCTCCTGAGAACAGAGCGCCGACCACGAAATACGGGCCAAAGATCGTACTGTGCCAGCCCGGTTGTAGGGCCATCGCAAAGTCCCAGGACACAATGGTGTGTACCGAGAACATGACCGGGATGATGGCAAACGTGAACACGTTCAGAGCCATATTCAAGGTCGCCCATTGCCCTTCGGTGCCCGAGAAGCCCAGCGAGAAGACCTCCAGGAATCGCCTTCGCCAGGGGATGGTGGCCCGATCGCGGGCCATCGCCACGTCGGGCAAGATCGACAGGTAAGCGAACAGGGTGCTGCAGGTCAGGTAAGTGGTGATGGCGATCAGGTCCCAAACCAGCGGCGAGTGGAAGCTAGGCCAGAGCCCGCGCCCGTTAGGATAGGGGATCAGGTAATACCCCTTCCAGGTGCGCCCCAGGTGGATCAGGGGGAACAAGGCGGCGGTCGTCAGGCCGAAAACGGTCACCAGCTCGGCCGCCCGGCTGATGGGTCCACGCCAGGAGATCTTCAGCGCGCGGAAGGCGGCTGAGATGAAAGTTCCGGCGTGGCCGATACCGATGAAGTAGACAAAGTTGGCGATGTAGACTGCCCACATGACGGGGCGAGAGTAACCAACAATGCCGATGCCGCCGATCATCTGGATCAGCCAGACGATGCCCAGGGTCAACACCCCACCGCCCAGGACCAACCAGATGAGCCAGAAGACCAGTGGTGCGCGCGTAGTGGGGCGCATCACCATCTCCATCATCTCATCCGGCGGCCGCGGATCAAGGTTCAGGTGCTCTTCGCGCAACTGCTGAGCCTGGCGGGCAAGACGTGGGTCCTCCGGCAGAGGCCGTTTCCACACGGGGAGATGCGCTTCATTGGCCGCCATGAGCTTCACCGCCTTTCAGATAGACCACCGCGGGCTCGGTGCCCAACGATTCGAGCAACCTGAAGCTGCGATACCGGTTGCCGGTTATCACTTGCCTGATTGGGCTGTTCGGATCGTTCGTGTCGCCGAACATCAGCGCGCTCGGCGGGCAGGTTTGCACGCAAGCCGGGATCACCTCGTCCATGCGCAAGGCTCTGCCCTCCGAGAGGGCCGCCTGCTCCGCCCGGTTGATGCGCTGAAGGCAGAAGGTGCACTTCTCCATCACGCCCAGGCTGCGCACCGTCACGTCGGGGTTGAGCTGCTGCTCCAAAGGTGGGTCGAAGCGCGGCGGGTAGAAGTTGAAGAAGCGGACCTTGTAAGGGTCGTTGTTCTCGCAGTAGCGCGTGCCCACGCAGCGATTGTAAACCTGGAGGTTAAGGTTCTGGCGCGTGCTGTGCAGCGATGCATAGACCGGGCAAACCGGCTCGCAGGGCGCCTTGGCACACTGCTGGCACATGGTCGGAATGAAGCGGGCCTGTTTCTGCGGGTAGTCGCCTTCCCAGTAGCGCTGGAGGTGGATCCAGTGAATACTACGCCCTCTCCAGACCTGGTCCTCGTTCACGATCGGCACGTTGTTCTCGGCGTGGCAGGCGACCACGCAGGCGCTGCAGCCCGTACAGCGGTCCAGGTCTACCACCATGGTCCACTTGTGCTCTGGCAATGTCTGGCTAGTCTGGTCGTTGACCATAGTTTCCACTCCTCATCCACCGATGGCCGATCCAGGGATCACGTCGGTCGGGAACCCTTGGTTGACACCCTCCGTCCATTCGAACTTGGACTGGTTCACCCGCTGGCCGGTGCGCTCGACCTTGACACGCACTGTAGCCCAATTGTCGGGCGTCGGGCCCAGCAGGGCGGTAGCATTGGCGCCACGGTTATCTGCATAACGGCCGAAATGCGCGTGGCCCTGCCCGAGGGGCAAGCCGATCGCATCCGGCCGGATGACGGGATAGACGTAGACCGGGGCTTCGATCGAGCCGTTGGGTGAAGTCACCCGCACTACATCCCCGTAGCTAACGCCCAGCTTCTGGGCCGTTTCTGGGTTGATTTCCACCCAGCTTTGCCAGGCAATGGTGGTCATCGGGTCCGGCGAACCTTGCAGCCAGGGGAGGTTGGCCCCCTCGCCGCGCCCCAACAGCGTCGACTCGTAGACTTGCAGCAGGTAAGGAAACTCGGTTGCGCTGCCCTGGTATTGCGGCGCATTCAGGGTCGGCGCAGCGCCTGTGGTCGCGTTCACTGCCGCGGGTGCGGCGGAAGCGGGCCACCAGCCGCCATGCTGCTGGAAGCGGCTCCAGAGCAGGTCCGCGCCTGAACCACCGGCGGCGCCGGCCGGCAGTTGCGTGATGGTATCCTTTATGAAGGCCACCTCGTCATTCCAGGTGAGGGCGCCGGCGAGCGCCGGCGCCCTCTTGGCCGCTGTCAGCAAGACGTCGCCGGTAGCACGCGCGTCGACTGCCGGAATAGCGACCGTCGCGCTGACGACCGGCTGTTGGCTGCTCACGATCGGCGTGCCGAAATTCGGCGACACTACCGAATAGCCCCAGGATTCGAGGTAGGTGCGATCGGGCAGGACCAGATTCGCCTGCAGCGCGGTCTCATCTTCCAGTGAACCGAAGGAGACAACGAAGGCAACTTTGTTTAGCGCATCGGCCAGACCCAGGCTGGCCGGGAGTTCGTGGGCGGGATTGAAACCGTAGATCATCAACATCTGGACTCCACCCCCGCGCAGGTTGTTCAGCAGGTTCTGCACGTCAGCGAAAGGCGAAACGGCAGTCCGCACTGGGGCCGGGGAGGGCAGGTCTGCGTCGAGCAGCAGGCCACCGGGCTGGCCGGCTGTGCCGGCAACCACGTTCAGCATCTGCACCGCCGCCATCGCATCCGCGCCGTTGGGAGTTTGGGCCAATGCGGCGCCGGGAATCGCAACCGGGTGTTGGGCGGCGCCGAAAACCTGCGCAGCGTTGACCAGCGCCTCCATGGGCACATCGGCGGCCTTGATCGCGTCGTCGACGTTGAAGCTGCCGGCCATTGTCCGGGCGCGTCCCACGCGATCGGCAGGGACGCCAGGCTGATCGACCATCAGGCGCGCGATCGCCAGAGCAACGAGCCCGTCTGTGCCCGGGCGAATGGGATACCAATTGTCCGCCTTCGACCCGGTGATCGACTGGCGGGTCTCAAATTGGATCAGGTGGCCGCGCAGGCCCTTGGCCTGCGTGCGGAAGTTGCCGTACTCAATGCCATAGCGGGTGGGGGATTGCTCGGTCCCCAGGATGTCCGCGCTGAACGAAAGCACCACATCGGCGCGGCTGATCTCATAGGCCGGCATGGCGCTGCGACCGAAGACACGCTGACTGGTGCTGATCAGCATCTGCTGACCTTCGCTGCCGGGCGCATAAACCACTGGCGCGGGCGCGCCGGCGGCTTTGGCGATTCGGCCAAACAGATCCAGCAAATGACCCGAGGTAGCGGGCCCGACCCAGATGGCTAACTTATTCCCGGCAGCCTGCAACTGCCTCGCCAGTTCGTCGATAGCCTGGTCCCAGGGTAAGGGATTGGCACCCAATGCGCCTGAGCCGCGCTTGGCCTGCGCCAGGGGGCCACGCACGCGATCGGGATTATAGAGCAGCTGCAGGCCGGCCTGGCCGCGGGCACAAAGCTTGCCGCGGTTGAGGGGATGCTCGGGGTTACCCTCAATCTTAAGCGCCCGGCCGTTCATAACGCGTACGATGATGCCACAGCCCGCAGGACACATACGGCAGGTACTGGCATAATACGTCGGAATGCCGGTCAACTGCTCTTCGGGCGGGACCACATAGGGTTCGATCGTTACGTAACGGGTGTATTGCTCGCAGCCGGCCAGGACGCTAGCCGCAGCGACTGCAGCGCCGGTTTTAAAAAATGTGCGACGGCTGATCTTACGCGGCATGTTCGCCTCCTAGTAGTGGCAGATGGAGCAGTCCTGCAACTGGCGGATGTTCGGCTGCTGGTCGTGGCAGCTCAGGCACCAACCCATGTTCATGCGCACGACCTGGTAATCCTCGTTCATCTGCCCCACGTTGCCGTGGCAGCGCTCGCAGTTGATGCCGCTGTTGACGTGGACGTTGTGCGCGAACCTGACGTAGCGCGGCAACTGATTGACGCGCACCCAAGGGATGGGTTGTTTGGGCTGCCAGTATTTCGTCAAGAGGGTTTGGATGGCTGGCTTGTTCGCGGCAATCACCTGGTGGCAACCTGCGCATTTCTCCACGCTCGGGATGCCCGCCGCGGGCCCGGTGGTGGCGGTGCTGTGACAGAATAAGCATTGCACACCGGCGCCGACCATGAGCTTGTGCGGGAAAGGCAGCGGCTGCGGAGGAGCAGCCTGGGCGTGCGCGCCCCAAAAGAAGTAGAGGACGCCCGTTAAGACGAGGGCGACCACGACAACGCCTGCGAGGCGCAATGCAAAGGGTATATTGCGCATGAACTGCATGTCCCCCCCTTCCTAAGACCGCACGACGCTTGTGCAGCCATTCACCCACGAAAGCAGCAACGCCCGCGCACGAAGTCCTGCGCGGCTCTATGAAGTTGTTATTTGAGGGTCATCAGGTAAGCGGCCAGGTCACTAATGTCCTGATCGGCGAGGTCTTTGCCGTAGTTCTCGTACATAATGCCGGCGCTAAAGCCTTTCACAACGTAGGCGTTTGGGTCGACGATTGATTCGCGCAGATAACCGGGCGCATCCTGGGCTTTGCCCTTGTAGTCAGGGCTCTTGACAATCGCGGCTCCGTCAGTAGCGACATGCGATAGGTCGGGACCAACCTGGCCGCCCTGCCCGCCCACTGCGTGGCAGGTGGTGCAGCCCGGCGCGTTATTCTTGCCCATAGAGGTCGACGTGAAAAGCTTCTTGCCGTTGCCGGCATCACCGGCCGGTGAACTGCCTCCTGCCGGAGCGCTCTGCCCGCCACCGCCACAAGCGGCGAGAGCCAGGAGCAGGACTATCGAAACGAAGAGGAGTGATCTGTACACGCGCCTAAACTCCTTCCATTATACGTGCCTCAGAAGGTGTGGCACCCGGCATGCGAGGTTTAAGGTCCAGTGCAAAATACTGAAATAACGAGCGGAGAATTGGATTCTATTATACACATGCCCCGGAGAACCGCAAACTGAGCGCAAACTGCATCGTGCAATCCCGCAATAGCCATACTAAAGGAGCGCGCAGGCGATGATTTGTGACGTGCGTAGCAATCTTAGGCGGCTTTTGTGACGTGTTCTACAAGCAATCTTACAGCCTGACGGCTTAAGATGACAACTGCTGCAGATCGGCAAACATCTTATCCGCGTCGACCTCGGTGCCGTCATAGAGCGCTCGCACTTTGCCCTGCCGGTCGACCAGGAGGAAGTAGCTTGAGTGAGTGAGGTTGCCTTCGGTCTCGGCTTTCACGACGGAACCGACCTTAAAGCCCGTCTGCAATAGACTCTGCAGCGTGGCATCCGGACCGGTAAGGAAATGCCAGACGCGTGGATCGGCACCGTAACGGGCTCCGTATTCCTGCAACACGGCGGGAGTATCACGCTGTGGATCAACGGTGATCGACACGAGGTCCACCTTGCCGACCAGGTTTTGGGCCAGGATCTGTTGCTGCAGTTGCGCCATGCGCGGTGAGAGGTAAACCGGACAGATATCAGGACAGTGAGTGTAGATGAAGTCGACCAGCCAAACGCGGCCGGCCAGGGCACTGGAGTTGAAGGGTTGGGCAGCCTGGTCGGTCAACTGAAAGTGCGGAGCATCCCAGTAGGTATCCAGGCTCGTTCCCGGCCGGGCGCACCCGGCCAGGAACAGCAAGACCAACAGGAGCCACAGAACGCGCCTGAACATCAATGCGGCAGCACAGTCAGCAACGGAATTACTAGCAGAAACGGCAGGAAAAAGATCAGGCCGAACCAGCGACTGTCAGACCGCAGGTGCATGAAGTATAGAATGACCAACATGGCCTTGATGAACGACATGCCGAGCAAGAACGACACCCTGGGAATGTTGGTCATGCTGGAGACCAGGACCTCCAACGCCGTCAGGGCGCCCAACAAGAGGAACACCAGCACGTAATTGGGGCGGCGAGTTTTGGCTGCGCCCGCCCTGGACTTAGAAGGCATTGCCATGCTCTCTCCGTTAGATCAGGTAAATGATCGTGAACAGCACAATCCAAACCACGTCGACGAAGTGCCAGTACAGGCCGAAAATCTCGAAGCGCATGTGATCGCGTTCGTTAGTCGTGAATCGGTTGCGCAGGGTCTGGACGATGATCACGCCCAGCCAGCACACGCCGACAAAGACGTGGAAACCGTGAAAGCCGGTGACCGTGAAGAAGCCACTGCCGAACAGGCTGGACGTCGTCAGGTGTTTCTCGCCGATCAGGATCCTGTACTCGTTGATCTGGATGCCGAGGAACGTCGCGCCCAGCACGAAAGTCGCCACCATCCAGCGCAGCATCCGCTTGCGGTCGCCGTCCTCAATTGCCGACAAGGCCATCACGACGGCCGTGCTACTGACGATCAGCACAAACGTATTGAAAGCCGTGATGGGTATATTCAGGACATGGTTGGCGTCGGCCGGGGCACGCGTGCGCATCGTCAGGAACCCGCCGATCAGCGCCGAGAACAGCATGACCTCAGTGGCCAGGTAGAGCCACATGCCCAGTTTCCGATTGTCAATTCCCGTGGTCGTCGCGACCCGTGGTTCGTCGTGTACGATGACTGTCTGGCTCATCAAATCACCTCTCACTCGCCACCCGGCACGGGCGCCTCTTGGCGGGGCGCGGGCGGCACGCGGCGGACCAGGGGTTTGCCGTAACCGTACGGATCGCTGTCCACGGTCGGCGGCTCAGGGAAATTATGAATCGGAGGCGGCGACGATAGCGTCCACTCCAGCGTCAGGGATTGCCACGGATTGTCGCCCGCGACCTTACCGCGCACCAGGCTGATGACCGCGTTATAGACAAACGGCAACGTGCCGGCCGCCAGCAGGAACGCGCCCAGGCTGGCGATGAGGTTGCCCAGGGCGAATTCCGGCGCGTAAGTCACCACGCGGCGGGGCATGCCCTCTAGGCCCAGGGCGTGCATCGGCAGGAAGGTGATGTTGAAGCCGATCAAGGTCATCCAGAAATGGATTTTGCCCCAGGTCTCGTTCAGCATCCGCCCGGTGATCTTTGGATACCAGAAGTAGAGCCCGGCGAAGATGGCCATCACGCTGCCACCGAAGAGGACGTAATGCAGGTGGGCCACCACGAAGTAAGTGTCGTTGACGTGAATGTCGATCGGGATCGAAGCCAGGAAGATCCCGCTGATGCCCCCGATGACGAACATTGAGATGAACCCGAGCGTGAACAGCATTGATGTGGTGAAGCGCAGATGCCCACCCCAGAGAGTGGCCAGCCACGAGAAGATTTTGACCCCGGTCGGGACGGCGATGATCATGGACGTGATCATAAACGGGATGCGCAGCAGCGGGTTCATGCCGCTGGAGAACATGTGGTGCGCCCAGACGAGGAAGCCGAAGATCGCGATCGCCATGCTCGAGAAAGCGATCATCTTGTATCCGAATATCGGTTTGCGCGAGAAGACCGGCACCGTTTCGGAGATGATGCCGAAGCCGGGCAAGATCATGATGTACACAGCCGGGTGCGAATAGAACCAGAACAGGTTCTGCCACATCAACGGATCGCCGGTCGCTTTGAAGAACTGTGTGCCGGCCACGCGATCCATGATCAGCAACGCCAGCGCGCCGGCGAGGGCCGGCGTGCCCAGCAGGATAATGATCGAGGTGGCGATCATTGACCAGGCGAAGAGCGGCATGCGCATCAACGTCATGCCGCGCGCTCGCATGTTCATGATGGTGACGAGCAGGTTGATCGCGGCGAAGATCGACGAGAAGCCGATGAGGATCAGCGCGACGGCCCACAACGTCTGGCCGATACCCGTCTGCTCGCTCAGCGGCGGGTAAGCGCTCCAGCCTGACGCGTTCCCGCCGGTCACAAAGCTCACCATCATGATAATGCCGCCCAGCAGGGCCAGCCAGAACGAGAAAGCGTTCAGCTTGGGGAAAGCCATATCGTTGGCGCCCACATGCAGCGGAATGATGTAGTTGGCCAGGCCGGTGAACACCGGGATGACCCACATGAAAATCATGATCGTGCCATGCAACGAAAAGAGCTCGTTGTACAGGTTGGGGCTCACCAGGGTATTTCCGGGTTTGATCAACTGCGCGCGGATCACCTCAGCCATCAACCCGCCGATCAGGAAGAAGGTGAAGGCCATCACGACGTACTGGACTCCGATCACCTTATGATCGGTGTTGAAGGTGAAGTAGTCACGCCAGCTAGTCGCTCCGTGGCGCATCCAGCCACGACGTTCCACAGCTACTGACGTCGTCGACGTAGTCATGGTTGTTTCTCTCCTACTTCTGTGACAGCAGGTACTGCACGAGATTGTCCAGATCCTTGGCCGAAATCGTCTGGCCAAAGTTCTGCGGCATCACGTTAGGCGGATAATTCGGCACGACGTAGGCGTTGGGCTCGACGATCGATTCCCGGATGTAACTTGCTGCATCCGTGGCCTTGCCCTTGTAGCCCGGGTCCTGGATGATCTTGGCCGCGCTCGTGCCGATGCTGTTCAGGTCCGGGCCGACCTTGCCGGCCGCATTGGCATCTTTGAGTGTGTGGCATGCACCGCAGTTGTTCTGCTCAAATACCGCTTTCCCGGCTGCGGCGGGGGTGGCCGGTTGGCCGCCGGCTTGCACCGTGGCCCCGGTCTGCTGAGCGTAGAGCCATGTCGCGAAGATATTCTCCGGCTGTACGACCACGTTGGAGCGCATAAAAGCGTGACCGACGCCACACAGGCGAGAGCAGACGATCGGATAAGTCCCGGCCTTGTCGGCCGTAAAGCGCACTTCGGTCACACGGTCGGGCATCACATCCTTCTTGACACGGAAATCAGGCACCCAGAAAGCGTGAATCACGTCATCAGAATGCATCACCAGGTGCACCTGCAACCCGAGCGGTACATGCAACTCGGGGGAATGGACATCTCGATCCGGATAATAAAAGTCCCAGGCAAACTGGCGGCCGGTGACCTGTACCGTGATCGCGTCCGGGGCCGGCGTCTCGATATTGGCCAGGGTCGCGTAGCTGTAGACGGCCAATCCGGTAAGAATAGCAGCCGGGATGGCAGTCCACAGGATCTCCAGGCCCACGTTACCGCGCACCGCCGGCGCGTCATCATCGTCGTCTGATTTCTGCCGGAAGCGAATAATCGAGTACAGCAACCCGCCTTGCACGACGACGAAGATAGCAGTGCCGATACCCAGCAGAACGCTGAAGAGGGCATCCACCTTAACACCCTCGGACGAGGTGGAACCGGTCAGCAATGGGTTAAAGCGGCCGGCCAGGAAGCCCAGCACGACCGCCAGGACGCCAATGCCGAGCGCAGCGACCCGGTTGGAGCGGGCCCTGGCCCGCGGATCCTCGGGTGCTCTCGGCTGGCTGGCAGGTGTTGGTTGGGAGGCGTAGGTCACAGTTGCTCCAGGTTTATCCCTTCCGGGCAAGTATGAATTGGTGAATAAGTCTACCAGAACGTTTCTTAACCGTACCGATTATGACGCAACCTGTCAATTTCGCAGGAAGATGCGTTACAGATCGCACAGGCTATTTGGATGTTTGCCTTATGAACAAGGTTACATATCCCACGAGCAAGATCGCCGCGAAGGAGAACCATTGGATGGCGTAACTGAGATGCGGACCATCGCTGAGGTCGATCTGAATATCCGGGCGCGGGAGCGCGTCCGAGGTCGACATGGGCGGAACGGCAGCCAGGTTGGGCTGGCCCTGTTCCAGGTAGACGGGCAGCAATGGATACGGAATTTGTTGCTGAATGCGCGGGATGTCGATGCGGAACCACTCGTCCAGGCGCGGACGGTCGGGAGACAGGGGAGGATCGGCGGGTGACAAGGAGTTCAGGCGCGGTTGTGACAGGTGCAAGACCCCCTGCACCTCTACCTCGCCCACCGGCTGGTCGTAGACCTTCCGATAGTCGGGCAAAGCCTGATCGTACGGGATCCAACCACGGTCGACTAACACAGCGGTGTCGCTGCCCGCGATGCGTAAGGGCCTGATGAGGTGCACACCCGGCGCGCCGTCGAAGGCGCGGTTGCGCAGGACCATCTCCTGGGCGAAGTCATATGAGCCCCGGACGTTCGCGCGGCGCAGGTCGACGCCGGCAGGCGCGAGAGGCTGGCCGGTCAGGTTCAGAGGGGGCATTTCAAGCTGCGCCACGAGATGCGCGTTGGCGGCACGGCGTTCGGCAAGACGGTCCAATTGCCAGAAGCCGAGCCGGATCAGGAGAGCCAGTCCGAGCACGACCGCAAGGGTCGCCCAGAGCCACTTGCCGTACAAGGGCAGGCGCTTCAGCGCCGCGGATCGAGTCAAGACGGTGCTCCAATCTAGAGAAGCGAGAGACCTCAGGCCGCCTTACGCCAACGATTGAGGCGGCTGACCGGCCGCACCAGCCAATCGCTGCGCGTCCACCAACGGCGTTGCGTGGTCTCCGCTGCTGCCGGCCACTCGGCAATCGCCGCCGAGGCGATCTCGTAGCCGGTCCGCATCAACTCCTCGGTCCGGCTGAAATCCCAAATAGGCACATGCACAACCGGCCGCAGCGCGATGCGCCGCACCGGCACCCCACGCGCTGCGGCCAGGGCCAGCTCCATGTCCGTTTCGCGCTGTTGAACCGTGCTCAGGAACTTGACGAAGAACGGCGCCAGTCCCGGAGCGTTGGCGGCCTGCGCGCGCGGGTCGAACACGTCCAGCGCAATGATGTCGGTTGCACCCTGGTCCAAGGCAGGCTCGATCGGCAAGTTGCTCACCACGCCGCCGTCCATCAGCACCCGGTCGCCAAAATGCAGGGGCGGGATCCAGCGCGGGACAGCAGCCGATGCGAGCGCTCCCTCGAGCACAATCTGCTCGGGGTAGGCCCCGTAGAGCGCCGCGCGTCCGGTGTTCAGATCGGCGGCTACCAGCACCAGTCGCACACCCGGGATATCGCCGAAGCACAGGTCGGGCTGAAGACCGTGGGCCACGAAAAAGTCACGCAAGCGCGTCTGTGCCCCATTGCCTTGCCGTCCGACCAGGGCGCGCAGGGTCTGCCACAGGTAATTGGCGGGCAGCAGGTCCGCCGCTGCCGCATCGCGCCAGGCAGTCTCCAACCCCGCCAGACCGGTACCGTCCAGCCCATTCAGAGCCAGGCAAGCCGCGTTCATGGCGCCGATGGACGTCCCGACCAACATATCCGGCCGGATGCCGGCCTCCAGGAGGGCACACAACGCGCTGGCCTCCAAGGCGCCCCGCCTCCGGACATCACAAACGCCAGAACTCGCGCCGCCATTCCAAAAGCTCCTCACCGGGCGCGCTGCTTCCCAACGCCCGGTCAAACTCCTAACTCGACGCAACTCGGCGGGCAGTGATCTTCTGCACCAGTGTAACACAATTCGAGCCTGAGTGATACCTTTAAGCCAATAAAGCATCCTGCGATTCTTATGGCTGTAATGCAAACCCCAGCCTCTGAAAGCTTCAGCGGCAGAGGGGGTCCTATCCTTTTTCGCGCGACTGTAGTACAATGCAGGCGCACAAGGAGACATTAGCGGCACAGTCACGGTCTCGAAGGAGGGTCTATGACGACGGCATTCGTGCTTAGCGGCGGCGGAATCCGTGGGCCTCTGCACGTTGGAGCTCTGCAATCGCTCCTCGAGCATGGCATCAAACCGGACTTTTTCGTCGGTACTTCGGCCGGTAGCCTCAACTCCGGCTTCCTGGCCGCGATGGGCGCCGATCTGTCGAGCATTCCCGCGCTCCAGGCCGCCTGGCGCAAGGGCACGGCCGGTGTCGTCTACCCGGGCAACGTCTTCACGATTGCCTGGCGCTTGCTGACCGGCAAAGACAGCGCCTTCCCCAGCGACGGTATGCGTAAGCTGATCCAGGACAACCTTCCGCCCGGTGTGACGACGTTCGGCCAGCTCAAGTGTCCGGCCTACCTGACCACCGCCGACCTGCTCAGCAGCCGCCTGTACCTGTTCGGCGAGGAGCCGTCGGCGCCGCTGATCGACGCGATGATGGCCAGCAGCTCGATCCCCGTGTACCAGGACCCCGTTTGGTATCATGGCCTCGAGCTAGTGGACGGCGGCGTAGTCGCCGAGACGCCGATCAACGTCGCGATGGACAAGGGCGCCGACGTGATCTACGCCGTCAACCTGGGCCGCGGCGAGGAAAGCCTGGCCCCGGAGCACGGTATGCTCAACATTTTCTTCCGCACGTTGGATACTATGATCGTGCAATCCGTGTATGCCGACCTGAAGCGGGCAAGCGATGACCCGAAGGTCACGTTGCACCACATTCACGTGCAGGACTTCAATGACCTGCCATATAACGACTTCAATCATATCGAAGAGATGTTCGTGGCAGGCAAGAAGACAGCCGACGCGTACCTGGCCAATCCGCAACCGCGCGCGCTCCTGCCGTTCCAGACCCGAGCAGTGGGCGCGCCCAAGTTCATCGGCGGGGCACGCGAGTATATACCCTCCTGGATGCTGCGCTAGGCAGGCGGCTGCGCGTGTGGTGTGTGCGCCGGGGGCGCGTGCTATGAAAGAGGCTGACGAATACCGCTTGCAACATCTGCCGGATCATGCGCGAGAACTTGAAAAAGGACCGGCTGGCCCGGATGGACCGTGCCTGGGTCGATAAGTGGCTTTAGAGGCAAGGGCGGGCCGAGGCAGCAGCCATCCTCACCGATGGAGGCGGATTGGATAACAATCGGACTGTTGCAGAACGAAAAGCGCCCGGCCAGACGAGCGAACAACGCCGGGTTGTCGCCGGGCTAGACCGCAAATGGTGGGTGCTTATCGCCGTGGGCGTGGGTAGCTTCATGACCGCGCTGGACGGCAGCGTGGTCAATACCATCTTGCCCATCATGAGCCGCACCTTTGGCGCCAGCGTGGCAACGATCGAATGGGTTGTCACAGTCTATCTGCTGGTCGTCAGCGGCCTGCTGCTCAGTTTTGGCCGGCTAGGCGACATGCGTGGGCACAAGCCGGTCTACGTCTCCGGTTTTGTGCTCTTTGTGCTCGGCTCTGCGCTGAGTGGGCTGGCGCCAAGCGCGGAAATACTGATCGTTTCCCGTGGACTGCAGGCCATCGGCGGCGCGATGCTGCTCGCCAACTCGCCGGCCATTCTCACCGGCGCCTTCCCCGCGGCACAGCGCGGGCAGGCACTGGGCTTGCAGGCAACACTGACCTACCTGGGCCTCACCACGGGACCGTCACTGGGTGGCTGGCTGGCAACCCGGCTCAGTTGGCGCGCCGTGTTCTATATTAACGTGCCGGTTGGCCTGTTAGCCATCGCACTTAGCTTGGCTTTCGTTCCTCGCGACGCCCCGCCCGAACATGCCAAACGCTTCGACATCGCCGGCGCCGTCACCTTTATCGTGGGCCTCGTTTCGCTTCTACTGGCCCTGAACCAGGGTGAGACCTGGGGCTGGCTTGCGGCGCCCACACTGCTCTTGCTGGCGGTGTCGTTGGCCGCCCTGGTGACGTTCGTGAACCTGGAACTCCGCAACCGAGAACCAATGCTGGACCTGAGCCTGTTCAGTACGCGGCTCTTTTCGGCGGCCACCGCCAGCGCGGTGATAAACTATATCTGTCTCTATAGCATCCTGTTCATCATGCCCTTCTACCTGATCCAGGGCCGCGGCCTGAGCCCCGCGCAAGCCGGGCTGCTGCTGACCGCGCAGCCGCTGATCATGGCGATCGCCGCGCCGATCAGTGGCACCCTGTCAGACCGCATCGGCTCGCGCACGCCGGGAACCCTGGGCATGCTCATTCTGGCCGGCGGGCTACTACTTCTTTCCCGCCTGGGTCCTGGCTCATCTTTCGCTTACATCGCGCTGGGGCTGGCAGTGACCGGGCTGGGCACCGGGATCTTCATCTCCCCGAACAGCAGCGCCCTGATGGGCGCCGCGCCGCGTAATCGCCAGGGAGTGGCTTCGGGCATTATGGCCACTGCGCGCAACGTGGGCATGGTGTTGGGGGTGGGTCTCGCCGGGGCAGTTTTCACAACCGTCCTGGCGCACGGCCAGGCATCTGGCCTGTCGACGGCCCTTTTCAGCGCGGTCAGCAGTGCTTACATGGTCGCCTGCGGCGTAGCGCTGCTGGGGGCGCTGACATCCTTCGTGCGCGGTGGTCGGGACCAGGGCAGAGACCGGCCAGTTGCTGCAAGGTGAAGCGCATGGCCGGCAGAATGGCCAGACTGAAACGGGGAGGGTCACCGTGGCAGACAAAGCGGATGCGACGCGCTATTTGGCCAACCTGAAAGCCGAGAGGGATGCGATCGCGCTGTACACCCAGCTCGCGAAGGCGGAGCCAAAAGCCGAATTGGCTTCGGTGTATCGCCGCCTGGCCGAGACAGAACAGCGGCACGCCCAGGTGTGGGAAACGAAGCTGCGCGAGGCCGGGGAGATCGTGCCGGATTTGCTACCCACCTGGCGCACTCGCATCCTTGGCTGGTTGGCGCGCCGTTTCGGCGTAGCACTGGTCCTACCTACCATCACCGAGATTGAAAAAGGCGCCAGCAGCGACTACGACCACCAGCCCGAAGCGCAAGCGGCCGGTATGGCGCAGGAAGAGCGCTCGCACGCACGCGTCTTCCAGTACATTGCCGGAGAGACGCGCGGTATGGAAGGCAGCGCCGTGGCGCGCTTTGAGGGGCGGCACAAAGCCGCCGGAGGCAACCAGTTGCGGGCCGGGGTGCTGGGCGCAAACGATGGGCTGCTCTCGGTCTTCAGCCTCACCATGGGCGTGGCAGGCGCCAACACCAGCGCTTCCAACAAACCTATCCTTCTGGCAGGCATAGCGGGGTTGCTGGCCGGCTCGTTATCGATGGCCCTCGGAGAGTGGCTGTCTGTCCAGAGCTCGCGCGAGCTATACCAGAACCAGTTGAACATCGAGAAACGGGAACTGGCGACGATTCCGGAGGAAGAGAAAGAGGAGCTTTCGCTGATCTACCAGGCGAAGGGACTGCCGGCGGCCCAGGCGCACGATCTCGCTGACCGCCTGCTTTCGGACCCGACGACTGCCCTGGAGACACTCGCCCGGGAGGAATTGAACATCGACCCGCAAGAATTGGGCGGGTCAGCCTGGGTAGCCGCCTTCACCTCGTTTTTCCTGTTTGCCTTCGGAGCACTTTTGCCGGTGCTGCCTTACGTATTCCTGACGGGCACGCCGGGCATCATCGCCAGCGCAGCGGTCAGTGCCGTGGGGTTGTTCACCATCGGCGCGGCCATCACCCTGATGACCGGACAGAACGCCGTGGTCGCGGGCCTGCGGCAAGTCTTGTTTGGCCTGGCCGCCTCGGGCATTACCTTCGGCATCGGACGCCTGATCGGGGCTAACATCACGGGCTAAGAGTTTCCTCTTCCAGGTGCGTGGCAATCAAATAATCGGCTCCATCCGGCCCGACCAGGAGCGCGTGCAGCATGCCCGGAGGCATTTCGAGCCGGTCACCGGGGCCGAGTTCCAGCAAACGCCGCTCCGCGGTCAGGATAACCGTGATGCTGCCTGTCAGCAACCAGAGCAGCTCAGGGTAGATGTGAGCGTGCGGCACATATGCCTGCCCTGGCTCGCTGGACCACTTCACGGCCTGGTAGCCGTCGGCCGCCAGCCGCTCGCGCAACTGGTTCTCATCGGGCCGTCGTCGTTCCTCCCAGAGGAACACCTTGGGCGCCGGCTTCCGCAATTTAGGGAAGGGGCAGCACCCCGCCTTCATCTCGCACTCGTCGACTCTCGTCCTTCATCATCCTACTCCGAGCCGCCGCCGGCTCTCTATCAGGGATGTATCTCAGCTAACACCTGTCCCATCTGCGGTGTGGCATAGCCACCAAGGGTCTGGACCCGAGCGGCAAAAGCCGGATCGCAGATGATGGCCAGCAAGGGAGCGAGCAACTGGCTCTCAAAGAACTGCCGCGGGATCACCAGGTCGTAACGCTCCAGGTCCAGGGGCACAAAATCCAGCTCGAGTGCCCGAGCGGCGGCGCGAATCCCCATGCCGGCGGCGGCAGCGCCCGAGGCCACCGCCGCAGCCACCGCGAGATGCGTATATTCCTGCCGCTCATAGCCCTGGATGGCGCGCGCATCGATACCGGCTTGGCGCAGTCGATAGTCCAGCAGCACACGCGTCCCGGCGCCCCGCTGGCGGTTGACAAAGCTCACGTCCGGGCGGACCAGGTCGGCCAGCCCTTTGATTCCTTGCGGGTTGCCCTTCGGCACGATCAGGCCCTGCTCGCGCTGTACGAAGCCGAGCAGGATCACCGGCATATCCGGCAAGAGGCGCCGAACGTACGACACGTTATACTCGCCGCTGACTTCGTCCAACAGGTGAGAGCCGGCCAGGTGAGCCTCGCCGCGCGCCAGGGCAAGCAGGCCTCCCACGCTGCCGACGTTGGCTGAGCTCAGACCCAGACCCGGATGGCGGCGGCCCAGCTCGTCGGCCAACAGGTCCAGGGTCAGGTCGTGGCTGCCAATCGCCACAACGGTGCGCCGGATCGCTTCGGGCGCCCGATAAAGCTCGACTTCAACCTGCGCGCCGGCTTCATATCCCTGTTCGTGCCGTGGTATGCGCACGATGCCGTCGGCGCGCACCAGTGACATCAATACCCCCGCCCCGCGGGGCAGCGGCGTCGCCACGACGCGCTCGCCCACCTGGCCGACCGTGACCCGCATGAACTCCTCTTCGCCCATCGGGCTGGCTACTTTGCGGGTCAGCGTGGCGAGCAGCGTTGGCCGGGGGGTCGGGGCCTGGCCCAGCCAGCGCGTTATCAACGGTTTTACCAGGAGCTCGCAGGTCATGGCGGCGGAAACGGGGTAGCCGGGGATGCCCACCACGGGCACCATGCGAGTGCCGCCGTCGAGAGCAGGTAGGCAGATCATGCCCAGGATGACCGGATGTCCGGGCCGGATAGCGATGCCATGCACCAACACGCACCCTAGCTCGGCCACGATACGGGCGGTGAAATCCTGCGAGCCGGCTGAGGAACCGGCATTGATCAACACCAGGTCGTGCGTGGCGGCTGAGTCAAGGACCGCCTGCCGGATGGCCCCGTAGTCATCCGCCAATGGCGGCAGCCGATCGGTCTCGCCACCCCACTCGCGCACCATCGCGCCCAACACCAGCGAATTGTATTCCACCACGTCGCCGGGACGCAGATTGCTACCCGGCGCGACCAGCTCCGTGCCTGTCGGTTGGATCGCGACACGCGGACGGCGGCGGACGCTCAGCAACGCGTGGCCCGACCCGGCCGCAGCGCCGATGTCTTGCGGGCGCAAGCAGTGGTTAGCCGGCAAAACCAGCTCCGTCGCGACCATATCCTCGCCCATCGGCCGTACGTGCTGCCAGGGCGCCACGGCCGCGAGAATCTCAATTGCAGTCTCAGCGCGCCCCTCTTCCCCCGTACCGGAAAAGGTAGTCGCGACTGCAGTCGCTCCCTCTCCGGCCCCGGTCATTCGCTGCACCTCTTCGACCATGATCACAGCATTGGTCCCGGGCGGCAGCGGGTCGCCGGTGTCCACGTAAAAAGCCTGGCGGCCGACGGCGAGGCGGACAGGGTTGCTTTCGCTCGCGCCCCGCGTATCATCCGCCCGCACTGCATAGCCGTCCATCGCCGAAGCGTGGTAGTGGGGCGAGCTGATCCTTGCCCAAACTGGCTCGGCCGTGACGCGGCCGAGTGCGTCCTCCAGCGGCACGGGCTCACCGGGGAGCGGTCCATCCAGCCCGGCGGCTGCCAGCGCCTCCCACCAGCGGGCGAGCGCCTGGTCGAGCGGGATATCTTCAAGATATGGAGATTGTACTTCGTCAGGCATGTGAGCATCCCACGTATCAGATTGCACGCGCTATTTCAGGAAAAAGTATAGCATAAGTCCAGCAAAGACAAATAAAACTCGCTGTACCGAATAACGAAACTTGTGCTAGAATAGGCTTGTTTGCCACTTTGTGTGTGCGTCCGGCGCCGGTATCGGCTTTGAGGCCGGTCGCTTGGCCGCTGTCTTTTAGCCCCGATAACGCCCGTCAGAAAGAGGGTCTCCATGCGCAAATACTTAGTTACCAGGCTTGTGTCCGGTCTGCTCTTCGCCGCCGCTATCATTGTCCTGATCCTGGGCATCGTCACGGCCAGTGTGTTGGGGCTGTCAGGAGGCTGGGGTCCCGGTTCGCGGGTCTGGCTCGTCGTTCCGATCGTGCTGATCACGATCTTCAACACGGGCATCTTGCTCGTGTTTGGGGCCATTCTGTTCTTCCTGACCAGGATCGAGATGGACCTGGAGATCGCCCGGGGCAGAGGGAAGCCGGGGCGGCCGCGCCCGCGCGTGGTAGCGCCCCCGCCTGCTCCAACGCTCGATCGCGGTCCATCCGCGCCTGTGGAGGAGAGAGCGCCCGAAGCGGCGGCGGTGGCGAGCGTAGCTGCGGCGGCCGTTGGGGCCGTCGAGGCGGCCAATGCCGAGCCGGTGTTGGAGCCGGAGACAGCGGCCGACGCGCCCCTGGTGTCCGAGGAACCCTTGCCATCGGAAGGGGTCGCAGCCGAGCCAGCGCCCGCAGCCGAGCCAGCGGCCGATGCCGAGCCGCCGGTCGCACCCAAGCCGGCGGCGGGAGCATCTGAAACCATCGCCCGGCTGCCTGGCGTGGAGATCTTTGACGAGGGCACGGGCGAAACACCAGAGGCGGCGGATGTCGCAGACAACGACGGCTCGCTGAAGTTGCCCGGTGCGGATGAAGCCGCCCGTATCGCGAGGGAGATGGCCGCATTCAGGCCCGGTCCGCTCGTACCTCCGGCGGACGGCGCCCCGGTCGAGCCACCGGCGCCACCTGAGGGACCGGCCAATTGATGCCAGCGCGCCGCGCGCAGTTGGGCGGCTCCACAGCGAAAGCGATCTGAGCGTTATGGAGCGAGTGGGCATCGGCGTGCTAAGCCACGCGCACGGGCACTCGAACGTCTACTGCCAGGTAATGCAAGGCTTCGCGGACGTCGAGTTGATCGCGAACTGAGATGAGGACGTGCAGCGCGGCCGGCAAGCCGCGCAAGCCTATGGCATGGAGTACAGGCGCGACCCCGGCGACGTCCTCGGGGACATGGCGGCCGAGGCCAATCGGGAGGGCGAGGCGGCGGTCGCCGAAGCCGAGGCCGTCACCCTCGCACGAGC
>JADGQF010000052.1 GCA_017882045.1 Anaerolineales bacterium
CCTCACGCCATCCAGGCGGTTGCCGGCCGGGTCCTGCACGTATACCCAGATGCCATTGTCACCGCCGCCGCCGCACACCTGGGCGTCCTGGCCAACCGGCCGCAAGATAACACTCTTCACGACGTAATCGACTGACGGCTTGGACGTAGCAGTGGGGGCGGGAGGGACGGTCGGCGCGGCCGGCGCGGCCGTGGGAAGCGGGGGAGGGGTAGGGATATTCTGTGTGATGGCGACGGTGTCGATTGGGCCTAGCACGTTGACGATCGTGCCGGCAACCCACGCCAGTCCCGGGCCGTCCCATGCCAACTGCCACCAGTCGCCGCTGGCGTTACGCCCGATGATGTCCAACGCCTGTCCGGCCTTCAACTGGCCGACGGTCGGATAGGCCGTGCCCGGCCCGCTGCGCAGGTTGGCCGAGTTCTCTGCCACCACGTGCGCCTTGGCCGCCACCGTCGGCGCCGCTGCGCCTGTGGGCGTGACCGTGGCAGTCGGCGCGCGAGTTGGCGTGATAGGCGTGATAGCAGACGTTGGGACGGCCGTGGCCGGCGCCGCTGTACCCAGCGCCGCGGTCAGGTCGAGCGGGATGTCCGTCGGGGACGCGCTAGGAATTGGCGTGGGCTTCGGCGCCAGGTAGGCCTCCAGGAGAGGGCTCTGCGCGCCGAGCGCACCGGCCAGGTTGGCCAGTTGCCGGGTGTCCTGCTGAGGGCGATTGTCGCGCATGCTTTGTTCGGCCGTAATCACGAGCAACTGCGCCGGGTTGGCAAGCTTGAGCTTGGCCAGCTCGTTCTGCGCCCGGGCAAGGTCCCCGTCGCGCGCATAGTCGGCGGCAATCTGCCGGAGCGTGGCGTCTCTTTCGGCCAGCGCAAGTTTGGCGGTCGAGCGCCCACAACTGACGCTGGTGACAGCGATCACGAACAGTATTCCTAGCAGAACCAGCCTGTAAAGATGCGAGCCGTCTCCTGCCTGGTCCGCGCACGTAGCATGAAGATGAGTTTTATGCATTTATCTGTCGTAGCCGTAGGGGAAGGGTGGGGGCTCGCGCAGATTCTTCCTCTGCAGATGCCCCTTGCCCGGTCTTCAGCCTATGCTGAGACCGAGAGTCGAAAGCGATCGGCGCCGGCGTTGCTGCCAGAACAGAAGCCTGGCTTATGTCGTCTTTGGCCGGAAATTCAAATGCTGCTATACTCTGACCGTATGTTGCAGCCGCAGGTTGAAGATCCTGTCTGCGAAGTCAAACGCTGATCTTCAACCTGAGACCGTCAACCGGGTGAGAGTGCCGAAGGTGGGAGTCGAACCCACATGGGGCATCCCCCAACGGTGTTTGAGACCGTCGCGTCTACCATTCCGCCACTTCGGCAAGCGTGGGTCTGTTAGTACATTAATGCCAACTCTCTCAACTTGGCAAGGTTCGAGTATACCTGAAGATGCGGTTAGCGTCAAATTCATTGCTTCTGCAGACCGGGTGAGCTGATAATGTCTGTTTCATGGACCCTGAGATCATTCTGGTGGCGGCTCTTGAGCTTTGCCGTCTCCGCGCGCGATGACTGGGGCGCACCCTCGACGCGCCCCAGTCCCCCACGCCGGCCTGAGTTCGACGAGCCGGCCCTGATTGCGGCGGCCCAGCGGGGGGACCTGCCTGCCTTCAACCAGCTTATTCTCCACTATCAGGGGCTGGCCTACAACGTGGCTTACCGTATCGTGACCGACGCGGACGTTGCGGCCGATGCCACGCAGGACGGGTTTGTCAAGGCGTTTTCGAGGATCGGCCAGTACCGGGGCGGTTCCTTCAAGGCCTGGTTGCTGCGCATCATAACGAACACCTGCTACGATGCCCTGCGCGCGCGCAAGCGGCGCCCGACCACGGCCTTGGAGACGGACGACGAGGACCCCGAGCACGACTCTACCTTATTAGATAGGACTGAGCGCCCCGATGAGTATGTGCTGCGCCAGGAGCTGGCCGGCACGATCCAGGCAGCCATCGGCCAATTGCCGCCCGACCAGCGCACAGTGTTGATCCTGTGCGACGTTGAGGGATTGGACTACCAGGAGATCGCCGAAGCGACCGGCGCCGCGCTCGGCACGGTCAAATCCCGGCTGAGCCGGGCTCGCGCGCGCGTGCGGGATATTCTACTGTCACAAAAGGAACTTTTACCTGCTCAATATCGTTTAACAGGCGGTTAGGTCAACAGTCCACGGACTGGCGGGCCGGCAGGCCGGCAAATGGCCTGGCCGGCAGGCCCCCCGATAAGGCTGATCCTGAATAATATGATTGCGAGACAATGAAACTACCCTCCCGAAATACGCAGGATGCACATGTGAATGTGGACCTGCTGTCGGGCTACCTGGATAACCAGGTAACACCCGAACAGCGGGCCTACATCGAGCGACATGTGCGCACTTGCGTGAGCTGCCAGCTCGAGTTGCAGAGTTTGCGCCAGACAGTGACCATGCTGCAAGCGCTGCCCCGCGTCCCGGTTCCGCGCGCATTCACGCTCTCCGAGGCGCAAGTCGGGCGCCGTGCGCGCGGCGCGCCGGCGCCCTGGTTTGGCGGTCTGGCACGCGTCGCGGGCGTGATGGCCGCTTTGGCCGTGATCGCTGTCAGCGTTGCCGTCCTGCGACAGTCTGCATTTGCACCCGCGGCCCAGGTGGCGCGCGCGCCTTTACCTGCCGCAGCACCCAGTGCCATCACCGAGGCCCCAGCGGCGACGACGGCGGCCGCGGCTGCAGCCGCCCCTGCCGCGCCCAGCGCGCCCCAGCTATCAGTGCAGGAATCGCCGAGCGCAGCGGCGCAGGCGAAACAAGCCCCTGCTCAGCCGCCGGCAACGCAGCGGGCCGGCCAGTCGGCTGGGGCCGGTGCACCCGCCCCGTCTCAGGGCGCGCGCTCGGCAGCCCCCAATCCCGCTGCCACGACGGCTTCCGGGCAGGCACGTGCGGCAGCCAGCGCCCCGCCGGCGCTACAGGCCCCGGCAATCGCCAATACCGAGGGGCCAACCGCATCGCCTGCCCCTACCGAAGCACCGTTGATGGCCCTGTCTCAGCCATCGACCGCGGCCGCTTCGGCCGCCGCACCTTCGACCGCGGCCGCTTCGGCCGCCGCACCTTCGGCCGCTGCCGCCGCCGCTGCTCCGCGGGGATTGGGCGGCGGCAATGCCGGGAGCGCAGACAGCCGCATGGCCGCCGTGCCTCCTCCGCCCCCTGCGCCGATCAGCAGCACCTTGCCGGCCGCGGCCGGCCTGGCCTATGCCGACGGTCAAGGTGTCTGGGCGTTGGATCGCTCCGGCGGGGCGCGCAAGCTGGTCGATCAGCCAGGCGCCAACATGCCCGTTATCTCGCCTGATAAGTCGCGTGTGGGTTTCTGGGTGATGCAAGACGCTGATCCTGAGTTATGGGTTGTCGGCTGGGACGGCAGCGCTCCACGCCGTCTGCTGGCTCAGCAAGAATTGCCCAAAGATGGCCTGGACTCGGCTTATGCTGCTCCGCAGTTCGTCTTGCACGATTTGCGTTGGGTCCCGGGCACACACGTGCTGGCTTTTCAGACGTACGCCTCGCCGGCCGGCTCGCAAACGGAAGGGCGCGACGAGCTGTGGAATCTGGACAGCGATAGCGGCGCCTTGCACCAGGTGCTGGACGTCGGCATGAATAGCGCCCTGGCTTATTCTCTGGACGGCAAGCAGATTGCGCTCATGCAGCGTGGCACGACTGAGC
Organism: Anaerolineales bacterium; assembly: GCA_017882045.1. GTDB lineage: Bacteria > Chloroflexota > Anaerolineae > CG2-30-64-16 > CG2-30-64-16 > JADGQF01. Next base: position 3,706 of record JADGQF010000052.1, read on the forward strand.
AACCGGTAGGCAACCTGGCATTGTACCGAGCGGATGGCAGCGGCAAGCGCAAAGTGTTCGATTTGCCCGCCAACCCCAGCGGCGCCGGTTATGACACTCAGTTGTCATGGCTGCCCGACAGCCGCAGCCTGTGGGTGGGAGTGGCGAATCCCTCAGCGGATCTGCCCGGCCAGATCACCAGCGTGACCCTGTACCGCGTGCCGCTCAGCGGATCGCCCGTCAAGGCCGGGCAGGTGCAGGCGCCGGATGTCTATTGGTCACCCGACGGCAAGCATCTGCTCTATACCCGACCCGTCACGGAGACCTTTGAGAACCAGCAGCTCGTCCTGGCCAATGCCGATGGTTCGAACGCGAAGGTCTACCTGACGCTCAAGTTCGGGATGTTCGCCGGTTGGTCGCCGGATAGCACGCATTTCCTTTATCAGAGCGACGGCAACACCTTCGTCGGCGCGTCAGGACGGCAGCCTCAGCCGCTCAGCGGGCTGATGAACCCGATGGCCGCGCGCTGGGTCGCGCCAGGACAACTCGTGTACCTGCTCGATGAACCCGACTCGAGCGTGTTGGTCTGGCAGCCCCTGGACGGGCCCGCAGCCAGCCTGAGCACCCTCCCTGCCGGGGTGACGTTCGACGCTCTGCCGGCAAAGTAAACTGCAGGACCGGCCATTGACGAGAAACCAGGTTCTGGCGAGATGCACTCTCGCCAGAACCTGGTTTCTCGTCGTTGAGAGCCTGGTTTCTTTCGTTCTTGACATCTAAACTATAATTGCTGCATGCCTGAACTACCCGAAGTCGAAACTACCGCCAGTGACCTGCGCCCGCAGTTGGTCGGAGCGCAGATCACGGGCGTTCACGTTCTCTGGCCCCGCACCATCGCCGCACCGGATCTGCCGCTGTTTGCCGCGTTGATCGCCGGCCAGACCGTCGCCAGCGTGGGGCGGCGTGGTAAGTTCCTCATCCTGGGCCTGGAATCCGGCGACTCTCTGCTCGTCCACCTGCGCATGACGGGCGGCCTGTTCGTCGAGAGCTGCGCTACTCCTGCGCCCGAGCACCGTTACACGCGTGCCTGGTTCGACCTGGCCGACGACCGGCGCCTGGTATTCAGCGACCTGCGCAAGTTCGGCCGTATCTGGCTCGTCGAGAGCGCCGGCGAAGTGCTGGGTGGGTTGGGGCCGGAACCCCTCAGCCCGGAGTTCACACCCCAGGTTCTGGCGGAAGGATTGCGGCGGCGGCGCGTGGCCATCAAGCCTTTGCTACTTAACCAGGCCGTGGTGGCCGGCCTGGGCAATATCTACGCCGATGAAGCGTTGTTTCTGGCCGGCATCCATCCTTTGCGACCGGCAGCCGAACTGACGGACGAGGAGGTGCAGCGCTTGCACGCCGCGATTCGCCGGGTATTGGGCGAGGCAGTCGGTGAACGCGGTACGACATTGCGAGATTTCCGACCACCCAATGGTGGCAAGGGCAACTACCAGGAGAAGCGGCGCGTCTATGGGCTGGAAGACAAGCCCTGTCCCAACTGCGGCGCGCCGATCCAACGCAAAGTGATCGCTCAGCGCAGCGCACACTTCTGCCCACACTGCCAACCGGCGGGCGGAGCGCGCCCGGCTTCGGAGATCTCGCAAGCTGCGGAAGCCTGATGGCAAGGAGGAGCCGAGCTTAATGGATTCAACGTCTGCGTCGAGCGCGGTGGCAGCGGCGCCAGGGGAGCCGGAGGTAGCCACCACGGTCACGCCCCTCTTATCCACCTGGTTGTGGCACCCTGGCCCGATCGTCTTCGTTTCCAATACCTGCGTTATGGTCTTGGAGTTGGTGGCCGGCCGGATCATCGCCCCTTACGTGGGAGTGTCGCTGTATACCTGGACCAGCGTCATCGGCATTGTGTTGGCGGGCATCAGCCTGGGGAACTACCTGGGCGGCTGGCTAGCGGACCGTTGGGCATCCTTGCGCCTCCTGGGCGCCATTTTCGTCGTGGGCGGCCTCTCTTCATTCGGGATATTGCTGGCCGAGAGCGTTGGCGACCACCTGCCGGGCAACTGGCCGGTGGTGCTCCAGATTATGGCCCTCACTGCAGCCCTGTTTTTCGTACCCAGCATGGTGTTAGGCGGCATCTCGCCGGTGGTGGCCAAGCTCGCCGTGCGTGATTTGAGCCGAACGGGGACTACCCTGGGCAAGATTTATGCGGCGGGCACAGCGGGCAGCATCCTCGGCACTTTCGCGACCGGTTTTGTGCTGATCGCCCGGTTCGGCACGCACGCGATCATCTGGGGAGTCGGCGTGGTGCTGCTGGTCATGGGTGTGCTCTTTGTTTTCGGCGGTGGCGCGCAGCACCAAGGACGCATTGGCCTCGTGATCGCGTTACTTCTCGTCGCCGGCGGGGCAGGCCTGGCGGTGGAGCAGGGCGCATGGACCAGCAACTGCACCAGCGAGACTAACTACTTCTGCATCAAGGTGCGCCAGCAAGACCGGGGCGGCGGGCCCATGCTGGTGCTGATCCTGGACCGGCTGGTACATAGTTATACCTCTCTGACCGACCCCAACCGCCTGGTTTACGAGTATGAGCGGATTTATGCCGAAGCGACCGAATATCAGGCCCGGCAGCGCTCTTCGTTGAGCGCTCTGTTCATAGGCGGAGGCGGCTATACGTTCCCGCGCTACATGGCCTCCAAATACCCAGGGAGCAGGCTGGACGTGGTGGAGATCGATCCCGGCGTGACGCAGATTGCCTATGATCGGCTGGGACTGCGCCGGGATATGGGCATCACCAGTTTCAACGAGGACGCCCGCTTGTTCATGACACGCCAACCGACCGGGCAGTATAGCCTGATCGTGGGCGATGCCTTCAATGATTTCTCCGTGCCCTATCACCTGACGACTCTGGAGTTCGATAACCTGGTGCACCGCTGGCTGGCCCCAGACGGGCTGTACCTGGTCAACCTGATTGACGGTCCCCGCCGCGACTTCCTGCGCTCCTACCTCTATACTTTGCGCCAGAGCTTTCGCAATGTGTACGTGGTACCGGGCGGCACAGGGTGGCGCGAGTCGCCGCGCATGACCTTTGTTTTGATTGCCGGCGACAGGCCCCTGGATCTGCCGGCCCTCAAAAGCCTCGATGCGGGCGACCACGAGACACTGCTGGCGGACCTGGTGCTATCGGACCAGGCTGTGACGGCCCTGCTGTCTGAAGGGCGCACGGTGGCCCTCACCGATCAGTACGCGCCGGTTGAACAAATGCTCGCCCCGGTCGCGCGCAACGAGGAAGCCTCGGCGGCGCCCGGCGCTTCAGTAAAATGAAGAACCTCGTTACAGCCGGGATCTGGCTGGCAGCGGGCGCCTGCCTCTACCTGGTCCTGCTGAACCGGTTTCTGCTGCAGCTCAAGGATCGCGGACACAAGCGCCTGAACATCTACGGCACTTTTGTGGTTATCCTGCTGGGCACAGCGGCCGCGGGCTACCTGACCGGCCTATCTGCCTGGATCGCCTGGCCGCTGGTAGTATTGCTCGTCATTGGATCGGGCGAAATACGACGCCTGACGCTGCGCAGACGCTACCGCGGCACGCCGCCGGTGGAGCGGGCAAACCATGGGATCTCGCTCGGCAGGCCCGATACCACTACCGACCTCGCAATGCTTCATTATGAGATAAGCGTTCCTGCCTGGACGGGTGGGTGCCTGCGTATTGCGCACATCAGCGACCTGCATGTGGCGGATCATCTACCACTGGAATACTACCGGGGGGCGCTGCGCCGGGCCAGCGAAGCCCGACCGGACGTCATCTTCTTCAGTGGAGACTTCGTGACCCAGGTCAAGTATGCTCCCCTGCTGGCCGAGATTCTGCCGGCAGCGCGGGCTCCCCTTGGCGTTCTGGCGGTGCTGGGTAATCACGACCACTGGGCAGGGGCAGGCGAAGTGCTTGCTGCCCTGCGCAGCGCCGGTGTAGTGGTGCTGGGGAACGGTTGCCTGCGCCTGGCTGCAGGCGGGGGAGATGTGCTTGTGGCGGGGTGCGAGAGCCCCTGGGGCGTGGACCACTGGCACGCGCCCGCGGTCCGCCCGCACGAGTTGGCCCTGGCGCTCACGCATACCCCGGACAATGTGTACCGCCTGAGCCAGGCGGGCATGAGCGCGGTGTTTGCCGGTCACTATCATGGCGGTCAGATCCGCCTGCCGGTGCTGGGCCCGTTGGTGGTGCCTTCGCGCTACGGACGGCGTTTCGATCACGGCCACTTCATCGTGGAGGGGACCCATTTGTTCGTGTCCGCCGGGGTAGGCGCGATGTCACCACCCTACCGCATCTACTGCCAACCCGACATTTTGATCGTGAACATAAGGGGGAGTGGTGGCTGACCTGCGCATCCTGATCGTGGCCGACGATCCACTGGCTCGTACAGGCCTGGCTGCGCTATTGGAGGCCCAACCGGGCTGCGCCATCGCCGGGCAAACGCCATCCGGACCGGCGGACCACCTCTCCGGCGCCGTGGAAACCTATCAACCTGACCTCGTGTTGTGGGACCTGGGCTGGAATCCGGAGCCGGCCGTCGAGCATCTCGCCGCTTTCAGGCTCGGCCGCGTGCCCGTCGCAGCGCTGCTCCCGGGTGCTGCACTGGCGGCGCAGGCCAGTGCAGCCTGGTCGGCCGGCGCACGCGCTCTCCTGTCGCGCAACTCGGATGGGCCCCACCTGGCGGCAGCGCTGCTTGCCCTGGCGCAAGGATTTTCCGTCTTGGACCCGGAAGTCGCCGCTTTCGGGCCTGGTGGGCAGTCACCGGCGCCGGAGGGTGGCTGGCAAGCCGGCGAAGTTCCTGCGCTCGCCGAGGATCTGACGCCGCGCGAGCTAGAGGTTCTGCGTCTTCTGGCCGAAGGCCTGCCCAACAAAGCCATTGCTCACCGCCTCGGCATAAGCGAACACACCGCCAAGTTCCACGTCAACGCGATCCTGGGCAAGCTGGGCGTACAAAGCCGCACCGAAGCGGTGGTGCGGGCAACCCGCCTGGGCCTGGTCCTTCTCTGAGCGCGAACCCTGCCCCCGCGGCCCCCGCGGCCAGCCGGTCTTCCCGGTCTGCCGGCACAACCTGATCTTTTTACCAGGCGCCTCCCTGCCCGAATGGGCGATTTCCTCCGGCTGGTTTCCGTGTATGCTATGGTCAATTGAATCAGCGAGATGTACAGCATCGCGTATCATCGGGAGGTTAGCATGTCTGAAGTGCTTTCTGGTTTGTCTAATGCTCTGGCCGGCGCCGTTGAGGCAGCCGGGCCCAGCGTCGTACGGGTTGAGGGACGTGAACGTGTGCCGGCGACTGGTATCGTGTGGTCGGCGGATGGGGTTATCCTGACGGCTCACCACGTAGTTGAGCAAGATGAGAATATTCAGGTCGGCCTTGCCGATGGCCGCAGCGTACGGGCGAGCCTGGCCGGGCGCGATCCGACGACGGACCTGGCCGTGTTGCGCGCCGAGGCCAGTGGACTGCTCGTACCGGCCTGGGCCGCAGCCGATAGTCCGCGCGTCGGCCATCTCGTGCTGGCGTTGGGCCGCCCGGGTCACAGTGTGATGGCGACATTGGGCGTTCTGAGTGCCCTGGGTGGCAGTTGGCGCACGCCGGCGGGTGGGCAACTCGATCACTACATGCAGACCGATGTCGTTATGTATCCCGGGTTCTCCGGCGGACCGTTGGTGGACAGTGGCGGCCAGTTCGTTGGTCTCAATACCTCCGCTCTCTTGCGCGGGATCAGCATGACGGTGCCAGTCACGAATCTGCGCCAGGTCGCCGAAACTCTGCTGGCCCACGGGCGCGTGCGCAGAGGTTACCTGGGCGTTGGGGCGCAGCCGGTGCGGCTGCCGCCCGCTCTCGCTCAGCAGGCCGGGCAAGAGACAGGGCTGCTGCTGGTATCGGTCGAGGAGGCCAGCCCGGCGGAACGCGGCGGTCTTCTCCTAGGCGACACCATCATTGCCCTCGACGGACAGCCTACCCGGCACCTGGACGATCTGCTGGGACTCCTGAGTAGTGACCGGGCCGGAAAAGCGGTGCCGGTGCGCATCGTGCGCGGCGGCCAGATGCAAGATGTGCAGGTGACGGTGGGCGAGCAGCAGTAAAGGACGAAAGACGGAGGATGGCTCATCTTCATCCTTCGTCGGGGGGCTCTATAGATGATGAATCTGACACAACAGGTTACACAACAACTCGATACCGATCTCGCTTCCGTGGTTGAAGATGTCCGGCGCAGCCTGGTTCAGGTCCGCAATGGTCATCGCGGGGGAGGGGCCGGCACCATATGGCATCCGAAAGGGCTGATCGTCACCAACGCTCATGTTGTCGGGCGAGGCGCTGTCCGGGTGATACTGCCGGATGGTCGCGAACTCCTCGCCCGTGTACTGGCTAAGGATGATCAGCGTGACCTGGCCGCCCTGGTGGTTGACGCCAGCGACTTACCTACGGTGCAACTGGGCGATTCAAAATCCCTGCAACCCGGTCAGTGGGTCGTCGCAGTGGGGCATCCGTGGGGTGTCCAGGGCGCGATCACGGCCGGGGTAGTGATTGGCCTGGGTCCCGCCTGGCCAGAGATGCAGCAGCCCAAACGCGACTACGTGCTGGTCAGCCTGCACCTGCGGCCGGGCCACTCCGGCGGCCCCCTGGTTGATTCGGCGGGCCGCCTGGTGGGCATCAACACAATGATCAACGGGCCCGACGTCGGCGTGGCCGTGCCGGTGGACGAAGTGAAGTTGTTCTTGCGTGAGGCGTTGCGGGCATAGGCGCGTTACCACCGGCGAGGAAGAACAAAAGACGAAGGACGGGCAGTCAAGAGGACTCTTTTGGCTCCCGTCCTTCATCTTTGGCTTGCGTCAGTGTGGCAGTCGCTTGCGCACCTGCTCGATGATGTACTCGTTAGTCGTATGTTGGCGCGTCGCGACTTTGGAATAGACCAGCTCGCCGTCGATGGTCACTTCGTAACGCCCGCTCCCCGAGGGGATCAGGACGATTTCTTGGATGGGATGCGGCCGGCCGACGACCGGCTTAAAGGTTGAAACCAGGCTTTCCGCCATACTGGCGGCACGTGGCGTGTAGTTTCAAGCCACGCAGAATTCAATTGTGATGCGCATAGGATACCCCCTTGCCCGGCACAGGCGCAACGAGCATCAAGCGAGGCGCGAGGCCCGCTTGGCTTCGGCAAATTGCGCTTCCAGTTCGGCCCGCCGTTCGGCCGCCGCTCGCCGCCCCTCGTCCATCACTTCATCATAGCGCTCGCGGACCTTGCTCTGGAACTCGTCCCCGGGCTGCGGAGCGAGCAGCAAGCCCGTGATGGCTCCGACCAGGGCGCCACAGACCAGCCCTTCTAGGAAAGCAAGAAACTTCATATGATCCCTCCCTTTGAAGATGGAAGTTGAATGATCCTCGGGGTTGGAGTTCGAGTATAGCATAGGGCTTGCCGGCATACAAAGTAAAGAATCGCCGGCCTTCTTGCCGCGTCGTTTGCCAAAGCGATGTGTTAAACTGGGTAGTCCTGGCATAGCTATGCTCATGGTAGGGGCCGGCATGCCGATCAGTAGGAGGAATCCTTGACACGCACCGATTCGCAGCGCGTGGTCGTGACTGGCCTTGGCGCAGTGACGCCTATCGGCAACGACGTACCGACCACCTGGGCGGCTTTGCTGGCCGGGCGCTCCGGGGCCGGCCCCGTTACCCGTTTTGATGCCAGCGATCTGAAGACCCGAATCGCGGCTGAGGTAAAAGACTTTGACCCCACGCAGTATGTGGATCGAAAAGAGGCGCGGCGCATGGACCGTTTCCTCCATTTTGCCGCTGCCGCCGCGATACAGGCGCTCGCCGATGCCAGGTTCGATATGGCCAACTACGATCCTCGGCGTGTGGGCGTTATCATTGGCTCCGGCATCGGCGGTGTTGAGACGATGCTGACACAGTACGACATCCTGCGCGAGCGAGGTCCGCGACGCATAAGTCCCTTTACCGTGCCGGCCCTGATGCTGAACAGCGCTTCAGCACACGTCAGCATCATGCTGGGCGCGCGCGGCCCGAACATGGCCATCGGATCGGCCTGTGCCACAGGGACCCATTCGGTCGGTGAGGCTGCCGCGATCATCCGGCGTAACGATGCCGATGTGATGATCGCCGGGGGGGCTGAAGCGGCCATCCTGCGGTTGACCATGGCGGGCTTTGATTGCATGGGCGCGATGAGCACCTGCAACGAGCATCCCGAGCAGGCCAGCCGGCCTTTCGACGCCCGCCGGGATGGGTTTGTGATTGCCGAAGGCGCCGGAGTCCTGGTGCTCGAACGCCTGGATCTGGCACGCGCCCGTGGCGCCCATATCTACGGCGAACTGGCCGGCTATGGGGCAAGCGCCGATGCCTATCACATCACTGCTCCGGCGGAGGACGGCAACGGCGCGGTAGAGTCCATGCTAATGGCTCTGCGCTCGGCTGAAATCCAGCCTGCGGAAGTGGACTACATAAATGCTCATGGCACCAGCACGCCAATGAACGACGCCATCGAAACCGCCGCCATCAAGACCGCCTTGGGAGAACATGCCTATCGGGTGGCCATCAGCTCCAGCAAGAGCATGACAGGGCACCTGATGGCCGCGGCGGGCGCGGTCGAATCAGCTTTTTGCCTGTTGGCGATGCGCGATCAGATCTTGCCGCCCACCATCAACCAGCAAGAGAAAGACCCGGCCTGCGACCTGGACTACGTGCCGAACCAGGCACGGCCCGCGCGGGTCAAGGTGGCCATGAGCAATTCTTTCGGTTTTGGTGGCCACAACGCGACCGTGATCTTCAGGCAAGTCTCATGACCGCACAGCGTTATGCCCAGGTCGCCGGCTGGGGCATGTGTGTGCCCGAGCGCGTGTTGACCAACCACGACCTGGAAAAGGTCGTGGATACCAACGATGAGTGGATCGTGTCGCGCACGGGCATTCGCGAGCGTCACGTAGTGGCCAATGAGCGGGAAACCACCTCAACCATGGCGACGCGTGCCGCGCGCGCGGCGCTGATGGTCGCCGATCTCGCACCCAACCAGATCGACCTGGTCATCGTCGCCACGGTAACCCCCGACCATTCATTTCCTTCGACCGCCAGCCTCGTGCAGGATGCATTGGGCGCGGCTAAGGCCGGCGCTTTCGATCTCAGCGCCGGCTGCTCGGGCTTCATCTATGGGCTGGTGCTGGCCAGTGGCTACATCAGCGGCGGATATGCCGAGCACGTGCTGGTGATTGGCGCCGAAACCCTGTCGCGTATCGTCGACTGGACGGATCGCAATACGTGCGTTCTCTTCGGCGACGGCGCCGGGGCAGTAGTGCTGAGCGCCGCTGACCGGCCCTGCGGCGTCGTTTCCTCGGTGCTTGGCAGCGACGGGTCGGGCGGTGAACTCCTGATTATGCCTGCCGGCGGTAGTCGCTGCCCCACCTCGCACGAGACGGTGAGCAACGGCGACCACTTTGTCAAGATGAACGGCAGCGAGGTCTTCCGCTTCGCGACCCAGATCGTGCCGAAGGCAACCGAGCAGGTTGTCCAAAAGGCGGGCTGGCAGTTGGGGGACATCTCGCTGCTCATTCCGCATCAAGCCAACAGCCGCATTATCGCATCGGCGGCAAAGAGACTGGCCATCCCAGCCGAGCGTCTTTTTGTTAACGTCGATCGCTACGGTAACACCTCTTCTGCGTCGATTCCGATCGCCCTCTGCGAAGCCATCGCGGCGGGGCGTGTCAAGGCCGGCGACAAGCTGGTTATGGTAGGCTTCGGGGCCGGATTGACCTGGGCGGCCGCGGCGGTCGAATGGGGCCGGCCGGTGCCGACGAAACCGCAGCCCTGGTTGCGGCGCACCCTGGCCAGCTTGCGCTTCGCCTGGGCTGCCTTCCGCTCGCCAGGATTGCGCCTGGCCCGGCACGGCTATGACCTGACTCTTGGCCCTGAAGGGCGCGAAGACTGGCGCGGCCAATTGCGCAAGCGCGTCGACGCCTGGCGCCGCAAGCACCAGAAGCCGGGTGCCTGAGATAAAGCGCGAAAATTCTCGAACTTCGCTTTTACCTATTTTAGTTTGACTTTTTTAGATTTATCATGTAAAATGCCAGGCGTAGGTAGGATAGGCTAGACAGGTCAGGTTACTGCCCTCCGGTTGGTCGCCACCAATGAGGTTTTGCGGCTCTTGCCCGGCAGTCCGATCCGATGCGAGTTCCCCTACACGTATGTCGCCAGCCCCTGCTCTGGCACACCCTCTCGCCGGGCGGGGCATAGTTGGATCAATCAGGAGGACATGTGGGTAATAGACTGTATGTTGGCAACCTATCGTATGACACAAACGAGCAGGAACTGCAGGATCTCTTTGGGCAAGCTGGGAAGGTTGCTTCAGTGACCCTGCCGACGGATCGCGATACCGGCCGCATGCGCGGCTTTGCTTTCGTCGAGATGTCTACTGACGCCGAAGCTCAGGAAGCCATCCGCAAGTTCAACGGGACCACTCTGCGTGATCGCCAGATCAACGTCAACGAAGCTCGCCCGCGCGAAGAGCGTGGCGGCGGCGGTGGCTACGGTGGTGGCAGCCGTGGTGGCAGCGGCGGCGGTTATGGTGGTGGTGGCGGCCGCAGCTCCGGTGGCGGCGGCAGCCGTGGCGGCGGTGGTGGTGGCGGCGCCCGGCGTGGCGGCGGGGGTCGCGACTACGGCGATTACTGAGCCGCTGATCGGCTAATATGAGGTGTGCGCCCGCCTGGGTTCCCGGCGGGCGCCTTATTTAACGCATTAGCGGTCTACTCGGGCTTGTTTAGCTCGGCCTCGTAGGCCTTATAGGCTTCCTGGCTGTAGCATACGAAGACCACTCGCTCGATAGAAGGGTCATGTTCGAGGAAATCGTTCACCTCCCGCACCGCAATGTGGGCCGCCGGCGCCATGGGGAAGCCGTACACTCCCGTGCTGATGGCAGGGAACGCAATCGTGCGGATGCCATGCTGCACCGCGAGCGCCAGGCTGTTTCGGTAGCAACTCGCCAATAGCTCGTCTTCACCGTGTTGGCCGCCTCGCCACACTGGGCCAACCGTATGGATCACCCAGGTTGCCGGCAGGCGATAGCCACGGGTCAACCTTGTTTCGCCCGTCGGACAACCGCCGATCCGCCGGCATTCTTCCAGTAGCTCTGGCCCGGCTGCCCTGTGGATGGCCCCATCCACACCACCTCCCCCCAGCAGCGAGCTATTGGCTGCGTTGACGATGGCATCGACGTGCTGGCGGGTGATGTCTCCGATCAGGATTGCGATTCGTTCGTTCATCGGCCAATCTCCCTTTGCGAGCAGGCAGGGTCTCGGCTAAGCGCATAAAGTATAGCACGAGCCGCGCGGCGCGCATCGTCGCAATGCGCCGGGTGTGAATGCTGGAACGTTTGACGTTTCACGTTTCAGGTCATGCAGTTTATAATCGCCGCATGAGCTGCAATTTCGGCGCGCTACGTACCGTTCGCTCTGCTATCTTCATTCTGTGCCTCGCATGGCTCGGCCTGAGCGCGCTGATCGGTTGCAGCAGTTCGCCCGCGGCGGCGCCTGACCATGCTGCCGGGGCGCCGGCCGTGCGACCGATTACGCAGCCATCCACCCCGGCGCCGGTGGCTACCCGGCCTGGCGCGCCGGCTCCTTCGCCGACTGATACCACCTCCAGCGGCGTCATCGTTCTGACCTGGTGGACGCCTGAGTTCATTAGCCCCAAAGCCGGCCAGGCCGGCGGCGGGCTGATGGGTGAGTACTTGTCGCAGTTCGAGCAAACCCAGGGCGGCAAAGTCAAGGTTAACCCGGTCTTGAAGGCCAGGTATGGCAAGGGGGGCTTGCTGGACTATCTGCGCACGGCTCAGCCCGTGGCGCCCGGCATTCTCCCAGATGTAGTTGTCCTCGATACAGCCGAGCTTGAGAAAGCCGCCGGCCTGGGACTGCTGCAGCCGCTCGACAAACTGCTCGCCCCTCAGCTCCTGGCCGACTTGTACCCATTTGCGCGCGAGGTGGGCCAGTTCGATGGCCAACAACTGGCTGTACAATACGTGGCTGACCTGGATCATGTGGCTTATAGCCGGGCCATGGTGGCTTCGCCGCCGCTTAACTGGAATTCACTGCTGGCCAACAAGACAAAGTTCCTGTTTCCGGCCGGCAATCCGCAACCGGCCGCGGCCGGCAGTCTCTCAGACGACGTGCAGGCCATATTCATCAGCCAGTACGTGTCGGCCGGGGGCATCGTGAAAGCGGAGAACCGGCAGCTGGTGTTGCAGGAAGAGCCCTTGCTGCGGGTCTTAACTTTTTACAGTGAAGGACAGATGGCCGGCGTACTGCCGCCCGCTGCCCTCGATTTGGTCAACCCGGACGATGCCTTCAGCGTCTATGCGCGCGGTGACGTTGATATGGCCAATGTGAGTGCCCGTCGCTTCCTGGCCGGCCAGGATAGCTTGCCCAATACCGGCTTTGCACCGCTGCCCGGTTGGGACAAGCCTGCTCCTCCGGTGGCGCAGGGCTGGGCACTGGCCATCACGACCACGGATCCAGTGCGCCAGAAGGTAGCCGCCGAGTTCATCGTCTGGCTGCTCAGCGCTCAGCGATCCGGGGCCTGGGCGGAAGCCGCCGGCTGGTTGCCTGTCATGCCGCAGGGCTGGCAACCATGGGGCTCCGCGCCTTATTACGATTTCCTCCACCAACAGTTAGCGACCGCCATCGCCCACCCTGCCGGTCCCGGATATGCGCAGACGGCCGGTCAATTGCGCAAGGCTATTGTGTCTGTGCTCAAGGACCGGGTGAGCCCCGCGCAGGCAGTTCAGGTGGCGCTCACCCCCCTGGTGCAGAACAAGTAGCCTTTCTCTTGATAGCGCAGCCCTTATCGGCTAAAATGGAGCGCGACAGTATAAGACGACCTGATCGAAAGCCGGCCGGAGCCGTTTTCTGGGCGCCGCCGGCGTCCGCCACGAGGCGGCTATTAGAAATGCGATAGGTTCTATGCCGCGACGCGTCCTCGATCTCAGCACCCTTGCCTGGCAATTCGGCCGAGCGCCTCGCCAGCCCTGGGGCAACGCCCCCATCGACGACCGATCTCAGGTGGCCGAGTGGTTGCCGGCCACGGTGCCCGGCGACGTGCGGGCCGACCTGATTGCCGCCGGCCGGATCCCTGCCGTAGAAACGCCGGAAGGCATCGTTGCAGGCGACTGGGTGGACGACTGGGATTGGTGGTATCGGGTCGAGTTAAAGGGCGGGGCGCTGCCGGCGGAAGCGGTGGTGCTGGAGGCGGATGGGATTGACTTTTACAGCGCGATCTGGCTGGATGGGCGACCATTGGCGACTCATGCAGGCATGTTCGCGCGCCAGTCGGTCATGCTCTCGCCCCACATCAACCTGCCCGGTCCGCACGAGTTGGCCATCCGCCTGTGGGGCGGCGGCGTGTTCGATCTTCTCCCGATGCCGCCGAGGCAGCGTGCTATGCGGCGGGCAACGCAGATCGTCCACGTTGAGACGGATCTCGTTTCCGAGCGCCTTGCCACCCCCAAGGCCCAGTTTAGCTTCGGATGGGATTTTGCGCCCCGCTTACTGAGCACAGGGATTTGGGACGACGTGCGGCTGATCACGGCACGCGGCGTTTACATTGAGGATATGTGGACGTACGGCGAGCCGCTGACCGCCATCGATGATCCCACCCCGGCTCACTGGCATGTGCTGCTGCGCTTGCACGGCTGGCAGTCGGGCCCGATTCAGGTCGAAATCACTTTGCGGCCGGAGAACTTCGCCGAGGCGGGTTATCATACCCTGGCCCGCACCATCGAGTTGTGTTCGGACAGTAGTTCTACCCGCACTGCCGACTACGAGTTTGGCCTTGACACAGCAGCGGCCCGTCGCTGGTGGCCGTGGGACCAGGGTGACCAATGCCTTTACTGTATGACGGTGCGGCTATCGGACGACGCCGGCGTTCTGGATGAGATCAGCCAGACGGCCGCGGTGCGTTCGGTGCGCCGGGAGCCGCTGCCCGGTGCTGTGCCTGGCGACATTGGCTCGGCGAATGCGTCGCAAGACGAGCAAGGCGCTCCCTGGCAGTTTGTGATCAACGGGCGGCCTGTTTTCTTGCGCGGCGCTAACTGGGTGCCGGCCGACGTTCTGCCTGGTCGGTTGCGTGAGGCCGATTATGCCCGTTTACTGGCGCAGGTCCGGGCCGCCGGTGTCAACTTCCTACGGGTATGGGGTGGTGGCCTTCGCGAAAAGCAGGCCTTCTGGAATGGCTGCGATCGGTCAGGCATCCTTGCCTGGCAGGAGTTTCCGCTGGCCTGTGATTTCCTGGGCGGCTACTCGCGTGACCCGGAATACCTCGCCTTGCTCGCCGCAGAGGCGGGTGGGATGGTGGAAGCGCTGCGCAATCACCCAAGCCTGATCGCCTGGTGTGGGGGCAACGAGATCAGCCCGGAGCGCGAGCGATTGCAATTGCAGCAGATCACCGAGGTGCTGAAACAGCGCGATCCCACTCGCCCGTGGATTCCAACCTCGCCGGGTGAGGGAGACATTCATCAGTGGGATGTCTGGCATGGATCTGCGCCGTGGACCGACCTGGCGGTCGAGAAGGCGCCGTTCATGAGCGAATTCGGGCTGCAAGCACTGCCGGCGGCCGAGACGCTGGCCGAGATGTTCCCGCTCGACCCCCCGGCTTCGCTTGCAGACCGGCGCTGGGCAAAGCGCAAGGCGCAAGTCGGGAAGTTGTGCCATTACGCCGGTCTGAGGGGGCACGAGCCCCTCGCCGCTGCCGTGCAGGCCAGCCAGCGCATCCAGGCAACCGCGCTGCAGGTCGGGTTGGAGGCGGCGCGCTTACGCCGGCCTTCGTATGGTGTGCCCCGCGCCGGTCCACCGAGAGCTCTCAGCGGCGGAGTGGCTTTCTGGCAGTTCAACGAACCGTGGCCTGCCGTTAGCTGGTCCGTGGTAGACCACGCCGGTCGTCCCAAGGCGGCCTATGACATGCTATGCCGCAGTTACCAACCGCTCTTGATGGCCGCTGTTTTCCCCTGGCGTGCCTACGGTGCGGGCGACACGTTCAAGGCCGAGTTGTGGTTGGTCAACGACGGGCTCGATAGTTGGGAGAACTGTTGCGCAGTGGTCGAGCTGGACGGTAAACCTGTCTGGGGCAGCGAGCACATCGCGGTATATCCGGCCAGCGTGCAGCGGATCGGACAGATAAAGTGTAATCTGGTCGCCTCCCCGACCACCTTATCCCTCTGTCTCACCGACGATGATAACCTCTTGGTCGGTAACCAGTATGATCTGGCCGTGCCGCTGCCGCCCAAACGTCCGCTCAGCGCCCAGGTTGCCCAGTGGTTTGTCGGCCGTTTTCTGAAGTGATGAGGTGTCTGTGACAGTGTCTGCGACATCAGAAGTGACAGTTCGATGAGCCGGATCCTCGTGACGGGCGGCGCAGGGTTTATCGGTTCGCACGTGGTGGACGCTTTGCTGGCGGCGTACCACGAGGTCTTCGTGATCGACAGCCTGGTCCACGGCCGGGCCGAGAATGTCAATCCCAGCGCTTCTCTCTTGCAGGCAGACCTACGCGACATCGGGGCGTTAGAGGACGTATTTGCGCGCGCCCGTCCCGAGTATGTCAGCCATCTGGCGGCGTTAGTCAGCGTGCGCGAATCGTTGGAAATGCCCGGGGAGTACGCGGCGGTTAATATACTGGGGGGCATCAACCTGCTGGAGATGGCGCGCCGCTACGCGGTGCGGAAGATAATATACGCCAATACCGGCGGTGCGCTGTACGGTGAGGGCCGCGGCCAGGCCCCCTTCCGGGAGGACCGGGTCCCGGCTCCGTTGGATGCGTACGGCGCCAGCAAGTT
>JADGQF010000245.1 GCA_017882045.1 Anaerolineales bacterium
GCTGAACGTCAACGGATGTTAACTTCACGTGAATCTGGTCGCCGACGTCCAGGCCCTCGAACCCCTGCACCAGTTTGCCTTCGACTGGCACACTGAGAAGCCGAACCCACGTCCCTTTTTCGGAAGCACCTGTGACAATCGAATCAAACTGCTCTCCGATTCTCGATTCGAGCACAAGCGCGGCAGCGGATTTACCGACTTGCCGTTCGACTTTGTTCGCTGCGTCTTCTGCTTCGGTGCAATGAGCCGCCAGAACATCCAGTTCATCTTTACTATAGGGCACCGGCCTACCTTCCAGGGCTGCTTTCAACAAGCGTTGGGTAAGCAAGTCGGGATAGCGGCGATTCGGAGCTGTCGAGTGAGCATAGTCTTTGACTGCCAGACCGAAGTGGCCCAGGACATTCCCATCAGGAAGCTCTGTAATGTATTCGCCAGCGCCCAAAAGCTTGATCACAGCCAAAGATAAGTCGGGGAAGCGCAGCGGATCCGCGGCTTTCTGCTTGACGAGAAACTCATCCAGCGCTTTTGAATCTGGGTTATCGGGCAGCCTGAATTTCTGTTCCTGGGCAAGCTCGACAATCCGGTCCCAGCGTTTGGGCGTGTGCACCACACGGCGGATGGAAGGGAATTTCCTTGCCGCGAGATACCGGGCGGTCACGCCGTTGGCTGCGATCATGAAATCCTCGATGATCTCCTTGGCGCGGTTCTTCTGTTCTACCTCGAGATCACGGATTTGGTCGCCGTCAAAGATCGGTTTCGCCTCGATGGTTTCCAGACTCAGCGCCCCGTGGACGTGCCGCAAATTCTTCATGCTCTGGGCGATCCGGTCCTGCACGCGCAGATTCTCAGCCAGACCGTTGATGGCCGCGATCGAATGTATGCCATCTGCCCCCTCGGGGACAGCGCCGTTCTCTTCCAGCCAGGCTGCCACGCTGTTATAGGCGAGCTTCGCATGATTGCGGACGCGCGCCCGGTAGATATCCGAGCCCTGCAAGGAGCCGTCCGCGCCGATCACCATTTCCACGACAACGGCCAGGCGCTCCTCATCGAAATTCAGGGAGGTGAGATCGTTGGAAAGCTTTTCAGGCAGCATCGGGAAGATCTTGGCCGCCGTATACACCGAGGTCGTGTTGTGGCGCGCGTGTTCGTCAATGGCTGAGCCGTTCTTAACCAGCGCGTCCACGTCAGCCACGGCCACACGAATCTTGACTTTGTCTCCGGGCAGGGCCTCGGCGATAGTCAGCTGATCCAGGTCGCGGGAGTCATCGTTGTCAATCGAAGCCCACAGGAGGTCCGTCAGGTCACGAATCTCAAAGGGATCTCCGACTGACCCACCGTTCACGCCTGCGGGCGCTTGAATCCTGTCAAGTTCGGCAAGCACCGCAGCCGAAAAGTCGGGGAGCAAGCCTCTCTCTAGCATCGCCCGCTGGGCAATGCTCTGCAAGATTGCACGGTGCTGCTGATCAGTGTGTGGTGTTTGTGGCATGGAGTTTCTCCTCGGAAACTACATCGGCACTCGGATGACCTTCGCACATGTAGTCTACCCAGACCTCCTCACAATCCTGCCGCTCGGAACGCGTCGGCCACGATAGCCTGAGCCTCGTCCTGGATCTTCCGGAGATGCTCCGCGCCTCGGAAGCTCTCGGCGTAGACCTTGTAGACATCTTCCGTCCCGGACGGCCTGGCCGCGAACCAGCCGTTTTCCGTGATCACCTTCAACCCGCCTAGCGCGGCGTTGTTGCCTGGCGCATGGGTGAGCCTGGCGATAATCTTCTCGCCCGCCAGCTCAGTGGCCTGGATCAGCTCGGGCGACAGGTGGGCCAGGACAGCTCGCTGCAACTCGTTGGCGGGCACGTCCATCCGCTCATACACCGGACTGCCGAACCGGCTCTCCAGCGCCCGGTAGTGCTCGCCGGGGTCACGTCCGGTCGTCGCCGTGATCTCGGCAGCCAGGAGATCCAGGATGAAGCCGTCCTTGTCCGTGGTCCATACGGTCCCGTCTTTGCGCAAGAACGACGCCCCGGCGCTTTCCTCGCCGCTGAAGCCCAGCGAGCCGTCCAGCAAGCCATCCACAAAGTACTTGAAGCCAACCGGCGCCTCGTACAGGCGCCGTCCAAGCTGCTCGGCTACGCGATCGATCATGGCGCTTGACACCAGCGTCTTACCGACGGCTACGCTGCTGCCCCAGACCGGCCGGTTCTGGAACAAATACCAGATAGCCGCGGCCAGGTAATGGTTCGGGTTCATAAGTCCGGCGCTGGGCGTGACGATACCGTGGCGGTCGCAGTCGGTGTCGTTGCCGAAAGCAATGTCGAACCTGTCCTTCAGGTCGATAAGGCCTGCCATGGCGTAGGGCGAAGAGCAATCCATGCGGATCTTGCCGTCCCGGTCCAGGGTCATGAACGAGAAGGTCGGGTCCACCTGCCGGTTCACCACCTCGACGGCGAGCCCATACATCTCGGCGATCGGGTCCCAATAGGCCAGGCTGGCGCCGCCCAATGGATCGGCCCCAATCTTCAGCCCAGACCTGGCGATGGCCTGCACGTCGACGACGTTATGCAAATCCGCCACGTACGTCGCGACATAGTCATACTCATGCGTGGTATCGGCCTTGACTGCCCTTGCCAGGGGCCAGCGCTTGACTTCTCTCAAGCCGTTCATCAGGATCTCGTTAGCGCGGTCCTGGATCGTCTTGGTGATGGCAGTGTCCGCCGGCCCGGCGGAAGGCGGGTTGTACTTGAAGCCTCCATCGTCCGGTGGGTTGTGCGACGGGGTGATGACGACGCCGTCAGACAGCCCGGTTATCTTGCCGCAGTTGTAGGCTAGAATGGCGTGGGAGATGACCGGCGTGGGGGTGTAGCCCAGACCAGCCTGGATGACGACGTCGACGTCGTTGGCGGCAAACACTTCGAGCGCGGTAACTTGGGCGGGCTCGGATAGGGCATGGGTATCCATGCCCATATACAGTGGTCCCGTGATGCCCCTGGCTCTCCTGAGCTCACAGACGGCCTGGCAGATGGCCAGGACATGGTCCTCATTGAAACTGTTTTGCAGCGAAGACCCCCGATGCCCAGAGGTCCCGAACGAGACTTTCTGCGCCGGGTCGCCTGCATCTGGCCTGCCGGTGTAGTAGGCGGAGACCAGGCGCGGTATATTGACAAGCAGCTCGTTTGGAACGGGCTTCCCGGCCAGTTTATGTGGGTTCATGGCTCATTCCTCTGAGCATATCGAGCAATGATCTTATCGTCGTTGGGCGTCGACGGCCGGCAGTAGTTGAACACAGACAGTGTCCTTGTTCCTTCGCCACCTGCCTTGAGAGCCCGGACGGCCCCTTGCCAGCTCGTACCTGGCTGCCCGCGGGCACGTGACCCACGGCGGGGCTGTCCGGGCCTGCGCACTCTTAGACCCGGCGGCGACCGCCAACGGCCCGCAGGATCGCAATCAGGATCACCGCGCCGATGAAGGCTACGAGGATACTGGTGACGTTGATGCCGTTCACGGCATCCGGTATGTGAAAAAACGTTGCGGCCAGGAAGCCGCCGATCACGGCGCCCACCACGCCCACGATGATGTCGCCGATGAGGCCGTAGCCACCAGCGCGCATTACCTGGCTGGCCAACCACCCAGCCACTAACCCGACGACGATCCATGCAAGAAGACCCATTGTCTTACCCTTCCTTTCTCGATCCCTCCGGCGGAAATTGCGCTTGCTCTATTCTTGAAAGCGCTCTCGAACTCTTGCCGCGATCTGGCGATCAGTCATCTTGTCAACCGTTTCAACACCAACGACACGTCCAGCGAGTTCTGTGCCCTGAAGACGTTTTTCGAGCTCGCCCTTGGCCTCACCCGGGCCAAGTATCAGGATGGATCCTGCATCCCCGATACACTCAATGACGCGATCATAGTAGCGGCCGAGATGGTTCGCGAATTGCCGATCCCGCATGTCCTCTGCCGAGCCTTCCACGTCCGAGCCACCCTCAAACCGGACATGTTTCTCCATGCCTGATTCTATGAGTTTTGTCTCCTCCCCTTCGTCTGTGACCGTCACGATCACAGCCTTCCTATGGTCAATCCACAAACCGACTTCTTTCTTCATCTATTTCTCCTCTCAACCGATGCCCTTCTGTTGCTACTGCACGTGCAGCTCGACCACCTGGCGGAAATGGAAGCCGGAGATCGCCATGGTAACCGCCAGCGGGAACAACTTCGGACGCCGGAAGATCGTCCAGAACAAGAGCGCCCAATAGTGCGCCCGCTCCGAACCCCGCATTCCCAACTGGTAAACGGAGCGGAAGAACGCCAGGACATATTGCGGCTCCATGTGCAGGCTGACCGCCGGGGCCTTGTACTCCCGCAAGAAGGTCTTGACGCGCGCGTAGTAATACTGCGGCGAGTAGATCTGATCCAGCAGCCAGCGATAGCCCTCGCGCAGAGGCTCAAGCCCCATCCTGGGGATTATGTTGGTCGAGCCGTCGACATTGTCGCCGGTCATCTCGCCGGTCAGGCGGTCTTCCTGTTTCATGCGTTCGTAAAGGCGTGTCCCGTAAGGCGCCTGCAGCAGCCCGACCATCGCGGTGACGATGCCACTCATCTGGATGAAATCAACCTGCTGCTGGAAGATCGCGGGGGTGTCGCTGTCGAAGCCGACGATGAAGCCGCCCTGCACTTGCAGGCCGGCGCGCTGGAGGCGCTTGACGCTTTCGACCAGGTCCCGGTTGCGGTTCTGAATCTTGCCGCATTCCGACAGGCTGGCCTCGTTCGGCGTTTCAATGCCGACGAAGACCGTATTGAAGCCCGCCTCGACCATCAAGCCGAGCAGCTCGGCGTCGTCCGCCAGGTTGACAGAGACCTCGGTGCTGAACGGCATGCCCGCCTTGCCCACCCGCCAGCGAATCAGCGCCGGCAGGACCTCGCTCCTCAGGGTCTGCTTGTTGCCGATGAAGTTGTCGTCCACGAAGAAGATGTTACCGCGCCAGCCCACGGCATACAGGCTGTCCAGTTCGCGGATGATCTGTACCGCCGTCTTGGTGCGCGGTTTGTGCCCGAGCAGCGCCGTGATATTGCAGAAATCGCAGTTGAAGGGACAGCCGCGCGAGAACTGGATGCTCACGGTGTCATAGTGCCGCAGATCGGCCAGCCGCCAGCGGGGCACGGGTGTCTGGCGGATATCGGGGAACTCGCCGGTTGCATAGACGTGCTGCGCATGTCCGGCGGCCAGGTCGGTCAGGAATCTCGGCAGGGTGATCTCGGCCTCGTTGAGCACGAAGTGGTCGACCTCGGGGAACCGCTCGTACTCGCCGGCAAACAGCGGTCCCCCGGCCACCACCGGCAGGCCGGCCTGTTTGCAGCGCTCGATCGCAGCCCGGGCGGAGTCCCGCTGGATGATCATGGCGCTGACGAAAACGATCTCGGCCCAGGCCAGATCCTCGTCGCTCAGGCTCTGCACGTTGAGGTCGACCAGCCGCGGCTCCCAGTCAGACGGCAGCATGGCCGCCACCGTCAGCAAGCCCAGTGGCGGCGCGCCGGCTTTCTTGCGGATGAACTTCAGCGCGTGCTTGAAGCTCCAGAAGGTATCGGGGAACTCGGGATAAACAAGCAGGACTCGCAAAGCAGTCTCCTTCGCGCTCAATGCTGGGGTTACCAGGCAGAGTTGCCCTGGTTAGCCTTAGAGATCACGAGCCGCTTTTTTGCCGGCCTTGACGGCCGAAGACAGACGCTCGCTTTGTTCATCGAACACTGCCTGAGCGCGCTGCTCCAATTCATCGGTCTTCTCGCGTACGTCGCCCGTGATCTGCCCGGCCTTGGCGCGGGCCTGCGCCAGTGCGTCTTCTACGGTGTCGGCCGTCTGCTCGCGCAGTTTGGCGCTTTCCCGTTGGATCCGGGCGCGTGTCCTTTTGCCCGATTGTGGCGCCAGCAACAGCGTTGCCGCCGCGGCAACCAGGCTCCCGGCCAGCAATCCAGCCAGAAAGCCGTACAGATACTTTGCGTCGGACTCATCTTCAAAGCTATGATTTGTCATTCGGTCTTCTCCTGTGTGAGGGTTTGGGTGTCTTAGCTCCGGTTCCCGACCGCCCTATGCCGTAGCGGCAGTCCTGGCTAAGTAGTGGCCTATTTCATGTCGTCTGCCTTCTCGTCTGGCCCCATCACCGTGGCGGTGGAGACGACGATCATGTCTTCCCCGATGGTGAGTATCCTATCGGCGGCGATGGTGAGAGACGGGCCCACGACGTTCATGCCTTGGGGGACGGACAGGGAGGTCAAGACAAAGGTATCTGGCGCGAATTCATAATCACGCACTTCGCCCAGGCGCTCTCCGTTCTCGGTGATCACCTCGTTACCGATGACCCGGCGCTTGGCTTTGACGAGAGCGTCGGCTTCGGTCGCGTCGGCAGGAGCCCGAAGATCGGCTTCCGCATTGATTGTGAGGGCATCTTCCCCCAAGCCGTGCACCGCGTCGACCGATACCCAAAGCCGCTCACCGCCCAGTATCCCCCCACGGTGAATGCGTAGCCAGCGCACCGCCTTGCGCACAGGATCGACGACCAGGTCGTCAACCTTGCCGACTTCCTTCCCCTCCGCCATCGTAATGACGGGCAAGCCTTTCATGAATTCGTAGCGCGCCATGTTTCATGTTCCTTTCCAGAAGGTAGCGGACACCTCGGTAGAGACGAGCAGGACTTTCAATACAGCTACTTTGCCTCGCGAATCTGTTTGTAGTGAGCGTTGCGATATGATTGTAGGGAATTGTGGAAAAAAGGGTAGACCCTAAAGAGTGGTTTACACCCCCCCAATAAGAGGGGGTGCCGGCTTAAGGCCGATCCGTATCGATTTAGCGCGTTTGCGTATCGACTTGGCTGGATGTCGTGTGCACGCCCCGCCGCGTGGTTCCCATCACCAGCCCCACCGCTGTGACCAGCACCCAGGCAATCAGGGCGTAGACGAGGATCGCCACCAGTGGATTCACCTCGAACACGCTGCCTCCAAA
>JADGQF010000246.1 GCA_017882045.1 Anaerolineales bacterium
GGTTGTTTTCTGCCCGCGCGCGGCCGACTCGCCCACCGGCTGGCCCTGCCAGTCGATCACCACCATCTGCTCGGCGCTCATGAAGCCCTTGCTCACCCCGGTGGGGGTGGCTAGGAAGTTATGGTCGTCCAGCCGGGCCGAAATGTTGCCGTCCAGCGCCGTCACGTAACCACGTTCGTGCAGCAAGCGCCCGATGCGCACGAACTCCTCGCGCAATGCCTGCTCGTCTTGCCGTCCGTCTAGCCCCTGCCTGTCTTGCCCCTGCCCGGCCGCCGGCCGGTCATCCTTCGCCATGTGTGCTCCTTCGCCCCCGGCCGGTTTTTTGGTATCCTAGCCGGGACCGCGCCGATTATACCGCATGTGCGCAATGTGCGCATTGGCCCGGTCGTGGTATCATTGGCCCCATGCTGATCCAGACCCTCACGGCCACCCGTTACGTGACGCCCCTGCATGAGGGCGGCTCGCTGCCGGCCATCGTCCAGGTCGACGGTGGGGAGCAGGAGCTTTACGTAATGAAGTTCGTCGGCGCCGGGCAGGGGGTCAAGGCGCTGGTCGCCGAGATCATCGCGGGCGAGATCGGGCGGGCGCTCGGGCTGCCGGTGCCCGAGCTGGCCCTGATCCGCCTGGACCCCGCGCTGGGACCCGCCGAGCCGAACGCCGAGATCAGCGACCTGCTCAAGGCCAGCGTGGGCTTGAACCTGGGCTTGCGCTTCCTGCCGCAGGCTTTCGACTATAACTCGCTCCTGCAGCCGCCGCTCGATGCCGACCTGGCCTCGGCCATCGTCTGGTTCGACGCCTATGTCACCAACGTCGACCGCACGGCGCGCAATACCAACATCCTGGTCCGGCAGAAGGAGCTGTGGCTGATCGACCACGGCGCGGCCCTGTATTTCCATCACGACTGGCGCAACTACCTGGAGCGCAGCCAGACTCCCTTCCCGCACATAAAGGACCACGTGCTGCTGCCGTTTGCCTCCCGGCTGGAGGAAGCCGACCGCGCCGCGTGCGCCCGCCTGACTCCGGAGACGCTGCGCGCGATCGTCGACCTGGTCCCCGACGCCTGGCTGGCCGGCGGCCCGTTCGCCGGGCCGGCCGAAAAGCGCCAGGCCTACCGGGCATACCTGTTAAGCAGATTGGAAGCATCAGCCGTGTTTGTCGGCGAGGCCAGGCATGCCCGATCCCTGCGTATTTGATTACGCAATCGTGCGCATCGTGCCCCGGGTTGAGCAGGAAGAGTTCATCAACGCGGGGGTGATCCTGTTCTGCCGCGAGCGCCGCTATCTCGCGGCCCGGCTCCGGCTCGACGCGGCGCGCCTGGCGGCCCTCGCGCCCGAGCTTGACCCGGCCACCGTCCAGGCCCACCTCGACCTGATCCCGCTCATCTGCGCCGGAGGGCGGGCGGCGGGGCCGCTGGCGAAGCTCAGCCCGGTCGAGCGCTTTCGCTGGCTGACCTCGCCCCGCAGCACGGTCGTACAGATCTCGCCCGTCCACGCCGGCCTCTGCGCGGACCCGGTCGCCACGCTGGAAGAGTTGGCGCAGCGCGTGTTGGGGAAGGGGAGGTAGAGGATGCTTTATTTCTTCGGCTTGGCCAGGCCCTGCAGCATCTTGACGACGCCGAACACTGCCATGCCGATGCGCACGAAGTCCAGCGCGCCCGCCTGGACGGTCAGAGTCTGCCCGCTCTCGTGCTTATTGGTCCAGAGACCGGTGGTCTGTTGCCGATAGTAAGCCCAGGCCAGGGCCGCCCCCAGGGCCGCCCCCGACACGCCGCCGATAATCATGAACTTGTCACGCTCAGTCACCGTCTTACTCCTTCGGTTGATAACGCTGTGGATGGCAAAAGAAAAGATGGCTAGAAAAGCCGCCGGCGCATGCGTTCCACCCGGCTGCCAAAGGCCGCGGCGGCGATGATCGGCGCCGCAACCTTCTGGCTGGCTTGCTCGGCGATCTCGGCGGCCTGGCGGAAGCGGAACTGCACCCGCGGCGCGTAGCGGCGCATCAGCTTCGGCAGTGCGGCGACGCCTTTGTTGACCAAAAAGAGGAGTCCAATTGGTATTACCAAGAAGACGAATAGCTGGATGGCGATGATGATCACGGCGATGTCCATGAGCAAATTGATGGTGTGCACCGTTCGCCTCCTGCCGCAGAAACAAGGTATGCGTCCGCAATCGCCCGCAGGATAGCACACTACTCTTGCCGAAGCAAGTAATAATGCCACCACAAAGTCAAACATTCACGCGAAAACTTAGTCACCTGTTGACCGTCCCGGCGTTGCTGCTGGCGCTGCTCCTGGCGCTGCTAGCGCCCGCCCTCTCTAACCGGGTCTGGGTCGAGTTCGGCCCACAGCAGCACGTCCTCACCCTCAACCCCAAACTGGGGGTCCACACCCGCCTCACCGACGAGGTCGAGCCGTGGAAGGTCCAGCGCAGCTTCGAGATGGTGCGCGAGCTGGGCGCGCCCTGGGTGGTGGAGTATTTCCTCTGGGCGGGCATGGAGCCGAGACCAGGGGTCTACGACTGGTCGCACGCTGACCTGGTGGTCGATCACGCCGTCAACCAGGGCTTGACCGTCATCGCCCGCCTGGGCTACGTGCCGGACTGGGCGCGCCCCAAGAACTCCATCCACCTCTACCTGGACGAGAACGGCTACGACGAGTTTGCCCGCTTTGCGGCCGCCTTTGCCGAACACTTCCGCGGGCGCGTCAAGTACCTCATCGTCTGGAATGAGCCCAACCTCAGCCAGGAGTGGGGTTTCCGCCCCGCCGACCCGGCCGGCTACACCGAGTTGCTGAAGCGCACCTACACTGCCGTCAAGCGCGTCACGCCCGAGATCCAGATCCTGGGCGGCGCCCTCGCCCCCACCCTCGCGCCGCCCGGCAGCGAATGGGGCATGGACGACCTGGTCTATCTGCAGCGCATGTACGACGCCGGCGCGCGCGGCTATTTTGACTTGCTCGCGGTGCACGCCTACGGTTGGACCTTCAGCCCCGACGAGCCGGCCGCCGCCGATTCGGTCAACTTCCGCCGCGTCGAGCTGGTACGCCAGGTGATGGAGAAGAACGGCGACGCGGCCAAGCATATAATGATCACCGAGGGCGGTTGGAACGACCATCCCCGCTGGACCAAGGCCGTGCGCCCTTCTCAGCGGGTGGCCTACACCATCCGCGCCTACGACATCGCCCTGCACGACTGGCCCTATGTCGACGCGCTCTGCATCTGGGCCTTCCGCTACCCGGCGCCCGCCGGCAACTACCAGGATTACTACACCTTCGTCGACGGCAACTTCCAGCCCAAGCCGATCTACCTGGCCGTCCAACGCTATGCCCACGGCGATCCCTGGGAGGGGCAGTAGGCCGAATGTGGGCCAATCCGGGGTTTGTGCTAGAATCCGGCCATGTTCGCCCATCTTCGCTCCCTGGCCGCCCGCCTGCGTGGCCAGGCGGCTCGCTGCCGGCGCCTGCTGATTCCAGTGTTCGCCGGTGTGCTGCTGCTCGCGGCCGGCTTAGGGGCTTTCCTGATCCTGCGCGCCGGGGGTGACAGCGCCCTGGACGCGATCATGCGCAACGGCGTGCTGCGGGTTGCCATGGACCCCAGTTTCCCGCCGTTCGAGAACCTGGACGCCCAGGGCAAGCCGGCCGGCTTTGACGTCGACCTGTCCCAGGCCATCGCCGCGCGCCTGGGTGTGCGCTGCGAGATCGTGCCGATGGGGTTCGATCAGATCATCGACGCGGTCGCCGCCGGGCAGGTCGACGGCGCGGTCTCTGCGCTGAATGTGGTGGACGCGCGCACCAAGGAGGTCAGCTTCTCGACCCCTTACGTCGAGGCGGGACTGGTGCTGGCCGTGCCGCCCGGCAGTCCGATCCGGGGCGCGGCAGATCTGGCCGACCGGCGGGTCGCGGCCGAATGGGGCAGCGGGGGTGACGCCGAGGCGCGCACGCTGCAGAAAGGACTGGATGGGCGCCTGACCCTCGTGCTGCGCGAGAGCGGCGATGCCGCGCTGGGCGCGGTGGTGGCAGGCCAGGCCGACGCAGCGATCATCGACGTGGTCAGCCTGGCCCTGTACCACGGCGGCGACCTGGCGCCGGTTGGGCCGCTCTTGCGCAGCGATCCCTACGTGGTGGTCGTGTCGGCGCGCTCGCCGCGTTTGCTCAAGGCGGTCAACGAGGCCCTCGCCGGCCTGCAGGCCGACGGCGCCATCGCCAGGCTGCGGGCCAGGTGGCTGCGCTAAAAGAGGTCGTTTGGTGCATTTCGATATCTTCACGCTCTTCCCGGGCATGTTCGCCGGGGTGTTTGACGACAGCATCCTGGCCCGGGCGCAGGCGGCGGGGATCATGGCTGTCGCTTTGCACAA
The DNA here is from genome assembly GCA_017882045.1 of Anaerolineales bacterium. GTDB lineage: Bacteria > Chloroflexota > Anaerolineae > CG2-30-64-16 > CG2-30-64-16 > JADGQF01. The sequence continues at coordinate 4,351 of JADGQF010000246.1, forward strand.
TATCCGTGACTACGCCGAGGGCCGCCACCGCGTCACCGACGACACGCCCTACGGCGGCGGCGGTGGCATGGTCATGAAACCCGAGCCCATCTTCCGCGCCGTCGAGACCGTCCTGGCCCACCCACCCGGCTGGAGCCTGGGCGGCACCGGGGCGCCGGAACTGCCCGGCGCGAGGCCGGAACCGCTCGCCGCGCCGGGCCCGGCTGCTGCGGGTCCGGCCGGCCTGCCGATCATTCTGCTCTCCCCCCAGGGCCGCACCTTCACGCAGAAGATCGCCCAGGAGCTCGCCGGCTACGCGCGCATCGCCCTGATCTGTGGGCGCTACGAGGGCTTTGACGAGCGCGTGCGCGAGTTATTGGTCAGCGACGAGCTCTCGATCGGCGATTTCGTCATCTCCGGCGGCGAGCTGGCCGCGGCCATCGTAGTCGACGCCGTCACGCGCCTCTTGCCCGGCGCGTTGGGCTGCCAGACGGGCGCCAGCGACGACTCGTTCGCCACCGGGCTGCTCGAATACCCGCAATACACCCGCCCGCCTGAGTTCCGCGGCCACGGCGTGCCCGAGATCCTCGTCTCGGGCGACCACGCGCGCGTCGCCCGCTGGCGCCGCGAGCAAGCCCTGCGGCGCACCTATCGCCGCCGCCCGGACCTGCTCGCGTCCGCCCGGCTCAGCGACCAGGACCGCCAGTTCCTGGCCCGGCTGGCCGCTGAAAACGGCGGCTCAGAAGCCGCAGGCGCAGACGCCGCAGGCGAGGATGACGGCGCAGACGCCGGGCGCGCAGACGCCGCAGGCACAGACTCCAGTACGTAGATGTCGTTTACGTTTACCAAACGACCCCTCGAAATTTTGTGCCAGACTACTTCTGTGTTAATATTCTCTCTTGTGACGTTTCCAGGGAGTTGATTGCCGTTCTTGTGTCTCGCCGTATGGTAGAGGCTGTTGAGCGGTTGGACATGGCGACCTGGGTGGATCAGACAACCGTCTAAAGGATTGTGAACCATGGCTGACTTAATGGCATCTCTGCACAACATTGCCACGAATGAGAACATCGCGGACGTCGAACCGGGCGACACCGTGCGCGTGCATACCCTGATTGTTGAAGGCGAGAAAGAGCGCATCCAGGTCTTCCAGGGCGTCGTGATTCGCGTCCGCCACGGCGGCATCAACAGCAGCTTTACCGTCCGCCGCATCGCCGCCCACGGCATCGGCGTCGAGCGCATCTTCCTCTTCGCCTCGCCGCGGGTCGACAAGGTCGAAATCCTGCGCCGGGCCAAGGTCCGCCGGGCCCGCCTGTACTACCTCCGTGGCCGCACCGGCAAGGCCGCGCGCATGCGCGAGCGCCAGACCGGCCACAGTAAGGTCGCCTAGGCACGTCGGGCACAGTTCACGTCGACCGCCGTCCACTGCTTCGTGAGCTGTGCCATAGTGCCGCACCAACCCAGACGATCCAGGCGCAGGGAGCTTTCCCTGCGCCTAGCTTTGTATCAGGCTCTGGCACACCCCAGCCACAGGATACTGCCATGACGCGTCAGGACCCTGCCACACGCGCTCCGCCCCGTGTCTACCCGGACCTGGCCCACGAGTGCGCGCTCTGGGCGGCCGGCTACCGGGTCGTGGCCGGCATCGACGAGGTCGGGCGCGGCGCCCTGGCCGGCCCGGTCATGGCGGCGGCCGTGGTCCTGCCGCCCGACCCCTCCGCGCTCGCCCACCTGTTGGGCCAGGTCGACGACTCCAAACGCCTGCCGGCCGGCGCGCGCGAGCACCTGGACCACGCCATCCGGGCCTGCGCCCTGGCCGCCGGCGTGGGCAGTGTGCGCGCGGAGGAGATCGACCGCATCGGCATCGTCCCGGCCACCCGCCTGGCGATGGCCCTGGCCCTCGACGCCCTCACTCCTTGCCTGGCGCCCGATTACCTGCTGATCGACTTCCTGACCCTGCCCTCCCTCCCCGGCCCGCAGCTTGGCTTGCCGCACGGCGACGCCCTATCGCTCTCGATTGCCGCCGCCTCCATCGTGGCTAAGGTCGCGCGCGACGCCTGGATGGCCGCGCAGGATGCCGTGTTTGGCGGCTACGGCTTTGCTGCCCACAAGGGTTACGGCACGCCCGCCCACCAGGAAGCGCTCGCCCGCCTCGGCCCCTGCCCGCTCCACCGGCGCAGCTTTGAGCCGTTAAGGGGTCTGGCGGTTGAAACCGCGGCCACCCTTGCGAAGCCTGTCTGCACAGGCTAGGGAGATCGGAAGAGGCCAGCTGCGGATTGGGGAGCAGGCTGGGTGCGGGGGGCCTGGGTCTTTCGCTGGTGCCGCCCCCAGCGTACCTTGGCCCCTCGTGGCGGATCTCGCTGCCAGACCCGCAGGGCGACCGGTTTACATTCGGAATTGCTGCATGTAGACCCGAGGGTGTTGACGGATCGCCCCTTCTATGTTAAATAGATGACTGGGCATCTACGGCTGGCTCAACGCGCGCCTGCGCTCGCCAGAGGGCATCTATTGGGACAATTTCCACAGTACGGGCGAGGTGGACATAACGTCCTGGACCTACAGCACGGGCGTCATGGTCCACGCCAACGTGCTGCTCTACCAGATCACGCGCTTCGAGCAGTATCTCGACGAAGCCCGGCTGGTCGCGCACAA
>JADGQF010000053.1 GCA_017882045.1 Anaerolineales bacterium
CAGGATGTGACCGTCTTCCACATGGACGAGTGCCTGGATTGGCAGGGGCGCGAGCTGCCGCTGCGGCACCCGTACAGCTTCCGCGGCTTCATGGAACAGCACTTTTACGGCCCGATCGACGCCGAGCTAGCCGTCGCCGAGAGCAACCGGGTATGGCTCAACGGGCAGAACGTCGAGCAGGTGGCTGAGCGCATCCAGTCGGCCCCCGTCGACATCACGTACGGGGGCTGGGGACAGGACGGCCACATCGCCTACAACCAGGCCCGCCGCCACGCGTACAGCCGGGTGACGCTGGACGAGGTGCGGAACTCGACGGTGCGCGTGCAGGAGAATAACCTGGATACGATCCTGGCCCTGGCGCAGCGCACTTTCGGCGCGGCGTACCAGTTCGTACCGCCGATGTCGGTGACTCTGGGGGTCAAGGAATGCCTGTCGGCGCGCAAGGTGCGCCTGTTCTCCGACACCGGAGCGTGGAAACAGACGGCGCTGCGCGTCGCGCTGTTCAGCCCGCCTATCCCTGAGTACCCCATCACCCTGCTGCAGGAACACCCCGACGCGCTGATCACGGCCACCGTCGAGACGGCCAGGCACCCGGTTGCCGAGCACCCCGAGTGGGACCTGGGCCTGGATTAGGAGAGTGGGTGACCGTCGATAGCGCGTCTCGCCGCTACCAGGCCATGATCGGCACCGGGGGCATCGGCTCCGGTGCCTTCTTTGCGCTGGACGGGGAACATACCCTGGGCCGCGAGGAAAGCCGGAGCGGGCGCCTGCTCGACCGGCGTGACTACTGCAAGCTGCATATCGTCTCGCATTACGTCAAGGCTCTGTGCGGGCCGGGGTTCGCGGTGCTCCCGGTTGGCCGGGTGGGCGCCGACGAGGCGGGAGAGCGCTTGCTCGGCGAGATGCACGCGGCCGGGTTGGACCTGCGCTACGTCGAACGGGCGCTCGGCGAGCACACCATGTACGCGCTGTGCTTCATCTACCCGGATGGCAGCGGCGGGAACCTGACGACGAACGATTCGGCCTGCGCGCGCGTGGACGCCGGGTTCGTGGCCCGGGCGGCGCCGGATTTTGGCCGTTACGCCGGAACAGGCGTGGCGCTGGCCGTGCCGGAAGTGCCCGTGGCGACCCGCATGGCCCTGTTGGAGCTGGGCCGGCAGCATGGTTTCTTGCGGGTAGCTTCGTTCACGTCAGCGGAGATGCCGGCCGCGGCCGAGGCGGGCCTGCTGGACCGGGTGGATCTGCTGGCTGCCAACCTGGACGAGGCGGCGGCCGCGCTGGGCGTGCCAGCCGAGGGGGCCGAGCCGGAGATGGTTGTGCGCGCGGCGGTCGAGGCGCTGGGCGGTCGCGGACGCATGCTCTCGATCACAGCGGGCGCGCGGGGGAGCTGGTCGTGGGATGGCGAGACACTGATGCACCGGCCGGCCCTGCCGGTGCAGATGGCCGGGGCCGCGGGCGCGGGGGACGCGCACTTGGCCGGGATGATCGCGGGGCTGGCGGCGGGATTGCCGCTCGGGCAGGCGCACGAGCTGGCGGTGCTGGCAGCGGCCTTCTCAGTGACTTCGCCGCACTCGATCAACAAGGAGTTGGAGCCGCGCGCGCTGCGCGAGTTTGCGCGGCGAAGCGGGGTGGCGCTGTCTTCGGGTGTGATGGAGGTGCTGGGGAAGCAGGGCCGGGCAAGCGGATCCTCCGGGGGGCCAGGCGCGCCGGGGGGCTGCGAGCATCAAGAGGAATCGGGGTGATGTATGGCCGTAACGCTGGAACAATGATGACTTCTTACGAGCGATATGTGGCGGTGTGCGAGCTGCGGAAGCCGGACCGTGTGCCGGTCAGCCCGCTGATCATGACTTTCGCGGCCCGGCTGGCCGGCATCGATTATGCGGATTACTGCCGACACGGGGAATTGCTGGCCGAGGCCCAACTTGGCTGCATCCGGCGCTTCGGCTACGACAGCGTCAACGTCACCGCGGACGCGGTGCGCGAGGCTGAGACGCTGGGCGCGCCCGTCGCCTGGCCGGAGAACGACGTGCCCTCCACCACGGACGAGCCGTTCATCAAGGGGCCCGACGACCTCAAGAAGCTGCGCCTGCCCAATCCGCTGGGCAACAACCGGATGCACGAGCAGATCAAAGCCCTGCAGATCCTGCAGCACGAGCTGGGCGACGGCCAGGTCGTCTACGGCTGGGTCGAAGCGCCTTTCCAGGAAGCCGCCATTCTGCGCAACCTGAACTACTTCATGACCGACCTATACGACGATGCCGAGTTCGTCCATGCGCTGCTCCGCTTCACCACCGAGATGGAGCTGGCCTTCGGCCTGGCGCAAATCGAGGCCGGCGCCCGCTTCATCGGCGTGGGCGATCCCATCGCCAGCCTGGTCTCGCCGCGCATGTACCGCCAGTTCAACCAGCCGTACGTGCGCGAGCTTGTCGCCGGGCTGAAGCGGGCAGGGGCGCGCGTCAAGTATCACGCCTGTGGGAACACGGCGGCGCTGCTGCCGCTGTTCGGCGAGCTCGGCGTCGACATCTTGAACCTGGACACCCTGATCGACCTGGGGGCGGCCAAAGGGATGCTGGGGGACAAGGTGTGCATCAAGGGCAACCTGGATCCGGTGCGCGTGCTGATGGACGGGACGCCCGAGGACGTTACGGCGGCGGCGCAGCGCTGTATCGCGCAGGCCGGGGCCGGCGGGGGTTTCATTCTCAGCCCGGGCTGCGAGGTGCCGCGCGACACGCCGCCGGCCAACCTCGACGCGCTCGTGCGCGCGGCGTCGGTTTACGGAACCTATGGATGAACCCGCTCCACATCCCTCTCTTCGGGCGTGACGTGGGCCGGGGCCTGCCGGCACCGGGATTCCCTGTCGGGCTGGGTATCCCCCGCCGCGGCGGGGTCGCGCCGCCCAGGCGTGCCACGCGGCGGGCCGGGCGACCCGGCCCCTACGATCTTTGCCCCCAAACGGAGGGAGCATGAGCAAGTTCATTGATCTGTCTGGCCCACTGCTACCCGGCCTGTGGAGCTACAACGCGCTGCCAGGGTTCAGCCCTCGCTTGCCGGAATTGGCCGTCGAGCAGGTCGCCACGCTGGACAGCCACGGATTTGAGGCATTCCGTTTCGAACTGAGCAGCCTGACGGGATCGTACATCGAGACCGGACGCCATATGCTGGCGGACGCTCCACTGCTGGAAGAGTTGGCCCGGCGTAAGGCCGAATGCGGCATCCCGTTCTGGCCGCATGCCTTTGTGACGGCCGAATGTGACGTCGACGCGTTGCTGCAGGCATGGAACAACGAGTATGCCGTGCTGGGCTATGGCGCGCATCTCTTTGAGGACCTAGTCGCGTTTTGCGAGCTAGCCGGAATCAAGGCCATCCCATTATAAGCCAACGGGCCCACCTGGCGGCTCGTCACAGGTCCGCAAGTTGGCTCCCTGCCGGTCTAGACTGGGTTTTACCAACCGGTGAACAGACACTGCCAGATCTCCCGCTTGACAATGGGACTAAACGTGGTATAGTCAAGCTAAACACTGCGGGTTACTCGTGTCCTCGCACGAGGCAACGCAAACGGGGGGAGGCACTACTTGCCCATTGATGGTCTGGGTCCACAGATACGGGCTCATCGCCTGAAGCGGCGCATTACCGGTACCGAATTGGCCCGCCGCGCGCAGGTCACCAAGGGACTGATCTCTCAGATCGAACGCGGTACCACGGTGCCGTCGCTTGACGTGCTCAGCCGCATAGCCGTCGCCCTCGACATGTCCATGGCCCAGCTTATGGAAGCAGTCGACGCGGGACCGGATTATGCGACAAGCGCGGGTCTGGGAGCGTTGCCTTACGACCCGGTAGTACGAGTGGACCGGCGGAGGAGCGTGGGATTCCCCAAGATCAACCAGGTTTACGAGTCCCTGACCCCGACGCTCGCCGGGCCCATCGAGTTCAGCATCCTACACATCGGGCCGCTGAGCGCCGAAGCCACCCTGACCTACAGGCACCAGGGGCAGGAGTGCCTGTTGATTCTCGAGGGCGCGCTGGTCGTGACCCTGGGCGACAGGCAATTCCACCTTAACGTGGGCGACAGCATGGCTTACCCTTCAACCATCCCACACTCATATCGCTGCGCAGGCGAGGCGCCGGCGGTCGTGGTGATGGCGGAAACCCCACCGGCGTTTCTGGATCTGCTCAGCGCACATCTGGAAGGCCAGGGCCGTTGACAAGGAGCACACCAGCTCTTTATTTCTCACTGAGGAGTTCATCCTATGAAGCGATTGGCTATTGACGGCGGAGAGCGGGCCGTACCCGCGGGTTCGGTGCGACCCTGGCCGCCCATCGACCAGACGGACCGCGATGCCGTGCTGAGTGTCTTCGACCAAAAGATTGTGTGCGGCAGCGGCGCGCCCCAGTGTGTGGGCCTGCAAAACGACTGGGCCCAATACATCGGCCGCAAATACTGCCTGGCGACCAATAGCGGCACCGCGGCCTTACACATGGCGCTGGCTGCGGCGGGCGTGGGCCCCGGCGACGAGGTTATCGTCCCGGCCTATACCTTTCTCGCCTCTGCCTCTTGTGTGCTCCACGCCAACGCGATTCCTATCTTCGTCGATATTGATGCGCGTACCTACAACATGGACCCTGCCCGCATCGAAGAGAAGATCACTGAGCGCACCAAGGCCATTATTCCGGTGCACTTACACGGCCTGCCCGCCGACCTGGACGAGATCCAGGCGACCGCGGCCAAGCATAACCTGGTCGTCATTGAAGATGCCTGCCAGGCCCATGGCGCCGAATACAAGGGCCAAAAAGTCGGCAGTTTTGGTGAGTTTTCCGCTTTCAGCCTGAACAGCTCGAAGAATCTCTGCGGGGGCGAAGGCGGCTTTTTCATGACCGACGACGAACGCTTTCTGACCCGGGGTGAGATGCTGCGTATGTTCGGGGATGAGGTCGATGACGAGACCAAGTTGCGTGTCTACAACGCCTCGATCCTGGGCTTCATGTATCGCACGCAGGAGCTGCCCGCCGCCTTCGCGCGCTCGCAGCTCAAACGGCTGGATGCCAACAACGCGCTGCGGCAGGAGAACGCCCGCTTCCTGGATAGCCTCCTGGCCGAATTCCCCTGGGTGACGACCCCCTTCGTTCCTCCTGACCGCACGCACGTTTACTGGATGTACGTCGTACGTTTTGACCCCCAGAAAGCCGGCGTGAACCTGTCGCCGCGCGAGTTCCGCATTGCGCTGGAGAAGGCGCTGCACATGGAAGGCATCGCCACCGGCCAGTGGCAAACCATGCCGGTGCCCGCGCAAGACCTCTTCCAGACCAAGATGGGCTACGGCACCAAGGGCTGCCCCTGGACCTGCCACTTCTACGGCCGCGACGTCACGTACCGCGGATCGGATTACCCGGTTGCCTCACAACTGTGCGAAGATTACACGGTGATTGCCGGCATCCACCCACCGAACGGCCGCGGCCTGATGGAGATGTACGCCGAAGCCATCCGCAAGGTCTTCAACAACCTGGACGTCGTCGCCAAGCACAAGGACGATAAGATCGTCGCCCATTACAGCGGGTCGATGTTCATGGCTGCCTGACGAATGGACGTGATAGCAAGATGAAAGCGCTATTTGCCCGAACTTCCTTTCAGTTTGAGATCCGCGACCTGCCCATTCCCGTTGCAGGGCCTGGCGAGGTGCTCGTCAAGGTGCATGCCTGCGGGCTGTGCGGCACTGACCTGCATTTCGCGCGCGATTGGTCGGGCGACTTTATGCCCCTGGGCCACGAGATCGCGGCCGAGGTCGTGGAAACCGGCCCGGGAGTCAGCGCCTACCGGCCTGGCGACCGGGTGATCGTCGAAGACGTGGGCATGTGCGGGGTCTGCACGGCCTGCAAGAACGGTGAGTACTACCGCTGCCGCAATAACTACAATCTCAACGGCCAGCCGGGCATGACTGAGTACATGGCAGTCAACGAACACCTGCTCAATCGCTTCGATGGGTTGGATTACGTCCATGCTTCGCTGGTCGAACCGTTGGCAGTGGCCCTGAACACCGTCCTTCATGCCGAGATTCCGCTGGCAGGGGATGTGGTCGTTTATGGGCCCGGTCCCATCGGGCTCATGTGTGTCAGGTTGGCGAAGCTGCGCGGCGCAGCCAGAATCGCCCTGGTCGGCAACTGCTGCAACACGCCCCGAGAAGCGGTGCGGATGAAGGCCGGCCAGGAGATGGGCGCCGATTTCCTGATCGATGCCCAGGGGGAGGACCCCGTTGAGGAGGTCCGCGGGCTCTTGGGCGGCGGCGCCGATCGAATCATCGTCACCAGCCCGCCGGGCACCCTGCCGTCTGCCGTACAGGTGGCAAAATTCGGCGGCCGGGTATCCTTCATCGGGATCAGCCTGGGCGGCCATAGCAAGGTCGAGCTGGATGTGAATGAGCTCGTCTTCAACAAGATAACTCTGCAGCCCACCTTTGCGGAGCCGGCCGAGAAATTCCCGGTCTCGATCCGCCTGCTCCAGGAAGGCATGGTCGACGCTAACAAGCTCGTAACCCATACCTTTACCTTCGATGACGCCGAACGGATGTTCCGCATGAATGACAGCGGCCAGGAGGCCGTGATCAAGGCGGTGCTAACGCCGTGATTTACGGCGTACTGGGCAGCCTGCCAAAGTCGGCGCCTTGTTGGGACTCGTGAAGGCGATCTGGCAACTTTAGCAATTGATGCACTGAGCAGTAGATGAGGAGACATAAACTTCATGGCTGCAATGCCCGGCATCGTGCGCCAGACGCTCGTGTTTGCGTTCGGTACCGTGGCCCTGACGGTCGCCGTTTCCTTCCCGCTGGCCTTGATCCTCAACCAGCTCAGACGCCTTCGTCAGCCTCACCATTGGCAAAGATACGCTGGTGGCCCGAACGCCGGCCGACGATCGCCCGGCCGAGAACGCCACGGTGGGTGTCGGGCTGAACCTGAACCGCTTGCACCTGTTCGATCCCGAGACCGAACAGACCCTTCTGGAGTGACGTAATGCAGCGATCCTTGATCGGTACGCCCAAGACGGCGCTTGACACGCCAGCTCTGTGCCTGGATCTGGGCGTCGTCGAATCCAATATCCGCCGCATGGCCGGCTACTTCCAGGACGGCCCAGTGCGTCTCCGGCCGCACACGAAGACCCACAAGTCGCCGGTCCTGGCGCATATGCAGGTCGCCGCGGGCGCGATCGGGATTACCTGTGCCAAGTTGGGTGAGGCCGAAGTCATGGCCGAGGCGGGCTTGAAGGATATCTTGATCGCCAACCAGATTGTCGGCGCCGGGAAGATTGCCCGGCTGGTCAACCTGGCTGCCTTAACCGAGGTGATGGTGGCGGTGGATGACGCTGCCAATGTCGAGGAGCTCGACCGCGCCGCGCGTGCCGCGGGGGTCACGTTGCGTATTCTGGTTGAGGTCAACATCGGCTTGAACCGCTGCGGAGTGGTGCCCGGCCAACCCGTCCACGATCTTGCCTGCCGGGTGGCGGTCGCGCCGGGTCTGCGTTTCGAAGGGCTGATGGGCTACGAAGGCCACACGGTCTTCATCCGCGACCCAGAAGAGCGCAGGCGCAAGACTGAGGAGAGCCTGGCCGGGCTGGTAGAGTCCGCCGACCTGGTGAGATCTGCCGGCATCCCTGTGCAGATCGTGAGCAGTGGAGGCACGGGGACCTGCTTCATTACGGGGCGCTATCCGGGCATCACCGAGTTGCAGGTCGGTTCCTACATCACGATGGATGCCCAGTACCGGGAAGAAGTGGGCATGGACTTTGCCTACGGGCTGACAGTCATGAGCACGGTCGTCAGCGCGCCGACGCCCGATCGGGCCGAGTGCGATGCCGGGCTGAAAACCATCACCCAGGATTTCGGGCTACCCAGGGTGATCGATCCGCCGGGCTGGGAGCTGGCCGGGCTGGCGGAAGAGCATGGCCACCTGCACAGGCTGGACGGGCCGCCACTGCGCCCGGGCGATAAGGTCGAGATCGTGCCCAACCATGGCTGCACGACGATTAACCTGCACGACGAATACTGGGTGATCCGTGACGGCGTGCTTGCTGCCGTCTGGCCGATTGCGGGCCGCGGCAAAGTCTACTAAACCCGGTCGCAGGAAAGAGCCACCTAGCGACGCACCAACAGGATAGAAGCATGGACTCAACCATTGCGCCCAGGATGCTCTTCGAGTGGTGCCGCATTCCGTATGAGGAGTTGCCCGGTCATCCGCCGGCCAGGGTGCCGTTCCGCCTGTGCGCAGATTCCGAGTGCATGGGCCGGCTTATGGCGCGCGAGCTCGTGGACGAGATCGCCCTCACCAACGCCGAAGGCCGGCCCTTGCGGGCGATCATCCCCTGCGGGCCAAGCTGCTGGTACCGGCCTTTTACCGACCTCGTCAACCGGGAACGTGTCAGCCTGCGGAACGTGACTGTCTTTCACATGGACGAGTGCCTCGACTGGCAGGGCCGCGAGTTGCCCCGCAGGCACCCGTACAGCTTCCGCGGCTACATGGAGCAGCACTTTTACGGTCCGGTGGACCCTGAGCTGGCCGTCCTCGCAGGCAATCGAGTGTGGCTCCATGGCCAGAACGTGGAGGAAGTCAAGGCGCGGATCTGGCAGGCTCCGGTAGCCACAAGCTACGGTGGCTGGGGCCAGGATGGGCACATTGCTTATAACCAGGCACGCCGTCACCCGTACAGCCATGTGACGTTGGATGACGTCCGAAATTCCACGGTGCGCGTTCAGGAAAACAATGTCGACACGATCCTGGCCCTCGCCCAGCGCACTTTCGGCACAGCTTATCAGTTTGTGCCGCCGATGTCAGTGACCCTGGGTGTCAAGGAAGTCTTGTCGGCCTGCAAGGTGCGGTTGTTCTCCGACACCGGCGCATGGAAGCAAACGGCCCTGCGCGTGGCGCTGTTCGGTCCACTCACGCCAGAATATCCGATCACTTTGCTACAGGAACACCCGGACGCGCTGATCACTGCCACCGACGCTACGGCTCGGCATCCGATTAGCGAGCACCCCGAGTGGGACCTGGGCCTGGATCAGGGCCGGCCGCACCGGAGTGTCGCTTTCGCAGTCCGTGCTTGAGTTGCTGCAATCATAGGACTCATTTGGAGGGGTCATGACCAGATTAATAGACCTTTCGTGTCCTTTGCAGTCGGGCATGTGGAGTTACAACGTGCTGCCAGATATGGGCCTTCACCTGGCAGAATTGGTCGTTGAGCAGGTCGCCACTATCCCTCGCCAGGGCTACGAAGCGTTCCGCTTTGAAATGAGCAGCCTCACAGGCACCTATCTGGAGACCGGCCGGCATATGCTGGATGACAGTCCTGTGCTCAGCGACCTGGCGCCCCGTGACTTCATCCGGCCTGCAGTCGTGTGCCATTTGCCCAGTAAGACCGCTGGGCAGGTGATCCACGGCCCAGAGTTGGCCGAGCACTGCCCGCCAGTCCGCGCAGGCGACGCTCTCCTGATCGATTGCGGCTGGGCCCTGCAGGTGTGGGAACCGAACTACGTCACCGGCAGCCCGGCCTTTCACTACGACTGTCTGCCCTGGCTGCTGGCCCAACCCTTCTCGATTCTGGGCGTCGACGTGCCGTGCATCGAGTCCGCCCGCTCGCGTCCGGACGGGGAGGCCACGGGCAATATGCTGGTACCCATCTTCCAGCGCCGCGTCTTGCTCCTGGCTCCTCTGGTCAATCTCGATCAAATCACCTCGAACCGTGGAGAACTGATCGCTTTGCCCCTCAACTTGCAGGGCGTCAGTGGGGCGCCTTGCCGGGCCATCTTCAGGGAGGAATGAACCTATGCGTACCCCCATGATTCCGGACTCAGATTTCGCTCGCCGCATTGCCCGTGTGCAAGAGCAACTGGCTCGAGCGAATCTTGACGCGCTTGTCACCTACTCCTCAGAGTCCGAACCGGCGAGTAGCCGGTACCTGGCAGATTTTTGGCCTTTTTTTGATTTTGCCGGCGTGGTCGTTCCCCGCGAGGGGGAGCCGGCCCTGGTTACCGGCGGGCCGGAATCCTATGAATTCGCCCGCCAGTTCTCGCGTATCAAGAACATCCACATACACCCGCTCTACGTCGAAAGCTCGGCACCCGATTGGGTGCCGAGCGTGAGCTACGAGGACTTTGCCCGCATATTGGCTGCGGTTGTAGGTCGGCCTGTCCGGCGCCTGGGCGTGGCCGATTGGAATATCTTTCCCCAACCCATTTTTGCCGACCTGCAGCGAGGCGCACTTGAGGCGGAAATTGTGCCGGCCGATGATCTGCTGCTGCGGGTACGGGCGATCAAGTCTGAGCATGAGATCGCGGCCATCAGGCAGGCCTACTGGATCACCGAGCAGGCCATGATCGAAACCCTGAATGGAGTCGTCGAAGGCCAGGCTGAATGGGAGATCGAGGCGCGCGCCCATGCTACCATGCGCAGGCTAGGCGCCGAAGGCACATCGTATCCCATTTGGGTCTGCTCTGGCCCCAACACGCGCCAGAGTCTATGCCGCTCGACCAACCGGCGCATCAAGCGTAATGAATTGGTGCAGTTGACATTCGGCGCCCGGCAATACGGCTACTGTGGCAACATGTGCCGGCCGTTCGCGATCGGCCGTGTCCCGGACCGCGCTCGCGAACTCATGAGCGTCGCGCTGGAAGGCGTGCACGGCGCGCTGCGCGACATCCGCCCTGGCGTAGCGGCTCGCACCGTCTTTCAGCGGTATCACGACACGCTGGCGCGTTACGGTTTCGAGCAATTCACGCTCTACGGGCCGGCGCACGGCACCGGGACGTCTGAGGTGGAGGGCTTGTGGCTGGGCGCGGGGAGCGATACGGTCATACAACCCGGCATGCAGTTCAACATCGACGTCTGGCTGAGCGATGGTGAGTACGGTGTACGCTATGAGGACGGCGTCGTGGTCACTGCCGACGGCCTGGAAGAACTGACTTCATACCGGCAAGAGATCATCGAATTGTAGGAGGTCCCATGGATCATCGCGCGCTTGCCCACAGTCTGACGCTGAAGTACCGGGATGAAATTGTGCAGGTCATGCAGGACCTTGTGCGCATGCCATCGCAGAATACACCGCCTGACGGCGAGGAACTGGCCTGCCAGGAATACATCGCCGCCTCCCTTCGCAATTCAGGGCTCCCCGTCGACATGTATGAACTCGATCAGGTGCCGGGCATGGTCGAGCATCCGGCCTTCTGGCCGGGGCGCAGGTATCGCGGGCGGCCAAATGTATCCTCCCTGCTGGAAGGCAAGGGTAACGGCCGCTCGCTGTTGCTGACCGGTCACATGGATACCGTAGCGCTCGGCGACAACGTCTGGTCAAAGCCGCCTTTCGGCGCTCAAATCGAGAATGGACGGCTGTATGGGCTTGGTTCGATTGATATGAAGGGCGCTATGGGCACCATGTTGGTGCTTTTCAAGGCGCTCGCCCAGGAGAAGGTGCCCCTTGCCGGTTCGTTGTGCTACGAGAGCGTGGTTGACGAGGAAGAAGGCGGCGTCAACGCCACCATTGCCGGGCGGCTGCGTTACGGGCCAATGGACGGCGCGGTGATCCCTGAAGGCACAGGGTTGAATATTTATCCCGCCGCGCGCGGCGTGCTGATGACCAATTTCATATTCTCCAGTGGCCAAGGCACCTGGCTGGAAGTAGGCACCAGCGGCGAGCGCGGGGCAGATGCAGTGCAGCAGGTTGGCGTCTTCTTGACGCATATCCCAGAGATTGAGGAATCGCGGCGCCACCACCCGGTACACCCGCTTTACGCGTCGTACCCTGATCCCCGGCCGGCACAGATCACTAAGGTTTACGCCGGGGGTTGGGGACCGAAAGTCCCCATCGCCGTTCCGCCTGAGGGTCGCGTCCAACTGGTGTTACAGACCCTCCCCGGTGAAGAGCGTGAAGCCGTGCTCAAGGAGCAGGAGGACTGGCTGGCCGGTCTGTGGGCAAGCAACCCACAAGTGTTTAACCCGCCGCCGCAGATTTATCATCCCATACGCTGGATGCCGGCAACCGCGATGGACCCTGCGCATCCCCTGGTCACCACGATGGTCGACAGCGCCGCCCGGGTCTTCGGCCATGCTCCGACGATCGTGGGTGCGCCCTATGCGTGCGATATGTTCGCCCTGCACCAGATCTTCGGCATGCCGGCGCTGCTCTGCGGACCAACCGGCGCCAACGCTCATGCCGCCGATGAATATATCGAACTCGAGGGCGTTTTCCAGTTCGCGGAAACGCTTCTGTTGTTCGTTCTGGATTGGTGCGGGACGGTGGGCCAATAGTGAGTACCCTCGCAAGAGGGTGTCTGTGGAGGAGGGTGACCGATGCACCAGCAGAATGCGGACCGGTTGCAAGATTACTTCATCTCCCGGGGCATCGTCGCGGCGCTCATCGCCAACCCCTGGACGATAACCTGGTTGACGGGCTATGCTCCGCCGATTCAGACCGGTCCCAGCCCTTTCGAGGGCAGTCCGGCCGTGGCCTGGTGGTGCAGCGGCGAATTGACCCTCATCACTTCGGATGCCGAAGCAGCAGCGGCGCGCGCTTCGGGCGCCAACACTTCTGATTACGTCGGCTACGCCTTCGAGGAACCGGGGGTTGTAACCGCGCGGCAAACCGCTGCCGTCCATAATGTCCTGATGGCCTCCCGGCTCAAGAGTGGCAAGGTCGCCGTGGACCTGGATTTCCTGACCGGGTCCCTGCTCGCCACCGTTCAAGAGACGCTCGCCAACGCGTCGCTTGAGCCGTTGGACCGCGGGTTGGATGTCTTACGGGCGGTCAAAACGCCGGACGAGATTGCGAAGATCAAGGCTGCGCTGGCGCTCTGTGATCTGGCCCAAGCGGAGGTCAGGGCCAACCTGCGTCCGGGGATGAGCGAGATCGAGGTGTGGGGCCAGGTGAAAGCCAGGCTGGAAAGAGAAGCTGGAGCACGCCTTCCCATTGCCGGCGATCTGGTGGCCGGCCAGCGCACGAGCGAGATGGGCGGCCTGCCCGGACCTTCTGTCGTGCACGAGCATGATCCGGTCATGGTGGACGTGGTGCCTCGACTGGACGGCTATTGGGGCGACAACTGTTGCGTACACTTTGCCGGATCGCCTACCGTGGAAATGGCGCAGATCTATCGCATCGTGCGTAACGTCCTCGGCCGCGCTATCGAGGCCGTCCGGCCTGGCTTGCCTGCGCGCGACCTCGACGCTCTTGTGCGCGGGGCGATCAAGAGTGCCGGCTATGAACCCCATCCGCACCACTCGGGTCATGGGATAGGTGCAAGCTACCACGAAGAGCCGCGCATCGTGCCCTACCAGGCCCTGCCTTTGGCGCCAGGCATGGTGATCGCGTTGGAACCCGGCATCTATCTGCCAGGCGTCGGGGGTGTACGTCTCGAGGATGTGGTTCTGGTTACTAAGGACGGCTGCGAGCTGCTGACCCGGCATCTCCTGGCCCAGCCGCCCGTGTAGTCGCGGCGGGCGGTTATGGGCCAGGAGGTTGCACCACGTCTACCGGTTCAGCCATCGATCGAGCCAGGCAAACGCGGCTTCCTGCATAGGCACGTCGAACTTGTGCGGGCCTGCGTAGAACTCGCCTCGGTAATTATCGGCCGCGCCGGCGTCTTGATAATGGCCTTGCAGGCGTTCATGCGCGGCGCGCATGCCCTCGATGGTAAACAGCGCATCATCGATGTCGTATTGAACCAACAACGGCACCGGCGCGCGGCAGGCTGCCAGGTCAGGCCAGTCGCCATAGCGCGGCCAGACCGCAGGAAAGAACATCCAGGTATGCGAGGCCACGTTGTGGTCCAACAGGCCACGATAGGTCGTCATCATACCGGCGATATGGGCGGCCCCGATGCGGCCTGAGGTGGCCAAAAGCAGAGCCGAGCGGTTGCCGCCGCCCGATAGCCCCAGACAGCCGAGCGTGCCAGCTCGCACATCCGGACGCGATGCCAGATAATTCAGGGCAACCCGGTCTTCATAGCTAACGACACCCGCCAAGGTCGTTCCCAACAGCGCGCAGTACTTTTCGATCCCCTCTTCATAAAGCCCAGTGGCTGCATTGTAGGCTGCCATGTCATCAGGTACGTCGCTCGGGCCTTCGCGCTCGCTCACGGGAAAGTGCGCTGCGATGTTGCGCAGGGATTGGGGTATGCTGGCCGTCGGAAAGCGCCGGCTGCCCCAGAGAAATGTGTCATGGACCAGCACGAGGAAACCGGCACGTGCCAGTGCGTTGGCATAGGCCCGGCCCCCGTAGTACATTTCATGGTAGGCCTGCATGACGGAGTGCGGAGCCTCGGGCCCGGCAGCGATCTTCTCTTTACCAAAGTACTTAAAGCCGCCATGGTCGTGGAGGGCCAACACGCCCGGCAACGGGCCTTCCCTGCCGGCGGGCTTGAGCACCCAGGCGGCGGTGCGCGGCCCGTACCCTACCGACCATGACACCTCTTCCCCGACCACGCCATCGCGCTCCCAATGCCGCCCGATGGCCGCATTGCGCGGGGCCTCAGGCCAATCTTGCATGCCCAGGATCTCACGGATGCGCCTCTGCGTGGCTGCTCCCGGGACTGCCTTGGGCCAGCGATGGCCATGTTCCTCGGCGGCTGCGACCCAATCGCTGAATGTGCCTAGGTGGGAATAATGCGTCGCCGCTGCGCGGCTTGCAGCGGGTGAAGCTCTGCTTGAGGCGTCGAATGGGGCGCCGGCTCCGTGCGCGGCGGATCCCTTGCTACCGCAGTCGTTTCGTTCCTGATCAGCCATGACCTTGCTCCTACCCTGGATGAGTTGGTGGATCGCGGCTGCCTTTATCATATAATAGGGCAACCTTCGGCTTAGCTCTAGGGCAATCGGCAAAACCCTTGTGGTGCCGTCGCCTTCACGCTTCCGTGCGGAGTTCCACGGCCACAGAGTACGGGCGCACCAAAATGATCAGTGCGCCCAACAACAACGGGAGGGCGGCTAGAGACATGGCCAGAGCCGGGTCCAGGGAGCCCAGCAGGCGCCCCATGATCGGCGGGCTGATAATGCACCCTAGAGAGCCGGCCGCCACCGTCATGCCGATCACTGTGTTAGCGTTCGTCGGGTTGCGCGCGGCGGCCAGCGCCACCACGGTTGGCCACGCGCTGGCCATGATGAAGCTCGCCATAACGAAGCAGAGCAGGGCGGCAGGCCAGCCATTCGTGAACGCCGCCGCTGCCACCGCCGCAGCCGCCAGTGCCATCGTGCCCGTGATCAGTGGCAGGTCCGGCAGCCTGGCCGGCAGGAACCCGGCCAGCAATCTGCCCACCAGCATGACGCCCCAGAACATAGAGATAGACTGGATCGCAATCTGCTCGGGCGCGCCCCGGAACCTAAACAGGTAGATGTTGAGGAAGCCCGAAAGCCCTGACTCGGACAGCACGTAGAGCAGAATGACGATGCATGGTTGCAGCACCGGCCAATGTCTGGCTAACGCCCAACCGCTGCGCGCTGGGATAGACCGCCCGGCCGGCGTGGCAGGGGCCGGCCCAAATGCGCTTGAAGCAAAGAGGCCGAAATTGGCGGCGGCCAGCAGCGCTACCGGAAAGAAGAAGGTTCTCCAGTTGAGACCCAGGGGCAGCAGCAGGCTCATCAGCAAGGGCCCGCCGATGGCACCCAAGCAGTAGCCGGCCTGAGACAGGTTGAGGGCAGTGCGCACCTGATCGGGAAACAGCCGGTTTAGCAGGGCCGAACACATCGGTTCGATGATGCCGCCGCCCAGCCCCATTGCCACCGTGCCCCCTACGACCGCCGGCAGCCCGCTCCCCGTGGCGAAGGCCAGCCCACCGGCCGCGGTGAACGCGCAGCCAGCCAGCAGCACCGCCTGCGCACCATAGCGGTCCGTCAGGTTGCCCCCGGCGAGCGACGCCACGAAAAAGCAGGCGAAGTAGACGGAAGACACCGACGCCAGGATTTCGGGTCGTATCTGGAACTCTGCCCCCATCCTGATCAGTGCGGCAAAAAGCAGGTTGACGGAGGCCGCAAAAGCAGCCAGCGCGAGGATTGCTGCGACCATGAGCCGGCGGCGATCGATCAAGGTTAGCGTCTCCATCCTGTTCCGAATGCGGTTGCGTCCCGAACTGATTATAGCAGGTGAGGTCAGTTATCCGGTGGTTGAGGATACATCATATTGGGCGGGGCCGCAAAGGCGAAGGCGATTGACAGGATAGGTGAGTGAGCTATAGTGCCTCATAACGGGCCGAATCTGGCGCAGCGTGGCAGGGCGCCGGCGTGTGTGAAGGAGCGAGACGATGGGTCAGCTTGAGCATCAGACGGCTATCATTACCGGCGGTGGAACCGTGATCGGGCCGTGTATTGCCAGGCGGTTCCACGAAGAAGGCGCGTTCGTCGTGATTTGTGGCAGGACCGCGGACGTCCTCGATAAGGCGGCCAGGGAGATCGCGCCTGGCGGAGAGCGGGTCCTGGCGGTGAGGGCAGACATCACCGGCGAGGAAGACGTTCAGAACCTCGTGGCCAGGACCATGGCCCAGACCGGACAGATCGATGTTCTCGTCAACAATGCGGCTGCCATGCGCTGCAATAAACCGCCCGAAGAGAGCTCGCTGGAAGAAAGGAAGTTCGTCATCGACACCAACGTCAACGGCATATTCCTGCGCTCGCGAGAAGTGGGCAAGGTGATGATCGGCCAGAAGAGCGGCCGGATCATCAATATCGCCTCGATGTCCGGCTTGATCGTCATGAAAAATGGTGTCGTCAGGAGCGCCGTCATCGGCGCCGGCCTGTTGGGAATGCGCCACGCCGAGTTTCTGGCCGGTCGCCAGGATGCAAAACTGGTCGCGGTGGCAGACGTTCGCGCGCCGGTGGCTGAGATGGCTGCCAGCAAGACGGGGGCCAGCCCGTACACCAACTATCAGGAGATGCTCGCCAGGGAGAAACTGGATTTGGTGCTACTGAGAGGACAAACATGATCGGCCAAAGAATCGCACAGCCCCGAGCGCAATTCGCCCTCATCAATGGTCGCGTGATCCTACCCGACGAGATCGTCACCGGCCGCGCCGTGGTCGTCGATGGAAGCAAGATCCTTAAGGTGGATGGGTATAGTGGACGCCAGAATCTGGACACGAAACGGGCTGGAATTAGGGTAGAATAACGGACATGCGAAAGCGATATAGCCCGGAATTCAAAGCCCAGCTCGTGCAAGAACTGCTGAAAGAAGACAAGACGATCAACCAGATTGCGGCCGAGAACGGCATCCACCCGAACCAGTTGAATCGGTGGAAAGCCACGGCGTTGAAAGGGCTGCCGAGCCTGTTTGCCGACGGCCGAGCCGCCGAGAAGGCCGCTGCGGTGGATCAGGAGCAGCGCATCAATGACCTTTACGCTCAGATCGGCAAGCTCACTACACAAGTGGCCTGGCTTCCAAGAAACTGCGCCTTAACTGGCGGCCGCAGTTGACGGCGCGAGCGTCATGCCCAATTTGGCTGCCCGCCGTGTCAAGTTGCGTAGTTCGCGTTCGCGAGCGCGCCGCTCGTATTCTTCGCCGCCCAGATCGTGGTAGGGTGTACGGTACTTGAGCATATGATAAAAGGCGCGGGCGATTTTGTGAGCAGTAGCCACAATGGCTTGCTTGGCCCCCAATCGGCTGCGCATGCGACGATAGAAGGCGCCGAAAGCCGTGTTGGGGTTGCGCCCGATGCTGTAGGCCGCCATGCGGAAAGCCTGCCCAGCTCGGTTAGTGGTCTTCAAGGTATGGCTGCGCAACACCTTGCCGCCCGAGATGTCATTGTGCGGTGCCAGGCCCAGCCAGGAACAGAAATGCTTTTCGCTTGGGAAACGGCTCATATCCGTGCCGACTTCGCTGATGATCGTCTGCACCGTGCTCTCGTTCAGACCCGAGATCTCGCACAGGTCAACTCCGGTGAGTTGGTACAGCAAGCTGCGCGCATCGTAGTCGGGTTTGTTCTTCATGTGCGAGGCGGGCTTGCTCGACGGCGGCTGGGGCGGCAGGTCATCAGGCGACAGCGTAGGCTTGATGTTGCTAAACTGCCGCTCAATCTCTCGATCACACTCTGTGATCTGCTCCGTATAGAAGTCGTACAACGCCAACGCCTGCTTGAGGGCGAAGACGTGCTCCGCTCGGTAGTTGCCGGTCAACGCCTTGGCGATCTCAGCCTCGCTCTTGCGGACCTTGGGGTCGCGCAACGCGGCCAGCACATGGCAATTCCGCTCGCCCGCCACAATCGCCCGGATGATAGCCATACCAGTCACCCCAGTGATGTTCGTAAGCACCTGGGTCAGCTGGACGTTCATCTGCTGCAAGGCCTTCTGCATATGCTGGATATGCGCCGACCGGTGCTCGATCAGGCTGCCACGATGGCGCAGATAGGCGCGCAATGCCACGATCTCGCCCTCTGGCCGGAAAGAGGCATGCAGCAACCCGATACTGTGCAGACCTTGAATCCACTGACAGTCCTGGATGTCGCTTTTGCGTCCGGGCACGTTCTTCAAGTGCTGCGCATTGACCACCTGCACCTGGAAGCCCCGCTGCTCCAAAAGCTCATAGACCGGGATCCAATACACCCCGGTCGCCTCCATGGCCACCGTGTCGACGCCGCAGGCGCGGAGCCAATCGGCCAGGGCTGCCAGATCCGGCGTATAGGTACCAAACATGCGCACTGGTTCAGCGGTTCGCTCAGGTGGCACCGCTGCCCAGATTTCACTCAAGGCAATGTCCAACCCAGCAGCATTCGGATGCACGACCTTCAGCCCTTCCCAGACAGCGGGCTGGGATTTCTTGTCACGACGCATGTGATGGCCTCCACTATGGCGATATCTTGGCTCATCCAGACCCGGTCAGGTCCCAATTCCTTAGTCTTCCAATCGGGGTCAGCGCCCAGCCCGAACGCTGCCACCACTCATTGCATCACGCCTGACCAGGACCACGCTGAAAAACGGGCTGTGTCGCACCAATCACGGAACGGTCTTAGCTTGTCTGGATGCCACCGCCATTATAGAACGTGCAAGCAAGTTTCTGACCTCAAGCAGGCCGCTTCCGGCGGCATGGCCCGCTGAAAAAAATCTGGCATCAACCCTCAGCCGAGCTGAGCGCCTGGCGCTGGTCGAACGAGCGAACCCGCAACTGCCGCTGGCGACGCAGTGCGATCTGTTGAACCTGAACCGGTCGTGCCTATACTACCAGCCGGTGCCGGTGTCGCCCGAAGAGATTGCACTCAAGCATGCGATTGACGAGATTTACACGCAGTACCCGTTCTATGGCTCGCGGCGCATCACTGCGCATCTGCACAAGTACCGCCAGATGCTGGTCGCCCGCGAGACGGTGCAGCAGGCGATGCGCGAGATGGGCCTGGCCGGCATCTGCTACTTCTCCTCCATGCAGCTTCACACCGCCGCCGAGCAGCCGCCGAGCCTCAAGTGCATCGCCCCCTGGGAGATCTTCGGCGACGA
>JADGQF010000247.1 GCA_017882045.1 Anaerolineales bacterium
TCGCCGGCGGCCAAGCCGGACGTCGAGATCTTTGATCCCCCCATGTGCTGCTCCACGGGGCTCTGCGGGCCAACACTGGATCAGGCCCTGCTCGACGTCAATGAGATGCTGCTCGCACTGCAGGCCAAAGGGCTGCGCGTCGAACGCTACCAGATGGCCACCAGCCCGCAGGCCTTTCTCGGCAATACCGAAGTTATGAAGTTGGTTCGGGAACAGCAGTTGGCTGCCCTGCCGATCATAGTAGTGCGCGGCAATGT
Source organism: Anaerolineales bacterium (assembly GCA_017882045.1). Classification (GTDB taxonomy): domain Bacteria; phylum Chloroflexota; class Anaerolineae; order CG2-30-64-16; family CG2-30-64-16; genus JADGQF01. Next base: position 258 of record JADGQF010000247.1, read on the forward strand.
TCTGCAAGCAGGGAGCTACGCAACGATGGCCGAGGTCGAGGCAGCACTGAATGGAGCCAGGTCATGAGCACTTGCTTTATCTTCTTCTCAGGCAAGGGCGGGGTGGGCAAGACCAGCATGGCCTGCGCCACCGCCGTGCGCTACGCCGACGAGGGCCAGCGCACCCTCATTGTCACGACTGATCCGGCGTCGAACCTGGCGGATGTCTTCGAGCAAACTATCGGACACAAGATCACGCCCATCGCCGTGGTGCCTAACCTCTGGGCGATGGAGATCGACCCCGACCAATCGGCCAAGGAGTACCGGGACCGCGCCCTGGCCCCCATTCGGGCTGCTTTTCCAGCGCAGATGGTACAGGTCATCGAAGAGCAGATGAGCGGCCCGTGCACCACCGAGGTTGCGGCCTTCGACCGTTTCACCGACTTCCTGGACATGCCGGCGAGCTCGGCGCAGCCTTTCGACATCGTGATCTTCGACACCGCGCCGACCGGACATACCTTGCGCCTGCTTGAGTTGCCCGCCGAGTGGATCCAGTCGATTGACTCCGCGGCTGCAGGCAGTGGGCAGACCTGCATAGGTCCGGCCGCGGCGATCCAGGATGCCAAGCACAAATACGAACGGGCGCTGGCGGTGATGCGCGACCCTGCGCAGGCCACCTTCACCTTCGTGCTGCACCCGGAGGCCATCGCCATCAAGGAAACCAAGCGTGCCATCGCCGAGCTCGCCAAGCTGGGCATTCACACGCACCAACTGATAGTGAACGGCATCATAGCCCGCGAAGAGACCGGGAACCAGCTCTTTGCCGCCCGGGCCGAGATGCAGACGGGTTACCTGCGCCAGATTGCGGCCGAACTACCGCTCCCCACCCGCCGCATGTCTTTGCTGGCTGGCGAGATCAAGGGCGTGGAGCGCCTGCGCGCCGTTGCCGGCATGTTCTTTGACGGCCTCAAAGATACGGCGCTGGCGCCGGAGCATGTCCAGCGTTTCAGCGCCGACCTTTCTCTGCTCGACACACCGAGCGCGGCAGCACGCCTGACACCCAATGGGCACAACCGGACCATCTTCTTCGCCGGCAAAGGCGGGGTGGGCAAGACCGTTGCTTCTTGCACGACGGCCGTGTGGCTGGCGCGGCAAGGTTACCGGACGTTGCTCCTCACCACTGATCCTGCTGCCCATCTGGGGGACGTGCTCGGAGTGCCGGTCGGCGACAAGGCGGCACGCGTTCCAGGGGTGCCCAACCTATGGGCGGCCAAGATCGATCCAAAGGTCGCCGCCGAAGCTTACAAAGCTCGCATCCTGGAAGATGCTCGCCAGCGGGGCCGCCCGCCCGAGGCGCTCAGCGTCATGGCTGAGGAGTTGGACTCTCCCTGCACCGAGGAGATGGCGGCCTTTGACCGCTTCATCGACTACGCGTCGCAGAAGGATTGGCCAGTGATCGTGTTCGACACGGCGCCTACGGGACACACCCTGCGCTTGCTGGAGCTACCCGTAGACTGGAGCCAGCAGCTCGACATCAAGATCTTCGCTTCCGTAGACTCTGCTGCAGCCGACGATGTTGCCAAGGCACGCTTTGGCCAGGTGATCGCCATGATGCGCGATCCCGAGCGCAGCACCTTCGCCTTCGTGATGTACCCGGAGGCCACCCCCATCCTGGAGGCCTACCGGGCCGTAGAGGAGCTACGTACTGTGGGAATCGAGCCGGGATTGGTGGTTGCTAATATGGTCATCCCAGAAGGGCAAGCCACAACGCCCTTCGTCCGGGCCCGCCGTGCCATGCACGAGAAATACCTGGCCGAGATGACGGTGCGCTTCCCAGTGCCGGTCGTTCAGATCCCGCTTCTGCCGGGCGAAGTGAAAGGCCTGGACATGCTGGCCGAGTTGGGCGGGCAGGTGCTTGGAGAAAAAGTGCCATCCGGCGTAGTAGCGATAGGATAGTCTGTGCGCTGGCCAATCAGCGAGAGTGAGGAAAGCATGAAGCGTTACCCGGTGTTCCGCAGAGAGAATGGCCCGGCATATGCAACTGTCATGGGCGTCTGGGCACTTGTCTCTCTGGGGTCTGCCACAGTCTTGAATGCGATTGGGGCACTACGATTCCGTAGCGCACTGGTGTGGTCTGCAGTCACCACACTACTGGGCATGGGGATCATGTTTGTGGCCAGCCTGATCAATCTGACAAAGCTGCGGCCTGGTTACAGCTCATGACCTCCTGAAATGCCTCTCGCAGGCTCAGGCCGATCTGCGCGGGCGCCAGGCGCGTGGCGCCGTAACGCAAGCCGACCTCGATCGTGTCCGGACGCTGCAGCGCGAGGCGCAGTCCAATCGCATCGTCGTGGATTACGCGGAAGCGCAACAGGCAGCGAACGCTTATATACCGACGGTCAATCAGGAGATCAGTGCGCTCCTGGGGGTTGACTTCGCCACATTGGCCAGATCGACATGCTGCTGACACGGCCGCGGCCGTCGGCATCACATAGCGTATTGCAGCCGGCCATCAGCCGGAATTGAATGGCCAGTGGTGCCACCGCTATCTCTAAATGAAACAGGAACGGGAGGAGCAAATGCCTTACTATGATTACCGCTGCGCAGAGTGCGGCGCGATCTTCGAGGTGCGCGCGTCGATCAAGGAGAAGGAGGCCGGTCTCAACCTGGAATGTGCGCAGTGCCATTCAGGCGAGGTCCGCCAGGTGATCACTGCCGGATTGGTGTTACATGGAAGCAGCGGCGATTCTGTACCGTTGTGCGGCTGTGGCCCGAACGCCGGACCGGGATGCTGCGGATAGTGGAGAGTACCAACATATGAGCGATAACGCCAATCGAACTCTCGTACAAATCGTGGGAGCTCCAGTCGCATGCGCTGCCGGGGTGAAAGATACCTGGCGCGAGGTGGCCGGATGGGCGGCCGGGCAGCTCAGTCAGCGTTTCGGGAAGCAGGTACAGGTGGAGTACTACGATCTCTTCGACCCGGCGTGCCCACCACTCCCACCCGGCGCCCAGCTCCCATTGATCCTGGTGAACGGCGAAGTCTTGAGCAGCGGCGGCAAAATCGCCATCCCGGTGATCCGCAAGCGGCTCGAGAGCCTGGGCCTCGTGCCCTCGCAGTAGGAATACGGTACGGAGGCCATACAACCGCGGTTTGACCGGAAGAGACTGCTCGCGTATAATTCAACTCAGATTGAACCATCGTGAATGGGATGTGACATATGGAAGCTGTAGCGAATCCGTCAGTAGACCTACAGACATTGGCTGAGCAGCTTAAGGTCGTAGCCGAGCCCAAACGCTTGCTGATCCTGCACATGCTGATGCAAGGGGTGCAGTGCAACTGCGAGTTGGGTGAAGCCCTGAAAATGCCGCCCAACTTGATTTCGCACCACCTACGCGCTCTGCGCGAGGCCGGTCTGGTCAACGTCGAGCGCGACCCACTGGATGCACGCTGGGTCTACTACTCAATCAATCGCAGCGCATTGGGACGGCTGCGCGATCTATTCGGCGCGTTCTTCGATCCATACCACATCAAGCCACGCCGGCCTACGTGCGGACCGGGCAGCACGGTTGACCTGTCGAGCACCTTCGTCTTGGCCAAGGACTTGTAGCACGCGCCGGTGCCGGGTTGCATAGGGCGAATTATTAAGCACATGGGTTAGAACGCAAGGCTGCCGATCGAAATCGAAGGTATTGAGTTGTCTGAGACGCCTGGACGTCAGGTCTCAACGGAGGTACCTGTACGATGAAACACCGCGTGCTCTTCCTGTGCATCGGCAATTCTTGCCGGTCTCAGTTGGCTGAAGCAATTGTCAATGCCCGTCTGGGAGAGGAATGGCACGCTTACAGCGCCGGCACGAAAACGGCCGGCCACGTGCATCGCAACGCATTGCGCGTACTGGCTGAAATTGGCATTGAACACCCGGGGCGATCAAAGTCAGTTCAGGAGTACCGGGGCCAGCCCTTCGACCTGGTGGTCACCGTCTGCGATGCTGCTGCCGAGGATTGCCCTCTCTGGCTCGGGCAGGGCCAGCGCGTCCACCTGGGTTTCCCTGACCCGGCTAAGGCTACGGGCACCGAAGCCGAGATCCTGACCGCTTTTCGTCGTGTGCGGGACGATATCGGCGAGCAAATACCGGGGCTGCTCCGGCGCTGGCAAGCAACAAATCCATAACCTAAAGGATGAAGGAACTCATGTCTCAAGGCAGTGCGGCCATCCCGGCTCCGAGCACCGGCGTGGCGAAACGACTCTCAACGCTCGACCGCTTTCTCACCTTGTGGATCTTCCTGGCGATGGCAGTGGGCGTGGGGATCGGCTACCTGATTCCAGGGGCCGAAGCATTTATCAATCGTTTTCAGGTCGGGACCACCAACATTCCCATCGCCATCGGCCTGGTCCTGATGATGTATCCGCCATTTGCCAAAGTGAAGTACGAGGAACTGGGCGACGTCTTTCGCGACGGGAAGGTGCTTGGGCTGTCGCTAATTCAGAACTGGCTGATCGGCCCTGTCCTGATGTTTCTGTTGGCCGTGCTCTTCTTGCGGGATAAGCCGGAATACATGGTCGGCCTGATCATGATCGGCCTGGCCCGCTGCATTGCGATGGTCATAGTGTGGAACGAGCTGGCCAAAGGGGATACCGAGTATGCGGCCGGTATCGTGGCTTTCAACAGTGTGTTCCAGGTGCTTTTCTACAGCGTCTATGCCTGGGTCTTCATCACCGTTCTGCCCCCTCTCTTCGGCGTGCGCGGGAGCATCGTGCAGATCGGCATCGGTGACATCGCCAAGAGCGTGTTCGTCTACCTGGGCATCCCCATGATCGCCGGCATCGTCAGCCGCACGGTCCTGATTCGCATCAAAGGGCGCGAGTGGTATCAGACGAAGTATGTGCCAAAGATCAGCCCCATCACCCTGATAGCGCTACTGTTTACGATCGTCGTGATGTTCAGCCTGAAAGGCAACCTGATCGTCCAGATCCCGCTGGATGTGGTGCGGATCGCCATCCCGCTGATCTGCTACTTTGTGCTGATGTTCCTGGTCAGCTTTTACCTGGGACATCGCATCGGCGCAGACTACGCCAAGACGACGACGCTCTCCTTCACGGCCGCCAGCAACAACTTCGAGCTGGCCATCGCAGTCGCCGTTGCCGTGTTCGGCATCAATTCTGGCGTGGCTTTCGCGGCCGTCATCGGCCCCTTGATCGAGGTACCGGTGATGATCGGGTTGGTCAACGTTGCGCTCTACTTCCAGCGCCGATATTTTGGCCACGAACTGAGTCCGGTCTCGCCGACGATGTTGAATGCCGCCGCCGAAGCTTGCCCGCCGCCCCAGGCGGTTGTAAGAAAAACCGGGCGCCCGTAAGCCAAGCTGCTCCGTTGACCTTCGACCCAGCCGGGTCGAAGGGTGAAGGGCTTGCTGCAGTCCGAGGGAGAACGAAGCGTGTCGTTCTCCCTCGTCGCGAGGAGACAATGACCCAACTGCTTATCATCGGCGGGAGCGACGCCGACATCTCCGAGGCGCTGCCCTATCTCAATGCCGCGCTGCGTGGCGCGGTCTACAACCCGGCCGCCCACGTGCTGACCTGGAAGCAGGGCGGCCATAACCTCGCCTTTCATGCCTATCAGATCGCTATCAGCAACGTCGAGGATCGCCAGGCGGCGGTCAGAGAGATCGAGGGGTTAGTCGAGCTGGTGAACCGCACCTGGGAGCGCCGGGGAGAGATCGTGCCCAATCTAGAGACGCACCAATGCCCGACAGCCATGAGCGTGTTCAAGCTGTTGCCCGGCACCAACTGCAAGCAATGCGGCCAACCGACTTGCTCGAGCTTCGCTCTCAAGCTCGTAGCCGCACAGGTCGGGCTAGACGACTGTGCGCCACTTCAGATGGCCGCTCATATTGATCACCGAACTGCACTGGAAACCGTGCTCCCGCCGATGCCCGCCATCGGCAGAAAGCTGGGTCCGAGCGGTGCCAGGCCCGACACCAGGAGGGAAGATTGAAGCCATCACTCATCAAAAGGCGCTGCCCGGCCCAGCAGACCATGTGCAGAGCAATCCTCGCGTGCCCGCGCCAGGCCGTCATTTACATTGTAGACGAACTGGAACCGCTCGGCGGCAAGATCGTGTTCGATTATGAGAAGTGCGATGAATGCGGTAAGTGCGCCGCCGAGTGCTGTGGCCAGGCCATCGAGATGCGATAGGTGAGCCTACCCGTCTTTGCACCTATCCAGTCACCACTCGCACGCTTTACCAAGAAACTATGGCCCAGGCCACGTTTTTCATTGCCGGTTGTGCCCAGTTGGGCACTTATGGCTTCTCTGTTCGTATCCGTTGCGCCGGATTTCGCGCCCGCCTGAGTGTTCGGCTACACTGCCTCAGGGAGGCGGCGATGGACACTCATGACCGGGTTACGCTGGAACGGTGAGGGCATCTGCTGCTGATCGGGCTGAACCGCCCGGCGGAGCGCAACCTCTTCGATATGGAAATGATCGGGGCGCTGGCCGCGGCCTATGGCGAGCTGGAACGCGATCCTGAGCTGCGCTGTGGCGTGGTTTTCGCGCACGGCAAGCATTTCAGCCTGGGGCTGGACCTGGCGCGCGTCGCGCCGGTGGTGGCGCATTCGTGTCAGCAAAAGCAGGGCATGATGCAGGAATTGCTCACCGGAAGAATACGTCTGAACCGTGATTTTAAGGATGAGAGGATTACTTGATTGAGCGGACAAGCCGCTCGCCAAGAAG
>JADGQF010000054.1 GCA_017882045.1 Anaerolineales bacterium
CATCGGCGGCGGGTTCTCACCACCTGATCGAACCACACAGCGAACACGATCAGCAAACCGGTGACCATCTGCTGGTAATAGGCAGAAACGTTTAGCAGAGTCAGCCCATTGGCGAGCACACCCATCAGCACGATGCCGACGACGCTCCCGAGAATCGACCCCGTACCGCCCATGGTCATGCTGGTCCCCCCGATGGCCACACCCGCGATCACGATCAACTCATATCCCACTCCGGCCACCTGCTCGGCCGAGTTAAGGCGCGATGAGAGCAGGAAACCGGAGAGACCGGCGAAGAAGCCCATAATGACATAAACGCGGATCAAGACGGCGTCTACGTTCAGGCCAGACAGCCTGGCTGCTTCCCGGTTGCCTCCCACGGCGTAAATATGGCGACCAAATTTCGTATAGGTCAAGACGATATAACCGACGACTGCGAACGCCAGGAAGATGATGACCGGCACGGGCACCGGTCCCACCATACCTTTGCCCCAGAAGCCGTACTCCGGCCGGAAGGCGCTGATTGGCTGGCCGTGCGAAAAGGCGAGAGCCGCGCCCCGGAAGACCGAGAGCCCACCGAGCGTGACGATGAACACCGGGACCTTGAGCTTGGCGATGGCGAGGCCCTGCAACAGACCACCTCCCATGCCCACGGCCACAGCAGTCAGGACAACGAGCGGAATACCATACCGGCCTGCCTGGCCCGCGCCTGCGCCGACAAGCAGCCCGGCTCCTCCCTTTTCGAGGGCAGCACCCACCAGGCCTGCCAATGCCAGCAACGAACCGATGGACAGGTCAATGCCACCGGTCAGGATCACGCACGTCATGCCGATGGCCAGCAGACCATAGATCGACACCTGCCGCAGGACGTTGAAGAGATTAAGAGAGGTCATAAAGGCCGGTTGTAGTATGGCCAAGATCGCGCACACTACGATCAAGAAGATCAACGCGCCAAACCGGCTGGCAACGGATAATAGATCCGACCCGCCCGCTTTACGGGCACCTTTTGCTGGAGAAGGCGAAACATCTGTTGTCACGGTCATGCCGCCTTCTGGGTAGTTTGTCTGCGCTGTGCGGTCAGGTATCGCATCACCAGTTCGGGTGTCGCGTCGCGCCGATCGACGACACCGGACACGCGCCCCTCAGCCATGCAGACAATACGATCGCTCATGGCGAGCAATTCAGGAAGTTCGGAAGAAATCATAATCACGCTGATGCCTTCCCTGGTCAGTTGATCCATCAGGGCGTAGATTTCGGCCTTGGCGCCAACGTCGATTCCGCGCGTTGGCTCGTCCATAATCAGGATCTTAGGCTTCAGCATCAGCCACTTGGAGATGACTACCTTCTGCTGGTTGCCACCGCTGAGGTTGTTGACCTTCTGCTCGAGGCTCGGCGTACGGATCTGCAGACGCGCCACGTATTCCCGTACGCGGCGTACCTCCTCACCCCGGTCAACGAATCCGAAGTGTGTTAATTGGTTCAGGCTGGGCAGCGACATATTCTCACGAACGGCCAGGTGGAGGATCAGGCCCTGTTCCTTGCGGTCTTCAGGGACGAGACCCATGCCAACGTGAATTGCGTCGAGCGGCGAGCCAATATCGACCTGCTTGCCGTCCACGTAAATCTCACCGGCATCACACGGATCGGCGCCAAAAACAGCCCGTACAAGCTCGGTGCGGCCGGCGCCAACCAACCCCGCAAGGCCGAGTAGCTCACCGCGCTTCAACTGGAAGCTGATGTCGTCCAGGACGATTGCGCTGGGGTCCCGCTTACTGCCTCTGCGCGTCAGGCCGCGCACTTCAAGCGCGATATCTTCGCCTGATCCTGTTCCACGGTCCGTCTCAGATGTCGGGTGCGAGCTTTCCTCCTTATGAAAGAATTCGTTCAGTGAACGCCCGACCATCAACCGGATGATGGCCTCTTCCGAAGCCTCAGCGGCGGCGAGGGTCCCCACGTTTTTGCCATCGCGCAGCACAGTTACCCGGTCGCAAATCGTCTTGATCTCGTCCATCCGATGTGAGATGAAGATGACGCTAATACCGGTCCGTCGCAAATCACGCATGATGTTGAACAGCGACTGGACCTCGGTATCGCTCAATGCGGAGGTCGGCTCGTCCATCACGAGCACCTTCACCTCCATCGAGAGCGCTTTGGCAATTTCAGCCATCTGCTGCTCCGCGACAGCCAGGTCGCGAACAGTCGCGGTGGGCGATAGGTTCACGCCCAGCCGGTCCAGCAACTGCTGGGTGCGCTGATAGAGCTGGCGGCGACTTACAAGACCGGGAGGACCCGGTTCATGCCCAACGTAAACATTCTCCATCACCGTGAGGTTGGGCATCAGGTTAAATTCCTGGTAGATGATGGAGATGCCCAGTTGCTGCGCATGGTGGGGGTTCAGGATGTGAATGGGTTGCCCTTCGAGGTAAAGCTGGCCGCTGTCCATGGCATAGACGCCGGATAGGATCTTCATCAGCGTCGACTTACCGGCACCATTTTCGCCGATTAAGCCCAGGATCTCACCCTTTCGGACATCGAGGCTGACACTATCCAGCGCCAGCACGCCTGGAAATGACTTGCTGATGCTTTCCATGCGCAGAAGTTCGTTGTGGTCATCCATAGAAACCTACTCACTGAGTCCGGCCAGACCAGAACTACGGATCGCGATAGGTTTAATTGTTAGACACAAATTATGCGGGGAAATAGGTTACCGATGCTCGTGTGAACGTTCACATGAATGTTCAGATGGTACCATGGTTCAGACACTTTGTCAACACGTTTTCCCCGGGATCAGCAATTCCAAATGTAGTTTTTTCTTTAAGGTTGCCGCAATCATCCCGACAGTCGCCGCTGTGGAATAGCCCTCATAATGCTCGAGAAGCTGTCCTGAGCCTCTATTTCGACGCTCTCGGCCAGGGTGGAAGGGTAGATCTGAATCGCCGCGGCCTTATTGTGCACCGGAACAGCGCCGTTTTTGACCTCTCGGCTGGCTTCGTGGCATAGACGACGTTAGAGCTGCCGCGCCAACCTTAAAGGGATCAGCACATTTGGAATTGCTGCCGGTGTATATTGTGGGTTGCAGGGAACGAGTGTAAAATCGTTTCGCGGGCGAGTATAGCATTCGCGTGATGGCTCGTCAAGTGCGCGGAGTCACTAAGGGAGTGAGCGCCCGACGCTTTTTGGCCGTGCAGCTTGACAAGTCTATGGCGCCGTGCTATCAATGGGGTGATTCGGCCCCGCATCCCCCCGGCGGGTTTGTTCATCGCGTTGCCGGCGTCCCATTCATGCAAAGAAGGAGTCGAGAATATGGCAAAAGTTGCGATCATCGGCGCTGGCAGCATCGTCTTCTGTAAGACCTTGATGCTCGATATCCTCGCCACTCCAGGCCTTGAAGGCACTGAATTTGCCCTCATGGCCCCCAGCACCCGCCGGACCTTACAGGTGGAGGCCTTCGCCAATCGGGTGATCAAAGCCAACGGCCTGCCGGCCAAGGTCTGGAAGACCACCGACCGCCGCGAGGCGCTGAAGGGCGCTGACTACGTGATTGCCACGTTCCAGGTGGGCGGAACGCAGGCCTTTGAGATGGATGTCCACATCCCGCTCAGGTTTGGCGTCGACCAGTGCATCGGTGACACCCTGGGGCCCGGCGGCATCTTCCGCACCCTGCGCAGCCTGCCTGTCATGATGGATCTCGCACACGACATGGAAGAGCTGTGCCCGAACGCCCTGCTCCTCAACTACGTCAACCCTATGGCCACTAACTGCTGGGCCCTGGGCAAGACCAAGGTGCAGTTCGTCGGCCTCTGCCATGGGGTGCAGACTACCATGGATCTGATCTCAGGCTACGTCGGCGTGCCCAAAGACCAGATCGACTTCCTGGCTGCGGGCATCAACCACATGGCCTGGTTCCTGAAGCTGGAGCATCAGGGCCGCGACCTGTATCCTATCCTGCGCGAGCGCTTTGAGCAGCCCGAATACTACGTCAACGAAAAGGTTAGGGGCGAGGTTTTCCGCCATTTCGGCTACTTCATGACCGAGTCGACCGGCCACCTGTCGGAATACCTGCCCTATTTCCGCAAGAACCAGACGGCGCTCGATCTTTACTGCGACGAGCCTGCCTTTGGCGGCGAGACCGGCGCCTATTTGCGCTGGGGCCAGGGCGTCGACGAAAAGTACAACCAGCAGGACATCCTGGCCAACGAATCGGCCGAGCTGCCCCGCCGCTCCATTGAGTACGGCTCGTACATCATCGAGGCCATAGAGATGGGCAAGCTGTTTAAGCTCAATGGCAACGTAATCAATAACGGCATGATTGCCAACCTGCCGGCCGACTGCTGTGCCGAAGGCCCGATCTACGTCGACCGCCTCGGCCTGCATAAAACGATCGTTGGCGACCTCCCACCGCAGTGCGCGGCGTTGAACCTGACCAATATTAACGTGCAGCGCCTGGCTGTGGAAGCCGGCCTGACGGGTGACCCGGAGCACATCGTGCACGCTTGCGCGCTCGACCCGCTTACCTCAGCCAGGCTGACATTGAAGGAAATCCGTGACATGGCGTGCGCCATGTTGGACGCGGAAAGCCAGTGGCTACCGCAGTTCGCCGGCAAGACGATCCACCCTGCGCCTACGATCGTGATTCCGGCGGACGTGCAGCGCACACATGTCCCGGTGGATCCGGCCTTGGCCATCCTGGCCCGTTTCGGCGAGTTGGCCAAGTAACACGAACCTGAGACGGGGGGACACGCCAGTGCATCCCCCGTCGCCCCTGAGGAGGTGGAACGGCATGTCGGAAGAGAAGCGACAACTGGTTGAAGGCGCCCTGGCGCGCCAACACGGTATTCTCCGGCTGGAGCCAGCCTGGGTGGCCCGGGATTTTCTGCCGCCGGGCAAGCGCCTCGGCCTGCCCGCGGAAGCCTACGACGCCGGCGAGCGCGGCTGGATTTCGGAGCGCTGGATTGGGTCGACCACAAAGGCCGACAATCGGGTGGGCCCGCCTGACGAAGGGTTGAGCCACGTCGGCCTGGGTGACGGCCGGCGGATGACGCTCAAGGAAGCCGTCGAACTTGCCAGACCGGCGATCATGGGCGCCGATTATGCGGCTACCCATCAGAGCCTGGGCCGGCTGGCCAAGATCTACGACTTCGGGGCGCGCCTCCCTTACCATATCCATGGCCGCAAAGAGGACATGGCGCGCGTCGGCCGCAACCCCAAAGAGGAAGCCTATTACTTCCCCGAAGGGGTAGACCTGGGCCCGCATCCCGAGACGTACTTCGGCGTGCATCCATACATTGTGCGCGAGAAGAAGTTCGACATCCTTCTGCCCTACCTGAGGGAGTGGAAGGACGACATGATCCTGCAGCATTCCCGGGCCTACCTGAACGTGGCCGGCGAGGGCTTCCACCTGCCGGCGGGCGTGCTGCACGCGCCCGGCACCGCGTTGACGATCGAGCTGCAAGAAGACTCTGACGTCTTCGCGATGCTGCAGGCGCTGAACGCCGGCAAGATCATCTCGAAAGATCTGCTGTTCAAGGACGTGAGCCCCGAAGATCGGGAGACCCTTGGCGAGGAAGCGATTCTGCGCCAGATCGACTGGGAGATCTGCGGCGATCCGTTCTTCTATGAGAACCGTCGCACTTACCCGCATCTCGTCGAGGAGACGCGGCAAGAGGGCGGCGAGGAGTACTGGATCTACTACAACACCACCAAGTTCAGCGGCAAGAAGCTGATCGTGCGGCCTGGCCGCCGGTTCAGCAGCATTGACCGAGGTGTGTACAACATTCTGGTCTGGCACGGCAAGGGCCTGTACGACGGCTTTGAGATCGAGGCGGGCAACTTCGGCAAGGACGAGCTGTTGGTATCCCATGCTCGGGCTACCGTCCCGATCGTCGTCGAGAACACGGGCAGCGAGGACCTGATGATCATCAAGTTCTTCGGTCCAGACATCAACCTCGACGTGCCGATGATTCCGCACTATGCCGGCTGAAGACAGCCGGGCCGCTGAACAGGGCCGGGCCGGCGGCGCCAAACATCTGTCCATTCACAGGACCAGCAAACAAGGAGGTTTCCATGGGCAAGAAGAAGATTTCGGTCGGCAACTGGGCGTATATCTGGGGCGGATACAGCGACAAACCTATCGAACTGACAGAGGTTGTCAGCCGCCTCCAGGACTACAAGTTCGACGGCATCGAATTCGGCGTTTTCGCGCCGCATCTCTCCTACGAGGACGCCCAGGTGCGCAGCAAGCGCCTGGCCGTCAAGAAGCTGCTCGATGATCACGGGCTCGCGGTCTCGGCCGTCGCGGCTGACTTCGGCAAGGTCCCTCCGATGCTCTGCAACCCTGCCGACTATCTGGATACCGTGATGCGGCACGCTGAGATCTGCCTTGACCTGGGCACCAATAAAATGCGCACGGACACCATCGTGCCACCCACCCAGGTTCCGGGCGGTATGGACTACGAGACCTGCTTCTGGCGCACGGCCCAGATGTGGCACCGGGCGGCCGAGGTGGCCGCCCGGATGGGCGTCAAGTTCGTGTGGGAGTTTGAGCCGGGGTTTCTGTTCAACAAGCCCAGCGAGGTCGTGCGCATGGCGTATGCCGTAGATCATCCGAACTTCGGCGTGCTCTTCGACTCGTGCCATGCCCACATGTGCGCCGTGGTGGGGGCCCGCCAGCTTGGTGAGCGGGAGACGCTGCCCGGCGGCGTCGTGCAGTTCGCCCATATGTTGACCGGCAAGATCAATCACGTTCACTTCATTGACTCAGACAACACCCTGCACGATGGCGACACCAGCACCCATGCCCCGTTCGGCCAGGGCGTGCTCAACTTCGATGAGATCGTCTGCGCCCTGTTCGAAGCGGGCTACAATGACGAGTGGTGGCCGATGGACTTGTGCTTCTGGCCCGGCGCCCTTGAAGCAACCGCTCCTGCCAAGCAGTTCATGGATCGCCTGGTCGACAAATTCAGCAAGTAGTTGCCGTGACGGGCCGCCGCCAGCGAACGCTGGCGGCCTGGCCCGCACCTGCGCCAAGGAGACAAAACAATGGCAGAGACAATGAAGGCTCAGGTCTTCTATGAGGCAGAGAAGATGGAAATGGAGACCCGGCCGATCCCGCGGGTTTCCGATATTGATGTACTGGTGCGCGTCAAGAACTGCGGTGTCTGCGGCTCTGATGTTTCCTACTACTACGGATTGAGCCCGGTCGGTACGGCCACCGGCAAAGGCCCGATCGTGCTGGGCCATGAGTTCACCGGTGAAGTTGTAGAAGTGGGTTCGATTGCTAAGGGCATGGGGCTTTTCAAGGTCGGCGATCGCGTCGTGGTCAATCCCGTGCAGCACTGCAACGCCTGCTATGCTTGCGCCAGCGGCCATACCAACCTGTGCAGCAACCTTTACGTGCCGGGCGTCTCGGCCGACGGCGCGTTCGCCGAATATGCTTTGTCGCGCTACACCGGCCTGTTCAAGCTGCCCGACAGCGTTAGCTATGCGTCCGGCGCCTTCATCGAGCCGTTCGCCTGTGCCGTCTATGGCGTTAAGAAGCTGGCCGTCGAACCCGGGCAGTTTGTGGCGGTCTTTGGTCCTGGCCCCATCGGCTTGATGATGGTCCAATACATCAAGTCACTGGGTGCGGGCAAAGTTGCCCTGATCGGTACTCGCGACTATCGCCTGGAAGCAGGCCGGCAGTGGGGCGCCGACTACTTGTTCAATACGGCTGATCCGCGTTCGCCTTACTATGCCAAGGATCTCAAGGCGGCCATCGCTGACGTGACGCATGGACTGCTCGCCGATCGCGCTATCGTGCCCACCAGCTCGAATGCGGCTTTCGAACAGGCTATCGACGTGACCGGCAATGCGGCCATCATCGTCCATTTCGGCTTGCCGGATGGCGGCGACGTGATCCACGTGCCGGCGCTCTCCACGCATACCATGGATAAGGAGATCCGCTTCTCCTGGCTGGCCCCGGGTGTCTGGCCGACCGCCATCCATGCCATCAGCGAAGGGCTGGTCGATGTGGAGAAGCTAGTCACCAACTGCGTCCCGCTGGAAGAAGCGAGCACGGCTATCCAGGCGCTGCGCGCGCGCCAGAACGACCCGCTCAAGGTGCAGGTGGTGCCATGATCAAGTACGGCATCAATACTTTCGCCTGGGTCTCGCCTTTTCGGACCAAGGACCTGTACCTGTTAGACAAGGCCAAGGCCATGGGCTACGATCTGGTGGAGATACCGATCGAGGCCGAGACCGACGTTGACTACGCGGCGGCCGCCGAAGCATTCCGGCGCACAGGCCTGGAATGCTCGATATGTGCGGTCATGGGCGCAAGCCGCGATCCGGCGCACGAGGATCCGACGATCCAGGCCGGCGGCGTGGCGTATCTCAAGCACCTGATCGATGCCGTGGCCAAGATGGGCGGCACCACGATTGGCGGGCCGATCTATGCGGCTGTGGGCCGCCAATGGCAGGCCACGCCGCAGCAGCGCCGGCGCGATCTGGAGCGCTGCGCCGCCAATCTCAAGGAAGTCGCGCGCCACGCCGAAGCCAAGGGTGTGGTGCTGGCGATCGAACCGCTCAATCGCTTTGAGACGAGCTTCATCAACCTCATGGAGCAGGCGGTTGAGCTGATGGCCATGGTGGACAGCCCTGCCATCAAGCTCATGATCGATACCTTCCACGCCAACATCGAAGAGAAGCATTTGGGCCCGGCGATCGAGCTGGCAGGCGCCAACCTCGTTCACGTCCATGCGAATGAGAACGACCGAGGTACGCCGGGCAGCGGGCATGTGGCCTGGCCCGAAGTTTCGGCAGCCCTGAAGAAGGTCAACTACAGCGGCGCCCTGGTGATCGAAACCTTCACGACCGAAGTGAAGGAGATCGCCCGTGCGGCTGCTATCTGGCGGCCGCTGGCAGCCGATCAAGACTGCCTGGCTGTGGATGGCCTGGCCTTCCTCAAGCAACTCATGGCATGAACCGGTCAGCGATGCCGATGGGCCCCTGCGAGCATGTTGGCTGCCCATCGGCCTGATGCCTTTCGCGATAGACGATGGAGCGCCACAGCACTCCGTCGTCTATCGTTCAGGTGACACATGTACGTCACACACGACTTCACGATTTGTTTCGACGAGACACAGTACATCGCCCAGGTGGGCGGTAGTCTTTCCAACCTTCTGGCTCGGCCCAACGTGCGCGCTAGCTGGGTAGCCGCGCTGGACGATGCGCGCAGACTCCTCCGGCCGGCTGCCGCCTGGGACACGTTCGCGATCAAGGAGTTCCGGCACGAGCGGCTGGTGCTCGCTAACGGGACCAGAATCGGCGGCGGGCCGGTGGCTTCTGTCGTGGCCGGAGCCAGCGAGCTGGCGGTCGGCGTGTGCACGGTGGACGGCGCGATCAGCAGCCGCGCCACCGTGCTTCAGGCTGAGGGACAACGGCTGCGAGCCATGTTCCTCGATGATCTGGGCTCGTGGGCAGTGGATCAGGTGCGGCAACAACTATGCCGTGGCATTGAGGCGGCCGCCAAGGGCCGCGGCTGGCGGGCCAGCGCGTCGCTCTCGCCGGGCGAATCAGAATGGTCTGTCAGCGAGCAGTCGGTAATCTTTGGTCTGCTCGACACGCAGCCCATTGGCGTTGTGCTGACCGAATCGCTGGTGATGTCGCCCATCAAGTCGTTATCGCTGATTGTAGGCCTGGGTCCGGGGCCGCTTGGGGTCGAAGGCGCCAGCAACTGCGACTTCTGCACGATCCGGGAACGCTGCAACTACCGCCGCTTACGCACAATGCAAACAGGAGAGCAATGATGAAGGATAAACTAATCACGGCCATAGCCGACATGAACGAAGAGGAGGCCATGCAGCTTGTCCGCGCCATGCTGGACGCAGGCGAGGATCCACAATCTATTCTCGACGCGGCCAGCGAGGCGATGACCATCGTGGGGAAGCGCTTCGATGAGAAGGAGTACTACCTTCCTGAGCTCATCATCGCCGGCGACATGATGAAGGCAGTGGGCGAACTTGTCAAGCCGAAGCTGCGCGCGCAGGCCAGGTCGACGAAGACCGCCGGCAAGGTCGTTATCGGCACAGTTGCGGGTGACATTCACGATATCGGTAAGGACGTTGTCACCTTCATGCTCGACGTCAACAACTTCGAGGTCCATGACCTCGGCGTTGACGTACCGGCGGCAACTTTCGTGGCCAAGATTCAGGAAATCCAACCGGACATCGTCGGCCTGAGCGGCTTCCTAACCATGGCGTTCGATCAAATGAAGCGCACGGTCGAAGCCATCAAAGAGGCCGGGTTGCGCGGCAACGTGAAGATCATGATCGGCGGCGCCATCATGGATGCGAGCGCTGCCGAATACGTCGGCGCCGATACCTATGGTGCCGATGCTTCGGCCGCAGTCAAGCTCGCCCAGGGCTGGGTGGCGCAGGCTGGGCCGCGTAGTTCCGCGCTAGCGAGATAGGAAGGCAACCAATGACTGAGAAATCGCCTCAAGAACTGTACGACGAGCGTCTTGCCCGCGTCAAGGCTGCGGCTAGTTGCCAGCAGCCCGACCGGATCCCGGTGTTCGGGCCATTCCAGAAGTATCCGTACCAGTTTGGCGGCATCACGTTCAAACAGGCCATGAACGATTATGCTGCGGCGCGGGCCGCCTGTCACAAATTCCTGGACTACTTCCAGCCCGACGTGGACTTCGGTCCGATTTTCGCTTACCCGGCGCGGGCTATGGAATCGATAGGGTGGAAGGCATTCAAGTGGCCGGGCCACGGGCTGGACGACGATGTCATGTACCAGTACGTGGACGGCGAGTATATGACCGCCGAGGAGTACGACGAGTTCATCTTCGATCCTTCCGATTTCATGCTGCGCAAGTGGGCGCCGCGACAGTTTACCTCTATGCAAGGCTTCGCTCAGCTTCCGCCATGGCGCCGCTTTATGTGGACGGGCTGGATGAACATCGGCGCATTTGCTTCCCCCGAGATGCAGGAAACGTTTCGCGCGCTGACCAAGTTCTCAGCAGACATCAACGAATGGTGGGGCCACCAGGCGCAGTACTGGGGCGAGATTGGCGCCAAGGGCTATCCGTTGGCCTTCGCAGCCTGGGACTGGCCGCCTTTCGACATCATCGGCGACACGTTGCGTGGCACGCGCAATGTCCTGGCCGACATGCGCCGCCGCCCCGGCAAGCTGCACGATGCGCTGGAGGTCGCCACCCAGATCTTCATCGAGTACGGGTCGGGCGCAGCCGGTGCGCCGCTGCCGTTCACCTGGACCTGGGTCCACAAATCGACGCGCGAGTTCATGTCCGACGCGCAGTTCAAGGAATTCTACTGGCCGTACCTGCGCAAAGGCCTGTGCGCCCTGATTGACAAGGGTATCACCCCGGTAGTCTACTGGGAAGCTGACTTCGAAAGCCGGCTCGAACACATCGCTGACATCCCGAGCGGGAAGATCGTCTACCACCTCTCCAATACCAACTTCGAGCGAGCCTGGGATGTGCTGGGTGGTCAGGTCTGCTTGATGGGTAACGTGCCGAATATCATGCTTCTGGGTGGTACGCCGGACGACGTGAAGGCATACTGCAAGCGGATCATCGACTACACCAAGGGCAAGCCCGGTTTGATCATGGACGCCGCGGTCATGCTCGACGAAGCGAAGCCCGAGAACCTGAAGGCGATGTTCGATTTCACCAGGGAGTATGGACTCCGCCGTTAGTCCCGCACACACATCATGAGGAGGTTGTCTGATGGCTATCAAAGTAGGCTGCTTTGCGTTGATCGATCCGTTTTCAGGGTTGGAGCACCAACTCGAACGTATCAGGGGTTGGGGCTTCAAGTATGCGGACGTCACGGACAGCACTGATGGCGGCAGCGTGGGCGTTGAATATGGGTTCGCCGCCGCCGCCAGTCTCGACGGCAATCCGTTCGACATCCAGCGCATGTTCGAAAAGTACGGGCTGACCATCACAACGTACTGCGCCCATGCGAACCTGCTCGATCCCAGCGCGCCCTGGCACTTCGGCACGATGCAGATCATCAAAGCGGTCCGCGCGGCGGCTGCGATCGGCGTCAAGCACATCATTACCTCCGAAGGCGACCCGATGACCGAGTTCGGCCACAATCTGACGGACAAGGAAGCCTTGTTCCTCATTCGCGAACGGCTGTACGAGCCGCTCCGCATGGCCGAAGATTTCGGCGTCAAGATCTTGCTCGAGCCGCATGGCAAATACACCGACTCTATCGACTATATGGAGAAGATACTCGAACTCTGCGACTCGCCGGCGCTGGGCGTGAACTTCGATTCGGGCAACTCCTGGCTTGGCGGCACAGACCCGGTCGCGATGGTGCTGCGGCTACATGACAAGATCGAGCACGTGCACTGGAAAGATTGGTCCGCGGACATGGAAGCCAATCGTGGCAAGATATTCGGCGCCGGCATGTCGGGCACAGCGCTGGGCGCCGGTGTGGTCGACATAAAGGGCGTCTACCAGGCGCTGGTCGACTGCGGCTATGACGGCTACAGCACCCTTGAAATCGCGGGTGACGACGCAGTCATGCAGAGTTACAGGTATCTGCAATCGCTCGGCGCCGAATAAGGTGCTTGTTATCGTGAGTCAACTAAAGGAGGAACATACTCATGTCTCGACCCATCACTCTCTTTACCGGCCAATGGGCCGATCTGACCCTCGAAGACGTGGCCAAGAAGGCTTCTGATTGGGGCTTCGATGGCCTCGAACTGGCCTGCTGGGGCGACCATTTTGAGGTCGATAAGGCCCTGGAAGACGATAGCTACGTACGGGGCCGCCGCGATCTGCTCGCAAAGTACGGTCTGAAGTGCTTCGCCATCAGCAACCACCTCGTGGGTCAGTGCGTCTGCGACAACATCGACAACCGCCACAAGAGCGTCCTGCCCTCACGATTGTGGGGCGACGGCGATCCCGAAGGGGTGCGCCGGCGTTGCGCGGAAGAGGTCAAGAATACGGCCAGGGCGGCCAAACTTCTCGGCGTCGATACCGTCAATGGCTTCACCGGCAGCAGCGTTTGGGGCATGTTCTACTTCTTCCCACCGACCGGCCAGGCCGACGTGCAGAAGGGTTACGAGGATTTTGCCGCCCGTTGGCTGCCGATCCTGGATGTTTACAAGGCCGAGGGCGTGCGCTATGCGCTCGAAGTGCATCCGACTGAGATCGCGTACGATATCTACACGGCAAAGCGGGCGCTGGAGGCGGTGGGAAATCACGCGAGCTTCGGATTCAACTTCGACCCGAGCCATTTCATCCATCAGTTCATCAACCCGGTGTTCTTCCTCGATGAGTTCCCGGACCGCATCTTCCACGTGCACGTTAAAGACTCGCGGCTGCAACTCAATGGCCGGAACAGCATCTTGAGCTCGCACCTGGACTTCGGCGATCCGCGACGCGGCTGGGACTTCGTATCGCCGGGGCACGGCGACGTGAAGTGGGATCCGATCATTCGCACCCTGAACCGCATCGGCTATCAAGGCCCGTTGTCGATCGAATGGGAAGATAGCGGCATGGATCGCGAGTGGGGCGCGCCTGAGGCGCTGGCAATGGTTCGCAAGCAGGACTTCACGGCTTCAACGCAGGCCTTTGACGCCGCCTTTGCAGCGAAGGGATAAGTGTAACCTATGGCAGAGCAAGGCTTTACCCAGATGGCTGGACCAACGGCGACCGGCGAGGCGCCTGAGATCGGCGTGGGCGTGTTGGGTTACGCATTCATGGGCAAAGCGCACACCAACGCCCTGAAGAAGATCCCCTACATGATGTATCCTCCGCCGGCCATTCCCCGCCTGGTTGGCATTGCGGGGCGCAACGCAGCCGCGGTAGCCGAGGCTGCCAGGCGCTATGGTTACGAGCACGCCTACACCGACTGGCGCGAGATGCTGGCGAACGACCGTATCCAGGTTTTCGAGAACCTGGGCCCCAATGACGCTCACGCCGAACCGTGCATCGCGGCTGCCGAGGCGGGAAAGCACGTTGTGTGCGAAAAGCCCCTGGCGCGCACGGCCGAAGAAGCCAAGCGCATGTGGGATGCCGTGACCAAGGCAGGCGTCAAACACATGCTGGGCCACAACTATCGCTTCGTTCCGGCGATACGGCTGGCGTATGATCTGATCCAAAGCGGCAAGCTGGGGCGGATCTTCCACTTCCGCGCCGTGTACCTGCAGGAATGGATCATGGAGCACTACGCCACGCCTCAGATCTGGCGCACCGATAAGCAAGCAGCCGGCAGCGGAGCCATCGGCGATCTAGGGACGCACATCATAGACCTGGGACGCTTCCTGGTCGGCGAGATGAGCAGCATCAGCGCCATGACCCGCACGTTTATCCCCGAACGCCGCGACCCGGCCACGGGCAAGATGGTCCCGGTGGAGGTGGATGACGCCTTTGCTGCCACAATCGCCTTTGAGAACGGCGCAATCGGCACGCTCGAAGCCAGCCGGTTTGCTGCCGGGCACAAGAACTATGCACTGATCGAGGTCAACGGCGAGAGGGGATCAATCCGGTTCGACCTGGAACGCCTGAACGAGCTGGAAGTCTTCTGGGTGGGCGATGAGCCACGTGAAACGCAAGGGTTCCACACTATCAACGTGACCGAGGGCTACCATCCGTTCATGAGCAACTGGTGGCCCCAGGGCCACATTATCGGTTGGGAGCACACCTTCGTTCACGAGCTGACGCACTTCTTCGACTGCATCGTAAACAACAAGGACGTGGCGCCCCTCGCGGCGACGTTTGAGGACGGCTACCGCAATGCGGTGGTGGCCGATGGGATACTGGAGTCCGCGCAGGGTAAGCGGCAGGTGGATCTGAAGTACTGAGCCGCACCAGATCCGGATTCGAACAGGATGAACAGGATTGGCGGGAAAGACAGGACGATTGCTTTTGTCCTGCGCATCCCGGAAATCTTGTCCATCCTGTTTTGGTTTCTGTGCCAACCTTAAGAGCCGCAACCACGAGGGGTCCATGACGATACGACAGTACGACAGAACGACAGTGTAGCTACGGCATGGCGATATTCGCTGAAGGTGCGAGCGACGATCGCGGCGGATCGCGGCGGATTGCCGCGATCTGCGGATCGCGGCAATCCGCAGATCGCATAGCAGGACGGCACGGGCATGATCCTCACAGCATTATTGTACCATAGAACAGATGTTTTACGCAAGAGCCAGAGTGATTGGGTGATCGGATCTGGATCACGAGGCGCGAAGCGGCACGAAGGGGCCGCAGGCGGCCTTTGCGAAGCGCGAAGACCACGAAGGGCGCGTCCGCCAGAACTCTTCGCGGTCTTCGCGCTTGTTCCACGCTGCCGGATGCGCTATACTCAACTCGAGGACCAAACCGTCATGGGGCGACTTCTCTTCTTTGAGCCCTGATTGGACGAATCCCGGCGCCGATACCAGATGCAGTGCGGATGGAGATTGGGCGATGAACCTGCGCTACACCTTCACTTCGGCCATAGTGCGCGAGCTGATGCAGATCGAAGCAGCCCGCCAGGCGGTGCAACTGACCGTGCTGCCACCCGCAGTGGCTGAAGCGCTGCGTCAGAACGCGCGGCTGCGCGCGACCCACTATTCCACCCGCATCGAAGGCAACCGCCTGACCCTGGCCGAGGCGGAACAGGCGGTGCTACAAGGCCGGCGTTTCCCGAGCCGCGAGCGCGATGTGCGCGAAGTGCAGAACTACTACCGCGCCCTCCAGCAAGTTGAAGCGTGGGCCGCAAGTGGCGCAGCCATTTCCGAGGAGCTGATCCGCAAGCTGCATGCCCTGGTCTTCATCGGCGCACGCGCCCGCCCCACCCCCTACCGCGACGGCCAAAACGTGATCCGTGAAGCCGCGACCGGCGCCATCGTCTACCTCCCGCCCCAGGCAGCCGATGTGCCCCGCCTGATGGCCGATTTGATCGCCTGGATTGCCGCGGCCGAACGGGATGAACTGCCCACGCCCGTGATCGCCGGGCTGGCCCATTACCAGTTCGTCACCGTCCACCCGTTTTTCGATGGGAATGGCCGGACCGCGCGGGCCCTGGCGACGCTGATCCTCTACAAACACGGCTACGACCTGGGCCGCTTCTACAGCCTGGAAGAGGTCTACGCCGTCGACCTGCCGGCGTACTACGCCGCGCTGCAAACTCACCCGCACCACAACTATTACGAGGGTCGCGCTGAAGCCGATCTGACAGGCTGGCTGGCCTATTTTCTGGACGGAATGGCGGCAGTGTTCGGCAGCGTCGCGGCTGAGGTGCGCGCCCGCGCCGGGGATGCGATAAACGTCGAGCCGGCCGAGCTGCTTCGCCTCGACCGGCGGGCGAGGCTAGCGCTGGGCCTCTTCACACACCAGGAAACCATCGCCTCCCCCGAAGTGTCCCGTGCCTTGGGGCTCTCCCCCCGCGCGACGTGCGATCTGCTGGTCGCCTGGGTGGCGGAGGGGTGGCTCGAAGTGGCCGACCCGGCCCGCAAGTCTCGCCGCTATCGTTTATCGGCGGAATATCGGCGCCTTATCGGCGCCTTATCGGCGGGATAACGGCGGTCGAGTAGGGACTGGCGGGCGTTTCAATAAACTGTCCCAGCACGTAGAAATATGAGGATACATCAGGATGCCTATCGAGACTGTAAGTGTGGACTGGGTCAGCAGCCAGCAGTTCCTGCTGAAGGATCAGCATGACTTCCCCATCGTGATGACGCAGCCCATGGGCGTGAATGGCGCGGACCTGCTGCCGCTCAGCCTGATCGGCTGTGCCGCCTGGGATGTCATGACCATCCTCAAGAAGCAGCGGCAGGCGGTGACGGGCCTAAAGGTCACCGCTGAGAGCGAACGCGATGGCGAACCGCCGTGGCGCTTCAGAAGCATCCATATCCGTTATCGCCTCTCGGGACGCGGTCTCGACGCTCAGCGTGTCCGGCACGCCATCGAGCTGGCGGAAACCAAGTACTGCTCGATCTACGCGACGCTTCGGGATGCGGTCCGCCTGACGAGCGAGTGCGAGATCGTCGACGAACAGGACGATACTGGCTGAGATCGACTTTACCCACGCATTGATGATGCGGATGCAAAGCGGTCTGCTTCACGGCCAACGTGTGGGAGAACGCAGCGATTATGGATATCACCACCAAGTATCGGTTCGATCCCGTGGATCATCAGTTCATGCGCCTGCGCGGGCAGCTTTCACCCGGAGAGCGCCTGCAAGCGATGCTGGCGGCGCGCGAATGGGTGGTGGGCGCCATACGCGGCCGGCTGACCCTACGTTACCCCAACCTGTCACCAGAAGAAATCAATCTCAAGGTACTGGAGGAGATTGACCGTGTCGAACGGCGACAAGCCCGGCGTAAGCCGCTCATTGTTGACATGCTTGTGAAGGAGAATTAGGCATGGACAAATGGGAATACCTTACCTGCACTCCATCAGGAATCTTCACGACAATTGATTCGAATATTCCTGTCGGGCATTTCGCTGCCGCTTTCCCATCGCAAAAAGTTACATGTCCGAGAAAAGGGATAATCAGCATTGAGTGGAAGGGCAAAGCCGACGAAGCTCAAGCTTTCAGCAATACTATTCTGCAGTGCCTTGGCGATGAGGGATGGGAAGCATATCACGTAAGTTCGGCTTCTTATTACTTCAAGCGTAAAGGTTGAGTCTACAGGAGCTGGTACTCTAAGGCTTGTCCCAACTGAAGGCACAAGAAGCACTGACGCCGTACCCGGGGGATCGTATCCTTCGCACGCAGCCGAGATTGCCGGTCTCTCTCGCCCCGAGATGATCTGCCAGGCGCGTGGTCTCGGCATGCGGCCGCGTTGGTCGGAGCAGATGGTGGGGGAAGAATTGGCATGAAGGCGGTCACCAATGCCGGCCCGCTCATCGCCTTGGGCAAGATGGGCCTGGCCCACCCTTAGCAATCAGCCCCCGCGCTTCGCTCACTTGTTACCCTCATCACCCCCAATACCGAGTTATCTTTCTTCTCCGCCGGGGAGGAAGAATCCACCGTAGCATCTGCGGTCACATGCCTCTCCCTGCCCGCACTTTCACCAAATTGCCGCAGAGAGCAGTCAGTGTTACAATTCGCCCTAATTCTGCACAGGGTCGCACAGCATACACGTGCGACTCGTGCAGGCGGCTTGTTCTTTGCTATGTATCGAGATGCTATGACACCACAGCCACCGGAGACTACCGGTCCAGTTAGCATCACCCCGCAGAGGCCCCCTGCCGGTAAATCCCTGTTCTCGCAGCACTATCTTCAGCAGCGATTACCAGATCACCCCGACTGGCACGAAGATCCCATGCCTTCATTCGAAGCGCTGCGCGCGCTCTGGTTGAAGGCGAGGATGTTCGGCGCGAACTGGAATGAAGCTCAGACGGAAGATGAGTTCATCAGACCCGCCCTGGAGGTCCTGGGCTGGAAGTTCGCCGTGCAGACCAAGAGCCAGAAAAAGGGCAGCGTGGCGCGTCCCGATTACGCCCTATTCGCCGATCAGGCGGCCAAAGACGCAGCCTACCCCCATCAGGGCCACGACGACGCCTTCTATATCCACGCCGTGGCAATTGCCGAGGCCAAGTACTGGGGCCGTCCGCTCAGCCAACAGGATGCGAGCGGGCGCAACTCCTGGAAGGTGGGCAGCAATCCCAGCCATCAGATGGTCAGTTACCTGGTCGGCACTCGGGTGTCTTGGGGCATCCTGACAAATGGGCTGAGCTGGCGCCTGTACAGCCGCGAAGCCAGCAGCGTGGCGAGCGATTTCTATGAAGTGGACCTGGGACCGATCTTCGACGTGCTGCCAACCGACGGACAGCCAAGCCCCGAGCAGATGGCTAACTTCAAGCGCTGGTGGCTTTTCTTCCGGCGCGACGCCCTCGTGCCTGGGTCTGCCGGCAAATCTTTCGTTGAGCAGGTACTTGAAGGATCGGCCACCTACGCTCGACGTATCAGTGACAAACTGAAGGAGCTGGTCTTCGAAGAAGTCATGCCGGAGATCGCGGGTGGCATCGTCGCATTCCGGCGGCGCCAGTTGGGGGTGCAGGCGGAAAGCGAACAAAGCCTGCACGAGATTTATGCGGCCTGCCTGAGCCTGTTATACAAGCTGCTCTTCGTGCTATACGCCGAGGCTCGTGATCTTTTGCCGATGTCCAATGCGGGCTATCGCGAGCAGAGCCTCACCGAGTTGGCCCGCTGGGCGGCGCTGCGGATTGACCAGGGACAGCCGATCAGTGAGGCGACCTTTGCCACCCCGCGTTACGATGCGCTCCTGGCCCTTTTTCACCGCATCGACCAGGGTGAAGCGACACTGGGCATCCCCCATTACGACGGTGGGTTGTTCAACCCGACCAACCCCGATAACCTGTTTCTCGAGCGCCACAAGCTGAGCGACCGGACGGTCGCGCGCGTCGTGGACATTATGGTGCGCGATGCCGG
>JADGQF010000248.1 GCA_017882045.1 Anaerolineales bacterium
TATACCCGGAACGGCGCCGGCATGCGCGACCCTGGCTATTATCCCAGTTAGCGCTGGGCCTGCTCTATCTACCGTGGCTGTGGGTAGCCGCCGGTACGTTGCAAGGCTATGGAGGCAACGGCGACTCGCCGTCGTTCGGCCCGATGCTGCTGCGGTCGCTAAGCGTCTTCGCCGCAGGCGAGACTGTGCCGGCGAACCTACGGGCCATCTTCGCGCTGCTGGGAGGAGCGCTCTTAGCAGTCGCGGCTGCCAGGTTGTTGGCGGGAGGGCCGCCAAGCCGTCGAGCATTGGGCCTGCTGGCCGCCTACCTGTTGACCCCCCTGCTTGCCACCTGGGCCAGCGCACTGCAGCGGCCGGTGTTCAACGAGCGTTACCTGATTGCGGCGCTGCCACCGTTTTGTTTGCTGGTCGCGACAGCCGTTTGCCCGCCAGCACGCGCGTACCATCCGGATAGCCCACCGCTCTCGAAACGGATGCCAGGTCACCTGTCCTTCGTTCTGCCGGCCATTGCTCTGGCAGCACTGGTGCTGGTTGGCATCTGCCCTGCTCTCTCCCGCTATTACGGCCTGGGCTCCTACAATAAGACGCTTGGCTGGCGTGAACTGGCCGGTTCTTTAGATACCCTGGCTGCTCACATGCCGGCCGGCAAGGTGCGGATAGCCCAGAATTTCCCAGACCCCACGCTCTGGTACTACTACGCAGGTCCGTTACAGCACGTCGTGTTGCCTCCCGCCGCCCATGACCGGGAAAGTTCGGCGAAGGAAGTGGCAAACATGGTGAAGTCGGGGATCGACTGGGTGATCATCCCCTTGCAGCCGGCACCCGGCTGGGATGACAACAGCATCGCTCAAATGACCCTGGCCCAGCAGTTCAGTCTAGTCACCGAAACACAGGCCGGTGCCTGGCCGGTACAGGTCTACGCCCGGCATCCGGAGCCGATGGCGGCCTTGAATGTGCAGTACCGTGGCGGACCCACCCTGGCCGAGGCGGCGATTCAGCCCAAAACGGCCGAGCCCGGCAGCGTTGTAATCGTGCATCTGGTCTGGTGCCAGTTGCCGGGCAGCCTGACCGGCAGCGAAAAGGTCAGCCACCAACTTTTGGATGCCGGCGGCAAGCTCGCTGCCCAGGTAGACCGCCCGCTGGATGCAGGCGGTAATGCGACCTCTGTGGCAAGCTATGGGTTGATTATGCCAAACGGCCTGTCCTCAGGAGACTACCGGATCATTGCCGTGCTGTATGATCCGGCCCAACCGGGAGCGCCACGGCGCGTGACGGTCGAGGGATCGGACGCCGTCAACCTGGGCACGGTTACGATGGAATAACGGGATATGGTATAATCCGCCTCTATGGAGCGACAAAGGCGTTCTTACGTTGCCGATTGCCTGCTGCTGATGGCGCTTTGCCTGCTGTTCTTCTGGCGTGATCTGACGCCTATTACCGTCGACCAACGCCAGTTCAAAGTCGGCGACTTCAGTTCCGAATTCTATGCTTCGGCTCATTACGCGGCCAGTCGTCTGGCAACCGGCCAGCTGCCGCTATGGAGTCCGTACAATAACGCCGGCCATCCTTTCCTGGCCGACCCGCAAGTGGCGGTGCCGTCGACACCAAACAACCGTGCACACTTGTCGTGAGCGAGCTTGACTATCCCGGCTGGCGGGCCTGGGTGGATGGCACACCGGTATCCATCCTGCGCGCCGATGGGCTGTTGCGCGCCATTCCACTGGCGGCAGGCAGCCATCAAATAACGATGTCCTTCGAGCCGGCTTCGTTGACTTGGGGAGCGGTGATCTCGGCCTTCGGCCTTGCATGCGCCCTTGGCTGGCTGCTCTCCGGCGCCATCGTCCGGCGGAAGGTAGGCAAAGGATCTATAGTCTATGATTAATTCGGGTCTGGCTCGCATTGAGCTGATCCTTTTCAACCCCGACCGCCGCATTGCAGCAACCGGCATGGCCGTATTTCTCTTGGCCGGAACACTGGTGGCCGTGCTGCTGGTCGCGGCCGCCGGCCCGATCCTGGCCCTGGCAGCATTCGCAGCCGTCGCCTGGGGCCTGCTGATACTTCGCGACCTGCGCTGGGGCCTGGTCGCTCTATTCGCCGTGATTGGACTGCTGCCCTTCGCCGCAGTGCCCCTAAACCTGGGCTTCACGCCCACCTTCCTGGACATTGCACTGCTGGCGGTTTATCTGGTCTGGGTGATGCGCATCGCCACGCGCCGAGAGCAAGAGCTGACCGGAACCAGGCTTGGGGCGCCCATCGTGATATTCGTGGTGCTCGCTTTCTTTGCCTTCGCCAACGGTCTGCGCTTTGGCACACCAACCACCACCACGGTCCGCAATTTCTCCGAGCTCATCCTGAGCATTCTGTTCTTCTTCGTGCTGGTTAACACCCTGCGCAGCCAGCCAGACCTGGATCTCGTCACCCGCTTGATCATCATCGCCGGCACGACTGCGGCCGCTATCGCCGTCGTCTTTTACTTAATCCCCCAGACGTGGACCATCCGTATCCTGGACGCGCTGGCGCGCTTCAACTATCCAGGCGGGGCGGGCGCCCTGCGCTACATCGAGGATGATCCGGCCAACCCCATGCGGGCCATCGGCACGCAGATCGACCCGAACGTGTTGGGCGGCCTGATGATCCTCGTCGCCGGTCTCAGCGCGCCGCAACTGGCTAGCAAGAACCCGGTACTGCCGCGCGCGCTGGTAGCCGGCATGCTCGGCGTGCAATTGCTGGCGCTCTATCAGACCTATAGCCGCGGCTCTCTCGTTGGGCTGGCAGTGGGCCTGCTGCTCGTCGGGGTGCTGCGTTACCGAAGGCTGTTACTGGTAGGCCTGGCCGGCGCGGCGCTATTGCTCCTGTTGCCGCAGGCCCAGGCATACGTAGCGCATTTCATGGAGGGGGTCCAGCTACAGGATCAAGCGACCCTGATGCGGCTTGGCGAATACAAGGACGCTTTGACCCTGATCGGCCGCTACCCCTGGTTCGGTGTGGGTTTCACCGGCTCGCCCGAGGCTGATCTGTATGTAGGCGTCTCGAACCTCTACTTGCTGATGGCCGAAGAGATGGGCGTGGTGGGCGTGGCCATCTTTGTGGTCGTCTTAATCGCCTTCTTCGCCAACCTGTGGTCGGCCTGGCACAGACGCGTGGGCGCGCGTATGGAAGCGCTCTTGCTCGGGCTGGCCGCCGCGCTAACCGGCGTGATCGTCGGTGGGTTCTTCGACCATTACCTCTTCAACCTGGTCTATCCGCATATGTCGCTGCTCTGCTGGACCTATCTCGGCCTGGGCATGGCCGCGGTAGGCGGCGTGAAAGCCGAATAGTTTCGCCCTAACTGATATTGTGTCCTCACAGCGGCTATGCTATACTTGCTTCTGTCCCGGTTGCCGGGGCCTTGTTTCTCGCGTTCCCTTTCTCCCGGAGGAGGATGCCATCATGGAAATATCGTCTGTCGATCTCAAGCGATGCACGCTCGTCCGGCTTAGCGGACGGATCGACGGCAGTGTGACGCCCGAATTGGGCAGCCAACTGCGCGAAATCATGGATTCGGGCCGTTACAAGATCGTCATCAATATGTCGGGTGTCAGCTATACGAGCAGCGCCGCTTTGCGCGAGCTGATCAACGCCTGGAAGTCCTGCCGGCGCTGGAACCGGGGGGATCTGCGGCTGGCCGAGGTGAGCCCGGCGGTGGACAAAGTGCTGGAACTGACCGGCTTGAAGACCCAGATCGACACCTTCACGACCGAAGCGGAAGCGGTGGGTAGCTTCTGAAGTAGAGACAGCGCAGGGTCTGGGGTGTAGAGTCGACAATGGAAGCTGGAGGCTGGCAGTGAGAAACCCGGTTTCTCGTTCGTCCAGCTTCCAGCTTTTTGCTTCCGGCGCCGTACAAAGGATCACGCGTCATCATGACCAGCTACCATGACGATCTTGTCTTGCCAGGCCGCCCAGGCGACCTGGCGCTTGTCATCGACTTCATCGAACAGGCTTGCACCCGGGCTGGGGTCGACCCAGCGGCCTGGTCCGACCTGCAGCTTGCCACCGAGGAAGCCTGTGCGAACGTGATCGAGCACGCTTATCGGGAGGCAGAGGGGCAATTTGAGGTGCGCTTTGACACGCGCGGTCTCGACGTGTCGATCACCATCCACGACCACGGACACTCCTTCGACCCAACCAGCGTGCCCGAGCCCGACCTGATCGGTCCGCTCGAAGAGCGACCGCTGGGTGGCCTGGGATTGCACCTGATGCAGAAGGTGATGGACGAAATACGGTTCACCTTTTCCCCCGAGGAAGGCAACACCGTGGTGATGGTCAAGCGAGGGATCGTGACGGAGCAGTTCAAGGATGCCTGAGAGCAGGACGCGACTGGTCGAGCTGGCCACACTGGCCGAGATCGGCCGCGCCATCCTCGACGCCGAACTCGACCAGGACGAATTGTGCGAGCTTATTTACCGCCTGGCAGGCCAGATCGTACCCACCGACAATTTCCAGCTGGGCCTTTTTGACGGCGATCGTTTTCAGATCAAAGTGTGGGTGAAAGACGGCCTGCGCCAGCCCCCGGCAGCTTTCGTCGTGCCGGAGGGACATGGTATCATCGGCTGGCTGCGCAGCAGCCGCGAGCCGCTTCTGGTGCACGATTTCCAGACCGAGATAGACCGGCTCCCCGCCCGTCCCAGCTACCAGAGCGACAGCCCGCCACGCTCGGCGATCTTCTTGCCGCTCCCCGTCGCCGACACGGTCATTGGCACTATCTCGATCCAGAACTCAAAGCCCGACGCCTTTGACGAAAGCGATCTCCGCCTGCTCACGGTCCTCGCCAATCAATCCGCCTCCGCCCTCAATAACGCCCATCTTTACGAGCGCGGCCAACGCCGCATGAATGACCTGATGGCAGTCGCGGAAGTGGGCAGCAAGATCAACAGCATCCTGGACCTGAATGACCTTCTGACACAGGTAGTCCAGCTCATCGGCTCCCGTTTCGGCTACTACCATGTGCAGATCTTTCTGGTCGAACGCGGCAGCAACCGGGCCTACTTCAAAGCCAGCAGTGGCCATGGCCTGAACGAAAAGTGGCAACGCGAGGGCCGTTCGATGCTTATCGGCAAAGAGGGTATCATTGGCTGGGTGGCGCAGCACGGCGAACCCTTGTTGGCCAATGACGTCTCGGCCGAACCGCGCTACATCCCGGACGATCCGCGTTTGCTGCCCGACACCCGTGCCGAACTGGCAGTGCCGCTAATGGTAGAGGGAGAGGTTCTGGGCGTCGTAGACGTGCAAAGCACCGAGAAAGGCGCTCTCGGGCAGGACGATATATTTGTGATGCGGACATTGGCCGACCAGATTGCGGTCGCGGTCAGCTCGGCGCGCGCATATGAGGCACAACAGGAAGAAGCCTGGGTAACTACCGTCATGCTCCAGGTGGCAGATGCCACCAGCCAGGCCGACGGAGTGGCCGAGGTGCTGGACGCGGCCGTGCGGGTCACCGCCATGCTCGCCGGCGTCGAATCGTGCATCATCTGGCTGCTGAACGAGGAACTGGAAGCGTTCTGCTACGCAGCGGACTTCGGACTGAAGAAAGACCTCGCGGGGCCCCAATCTCCCGCCCTGGAGGTCTCCCTACGCTTCCTCCCCGGCCAATGGCCGGCCCTCGACCGCCTGCGCCTGGACAAAACCCCGCTTGTCCTGGATTCCCCGCCCCGCGCCGGCTCGCAGGACCTGCCTGCCATCCTGCCTCGCTTGGCGCCCGGTGACGTGCTGATCTTGCTGCCCATGATCAACCAGGCAACGGTATTCGGCGTGATGGGCGTCAGCTTGACCCGCGATCGCGGGCCCGTCCTCGACGAGCGCCGGCTGGCGATGCTCAGCGGCATCGCGCACCAGGTGGCCGCGGCCGTCGACAACAGCCGCCTGGCCAGCGCGCAACAGGAAGAGGCCTGGGTTTCCACCGTGCTACTGCAGGTTGCCGACGCGGTCAGCCGTTTCCAGCCCATCGATACCACGCTGGCCCAGGTGGCCCAACTCACCCCGTTGCTGGCCGGTGTCGACCGCTGCGCGGTTCTGCTGCTGGATGCGAATGGCAACTACCAGGCGCGAACCGTCCACGCGCTGCGCGCCGGCCTGGCCGATGCGTTCCGGCAAGCCGTTATCCGGCCCGGCGAACTGCCTTTGCTCGACGATGCTTGCCGCAACGGCCAGCCGCTAGTCGTCGACGACGCCGAGCATAGCCCGCTGGTCCCCGACGCCTGGCGGCAGCGCTTTGCCAGCCGAACCATCCTGGTCGTCCCTATCTTGCTGGCCGACGCGGTAATCGGTGCGCTGTTGGCCGATGACGTCGACACAGCGCACATGTTCAGCCCGCGCCGGGTGCGCATCCTGACAGGCATCGCCAGCCAGGCAGCGGTGGCCATTGAGAACGCCAGGCTGCAATCTCTGCAGGCCGAACAAGTGCGGCTCGTCCGGGAACTGGAGCTGGCCCGTGACATCCAGCGCAGCCTGGTGCCCCAGCATGCCCCGCAAGTCCCGGGGTACTCTATTGTCTATCGCTGGCGGCCGGCACGCGAGGTGGGCGGTGATTTCGTCGACTTCATGCCCGGCTTGCCGGAGGGTCTGGGGCTGCTGGTTGCGGACGTTTCTGACAAAGGCATCCCCGCGGCGCTATATATGATGTTCGCGCGCACCCTCATGCGCGCGGTCGCCCTGAGCGGGCGTGAGCCGGCCGCGACGCTCGCGCGCACCAACGATCTAATCGTGGTCGATAGCACAGCCGACATGTTCGTTACCGTCTATTACGCGGTGCTGGATGCGAAGTTGCATACCCTGACCTATGCCAGCGCCGGTCATAATCTGGCCTACTATGTTCCGGCGGGTGACGGCGAGCCACAGCCGATGACTACCGGCGGCATTGCCCTGGGGATTATCTCTCCGGTCGAGATCGAACAGAAGGTGCTGCACCTGGCGCCCGGCGACCTGGT
>JADGQF010000055.1 GCA_017882045.1 Anaerolineales bacterium
TGAGTCCTGACAACGCCACGCGTACCAGAGGGACGAAACCCGGTTTTGAGCCGCAATGGCTGATCGAAACCGGGTCTCTGTTTGACGCAGCACTTCAACGCAGGTCTGAGCCTGTTCCCGCAATGGGCTCCGCTCCCTCCGCAGGTGCGCAGTTAACCAACGCGGCGTGCCAGCTCGGCCGGGCAAACCGCACGTAGAGCCAGGGAACGGCAGAGAAGGTGACGGTCAGCGCCAGTTGCTGCCAGTTGGGCGGCGGAGGGGAGCCCCACAGCAACAGTGGCGCGGCCAGGAGCGGCTGCAGCAGGGTCGAGAAGCCAAAAATGTGCGCCAGCCGGATCGAGCGCAGCGAAGGCAGCAACGGCGCAAGGCTGAGCGGCCAGATTAGCATACCAGGGCATGAACCAGAGCACGGTTCCCAGCAAGTAAAACATCAGCACGGCGAAGGCCGCGCTGCTAAAACTGGTCCACGAGCGGTCGCGCCAGGCCCGGTAACCTTGGAACAGAGCAAAGCCGGCAGTGAGCAAACCTGCCGCCTTGCTGATAACAGAGCCCGCCCGTACGGCGCCCCAAACGGGCGCCAGCGAGGCCTAGAGGACGGACGAGATGGACGCGGTGAATAGCTGTTGGCGGCGGGCCATTCCCAGCACCGCCGGGCCGGCCCAGAACGGCTTCCAGGCCAGGACGAGCAGCAGCGCGCCGAGTAGGGCCGTCACGGCTAAGAAACGCCAGCGGGGCGCGCGGGCCGGGCAGGTCACGCAGGGCGATCAGGCCGGCCGCCGAGAGCAGCAAAGCGGGGATGAACTTGAGTAAGGTCCCCGCCAACAAGGCCAAAATGGCCGGCGTGTAGCGATGTCTCAGCAGGGCCCAGGCGGCGAGCAGGATGCAGAAGGCCATGGCCACATCATTGTGACGGTTGGCCAGCGTCTCATAGAGGATCATCGGGTTCCAGGCGATCAGCAGGAAGCCGGCCAGCGACCGGTCGCCCGGCGGCTGGGCAGCGCCAACCGCGGCCAGCGGCCTGCCGCCTGCGCCCTGCCCGGCCCTGCCGGCAGGTAACGCCCCGCTACCAGCAGGTTGCGCGCCTGCCGGGGCAGCGCGCAGAATGGCGGTTACCAGCGCGGCGCAGCCAGCGAGAAAAAGCCCGCTCAGCAACTTGAAAGCGACGACATTGGCCACGATGCTGTTACCGGCCAGCCGGGCAGTGACACCGGCGAGCATCTCCCAAAGCGAGCCATAGGCCGAAGTCGCGCCGGGCCATCCCATGTACCCGAAGAAGGGGTCCTTGGGATAGTCGTAGCCGACCTGCACGAACGGATTGGCGTGGTAGATGCCCACGATGCGCCCGTGCACAATGTAATCCCAGATGTCGGTCGAGCCCAATGGATACACGAAAATCAGCGCAACAGCAAAGGCGAGGGCGCTCCAGGCCACGATCGCCCATGCATCCGGGCCGGAGGCGCGGCGTGCGGCGCGCCAGCCCACGTAGTACAGGACCGCCTGCCCGGCGAAAGCGATGCTCAGGTCCCAGCGGGCAAAAGGGTTAACCCACGAAAAGCCATTCAGGCTCAACTGGCTGTAGTGATAGTAAACCAGCAGGTTAAACGGGCGCACCAGCAGCAGCACCCAGAGTAGAAAACTCAGCCAGGCGGGCAGCGCGAGATTGATCAGGGCATCCCGTTCACTGTCTGGATCGTGAACACGGCTCCAAAAGGTCTCGAGCTTGCCGTTACGAACGTTCTCGGTCAGCATAGCAGGGTCGGACTCCAAACTTCACCGCTATTAATTAGTATAATAATCACATATTATTCATTACAAAAGCGTTTACTGTATGCTCACTCCCGGCAGAAATGCCGGCGGAGCACAAGCTGGGGCCCGGAAGGGGTCAGGAAAGGGGGGATTTGGCCATAACTACGCCTGACAAGTATACTTTGCAGACCTCCGGTGGCGTCGGGCCGCCGGTTTCCCGTTCAGCGGCCGACGACCTCCCCCGGCGTCCTAACAGAAAGCAGGCGCAACAGGGGATGAACTTCCAGCAGTTCGCGACTTCCCGCTTCGGAACCAGCCTCTGGATTGGCCTCGCGCGCAGCCTGCCGCCGCGCGCCGGCTACGCGCTAGCGCAGGCCGTGACCGGCGTGCTTAGCCGGCGCGTGCACAGTGGCCTCTACCGGGCGCTCTACGCTAACCAATCCATCGTTCTGGGGCCGGCCACACCGCCCGAGGTGCTGGACTGCGCGGTGCATAAGGTGCTGGCACATGCGGCGGTCTCCTCCTACGACCTGATCCATCTGCTGGCAAAGGGCGAGGATGCCCTGCGCGCAACGGTGGAGATGGGACCGTCGTTATGGGCTGACATCGAGGCGGCGCGCGCCGGTGGGCACGGCGTCATGGCATGCGCCGCGCACATCAGCAACTTCAACCTGGGATTGATCGCCTTCGCCCTGCACGGCCTGCCGATGCAGATCCTTTCGCCGCCGGGGAAGCGCGGTGGGTTCGAGATCGTGGGCCGGCTGCGCTCACAGGGCATGCTGCAAGATACTCCCGTCGATGCCCAGGCCCTCAAAGCGGCCATCCGTCGCCTGCACGGCGGAGGCATGGTGTTGACGGGCGTGGACTGGCCGGAGATATCGGTCGAGAAAGAAGTGTTGCCGTTCTTCGGCCGGGAAGCGCACCTGCCAACGGGCCATATCCGCCTCGCCATCAGCACCGGCGCGCGGTTGCTGCCGGTCGCCTGCCGCTGGGACCCCCGGCGCGGCTATTACGTGGAGACCGCCATTCCCCTGGATCTGGAGCTCAGCGGTGACCGTGCGCAGGATGTGCGGCACAACGCGCGGCGCGTCTTGGCCGTGCTGGAGCGCTGGATCGCCGAAAAGCCAGAACAGTGGTTGATGTACCATCCCGTATGGGAAGACATACCGGAGGCCGAGTTCTGACCCCTGCACTCGGCCTCGTCAGCCCGGACTATGCCACCGTCACATCCTGGCACAGGTACACGTCCTGGACGGCATGAAGCAAGTCGATGCCTTCTTGCATGGACTTCTGAAACGCCTTGCGCCCGCTGATCATGCCCATCCCGCCGGCGCGTTTGTTGATGACGGCAGTGCGCACGGCTTCTTTCAGATCGTTCTTGCCCGACGGTCCGCCGGAGTTGATCAGGCCGATGCGTCCCATATAGCAGTTCACGACCTGGTAGCGGCACAGGTCGATGGGATTGTCGGTCGCCAGCTCGCTGTACATGCGCTCGTCAATCTTCCCATAGCTCGGGTCCTGCTTGCGCACCGCCTTATAGCCGCCGTTGTTCTCCGGCAGCTTCTGTTTGATGATATCGGCTTCAATGGTGACGCCCAGGTGATTAGCCTGGCCGGTCAGGTCGGCGGCAGTGCTGTAGTCCACGCTGCCCTGCTTGAAGGCCGCATTGCGGGTGTAGCACCAGAGGATGGTGGCCATCCCCATCTCGTGGGCGACCTTAAAGGCCTCGCTGACTTCGGTTATCTGGCGGCCCGACTCTTCGGAACCGAAATAGATCGTCGCGCCCACCGCCACCGCGCCCATATCCCAGGCTTGCTCGACCTGCGCGAAGAAAATCTGGTCGAACTTGTTTGGGAAAGTCAGCAGCTCATTGTGATTGAACTTCATGACGAAGGGGATCCGGTGCGCGTACTTGCGCGCCACGCTG
Organism: Anaerolineales bacterium; assembly: GCA_017882045.1. Lineage (GTDB taxonomy): Bacteria > Chloroflexota > Anaerolineae > CG2-30-64-16 > CG2-30-64-16 > JADGQF01. Next base: position 3,674 of record JADGQF010000055.1, read on the forward strand.
CCCAGCACGCCGAGCGTGGAGGCCACTGCGTTGCAGCCGCCTTCGATGGCCAACTTGACAATATTCTCCGGATCGAAATAGGCCGGGTTGGGCGCAAAAGAGGCGCCGGCCGAATGCTCGATGCCCTGGTCGATGGGCAGGATCGAAAAATAGCCCGTATCCGCCAGCCGGCCATGCGAATAGAGCGCTTGCAGGCTGCGCAAGACCTGCGACGAACGATCGCTGTACAAAAGGATTCGGTCCACAAAATCCGGGCCGGGCAATTGCAGCGCTGCCTTGGGCACGGTCTTGCTTTCATAGGTCAGCAACTGCTTATCATCATCCCCCAGAATGCCCTCGATCGCCTTGATGCCCAGTGTCATAGGTTCTCCTCCTAACAGACTCAGACGCCGTCCGGCAGCCAGCACCGCGCTTGATCCCTGTTCCAACGAACTTGTTCCAACGGAACCATTGTAGCACAAAATCTGAACGACTTCAAGATGACAATTAACCCGACCGGCGAGACATGTGCAAAGCAAAACTTCAGATAGTCTTGACAACTGCAGATTCATCTGGTATTTTGTTCATGTAGTACACTACGCGAAAAAGCCGGTGTGTCGGATTGCGCGCTCGCCTCTGGCCCTACACCGGCGACTGACACGATCTGGAGGTCGCAATGGCCGACGATCAGCTCTCCCTGTTCGCAGAGGGTAAGGCCGGCGGCGGGACGGCCGGGGAATTTACACCGCCGGTCGCCACGCTACCAGATGATCTTAGCAGCAAGACATCGCTGACCGCCGCGATCAGCAGCTTCTATGGTTACATGGTGCGGCAGGGTTTCTCCGATAACACAATCAAGGCCTTTCAGGCCGACTTGCGCCTGTTCACGCACTACATGGCAGGCAACAAACCGGTCGGCGAGATCAGCCAATCGGATCTCGACCGCTTCCTGACGTGGATGCGCGCCGAGCGAGGCGTGCCTTGCAGCCCCAAGTCGTTCGCCCGCCGCCTGACCACCCTCAAGGTGTTCTTTGGCTGGCTCGCGGAGAGCGGCGTCATCCCCAGCGATCCGGCTGCACCCTTGATCCACGAACACCCTTCGACCCCGCTGCCCGACTTGCTGTACGACGAGCACATCAACGCGCTGCTCAGCACGGCGCGTGACCTGCTCTGGGCTGCCAAGCCAGACGCGCGCCCGTACCTGCTGGTCACGCTGGTGCTGCAGACCGGCATCAAGAAGAGCGAGTGCGCGGGCATCAAGCTCGAACACATCGACCTGTCGAACACACAGGCGCCGGTGCTCTACGTGCGCTATGCCGACCCGCGCCGCACGTTGAAGGAACGCAAGCTAAACCTCGGCCCCGGTTTTGTTTCGGTGTACCGCCAGTACTTGCGCGAACATAAGCCGAAGGAGTACTTGTTCGAGTGCACGCCGCGCAACCTGGAGTATGTGCTGGCCGACCTGGCCAAGCTGGCGGGCGTACCGGGTGGGGTGTCGTTCGAGCAGTTACGCTGGACCAGCGCGGTGCGCGATTACCGCAAGGGCATGCCGGCGGAGACGCTGCGGCAGAAGATGGGGTTGTCCGAAATCAGTTGGCGCGAGACGCTGCCGAAGATACAACGCCTGGCGCGTCCGGCGCTGTAGAGCGCCTATTTGCTCTGTCCGGCGCTAATCGGCAGCATAATCTGGTATATAGCCGTGTAACGCTCGACGTTGGCCAGGTACGAGCCGCTCCAGCCGCCGATGGCATAGAGGTCATTGCCCCGGGCCACCAGGCCCAGGTTGCGCCACTGACCGGTCACGGGAGATTCGATCTTCGACCAGGCGCCGGTGCGCAGGTCGTATTGCTCGTTGAAGCTGATCGGATTACGCCAGCCGCCGCCGATGGCAAACAACCGGCCGTAGATCCCCACCAGCGCCAGCCCGCCGCGTCCCTGGTTTAACGTCGCCCGGACCGCCCATGGACCCGCGCTCGTGCCCTCGCCGATCGGGTCATACGCCAGCACAGCATTCGACTCCACTCGCCCGTCATAGCCACCGGCCACGTAGATCTGCTGGTCGAGCGCGCAGGCGCCCAGGAAGGCGCGCGGCGCCGGCAGCCAGGTGCCCGCCTGCCATTTGTCGCTGGCTGGATCGTAAATGTAGGTGGTCGCGACATAGCGCGTGCCGTCCCAGCCGCCAAACAGGTAGAGTCGCCCGTTGAGGGCCGCCAGGCCGTAGGCCGCGACGGGCGCCGGCAAAGGGGCACGGCTCTGCCAGGTATCACTGATCGGATTGTAGACTTCCAGCGCGGCTGTGGCCTGGCCATCGCCGATGGCGCCGCCCGGCACGTAGATCAGCCCGTCCACCACGGCCGCGGAGACGTTGGCCACCGCGGTCGGCTTGCGCGCGCCCTCGAGCCAGTCGTTGCTCTGGGGATCGTACACCATGACCTGACCGGTTATGCCGCCGGCCGTCTCGCCGCCGATGGCATAGAACTTCCCGGCGACCTCGGCAACCGCCAGGCGGCTGCGCCCGTCGGGCAACGGGGAGCGGGCCGTCCAACGCGTGACCTTCGCGCGCGCTCCCGGCGCGACCTGGGGCTGCCCTACGTCGCTCAGCGGCGTCAGTGCCAGCGCCTGGCTGCGGCTTTGCCACCAGTCAGGGGCCCACACGGCCGCCACGACCAGGAGAGCCGCGACCAGCATATAGACCCGCTGCCAGAGGCGAATCGGCTGCCGGGGAACGGGCAGGGGGGCGGCCTCCGCCGCTGGGGCCTCTGCCGCTGGAGCCCCTGCCGGCCCCTCTTCCGCGGCCATTAGCGCCCCGGCCACGGTCACCCAGCCGCGCCGCACGGCCTCCATCGTGGCCTCGGTGCGCGATTGGACGCCCAGCTTCTCGTAGATATTGCGCAGGTGCACCTTGACCGTGTTCGGGCTGATGAACAGGCTGCGCGCGATCTGCTGGTTGGTTGCTCCCGTAGCGAGCAGCTTCAGCACCTCGAGCTCGCGTTCGCTCAGGCAGCCAGGCTCATCTGCAACCGCCGCGGTCCGATCTTCCATCAGAGAACCGGTGTCTCCCTCAGGCCCAACGGATCATGGGCAGAGCAAAGGGGTTGGGCAGGTCCGGCTGGTTTGGCCGGACGCGCACCCCATACACAAAGCGCCCGCTGTCGGGCGAGGATAGGTTCACCGAATAGTGCAGTTGGCCGTCGGCGTTGCCGTCCTCGAGCATCGGCGCCACCAGCGCGGTTTTCAGGTTGCCGTCCTGCTGTTGGCCGTATACCAGCTCGACCGACAGGTCATCAGGGTTCAGCGGGCCGAGCTGGAGCGTAGCCTCCACCTTGATCGATTGCCCGACGTGGATCTCGCCGCTGGCGGGGCCACTGGCGCGCAAGTGGACCTGCGGCCAGGCGCTCTTGACGCGCCGCTCCCAGTCGCTCAAGGCGCGTGCACCCGCATAATTCTCGCCGGCCAGCTTCTGCCCCAGCGCGCCGGCCGGGATGTAATACTGGTTGACGTAGTCCTTCAACATGCGGTTCAAGCTGAATTGGGGCGCCACGGAGGCGATCGCGGCCCGCATGATCGCCAACCAGCCGCGCGGGATGTCCTGCTCGTCGCGCTCGTAGAAGAGCGGCACGACCTCATCTTCCAGCAGACGGTACAGCGAGAGTGCGTCGGCCTCGTCCTGGGCGGCCTCATCCGAGTACTCGCGTTCCTCGCCTATCGCCCAGCCGTTCTGACCGTTGTAGCCCTCCACCCACCAGCCATCCAACACGCTGAGGTTGGGCACGCCGTTCAGGCTGGCTTTCTCACCGCTGGTGCCGCTGGCCTCCAGCGGCCGGCGTGGGTTGTTCAGCCACACGTCGGCGCCGGCCACCATATGGCGCGCGATATTGGTGTCATAGTCTTCCACGAAGACGATACAACCGGCAAAACCCGGCTGCTGGCTCATCTGGTAGACGAACTGGATCAGAGACTTGCCCGGCTCATCGGCAGGATGGGCCTTGCCGGCGAAGACGATCTGTACCGGCCGTTTCGGGTCATTCAGGATGCGCTTCAGCCGCTCCTGATCGCGGAAGATGAGGGTAGCACGCTTGTAGGTCGCATAGCGACGGCCAAAACCGATGGTCAGAACGTTGGGGTCGAACATCACGCTGGCGGCGTTGATCTCGGCCGGGTCTGCGCCGATGCGCGCCAACTGGTTGGCGGAGCGCTCACGCACCAGGTCGATCATGCGGCGCTTGGCATCAGCGTGCACCGACCATAGCTCCTGGTCGGGGATCTGATAAACGCCTTGCCAGGTCGCCGGCGCATCCAGCCGTTCGCGCCAGGCCGGCCCGAGATAGCGATCGTAGAGCGCTGCCATTTCGGGGTCCAGCCAGCTGTCCGAATGGACGCCATTGGTCACATGGCCGATCGGGATCTCGGGCAAGGGCACGTTGGGATACAGGCTTTGCCACATCTCGCGGGCGACCACGCCGTGCAACCGGCTCACGCCATTGGCGCGTCCCGCGGTGCGCAGGGCCAGCACCGTCATACTGAACTGCGGGCCCCACGGATACTCGAAACAGCCCAGGTTCCAGAACTGCTCCCAGCCGATGCCCATCCGCGGCCAGAAATCGCTGAAGAAGCGCTCCATGAGGTTGGGAGGGAAGGCGTCATTCCCGGCCGGCACGGGGGTATGGGTGGTAAAGAGAGCGTCCGCACGCGCCGCCCACAGAGCGTCAGCGAAACTCAGGCCGCCCTCCTGTACGTGCTCGCGGATGCGTTCGAGCTGCAGAAAAGCCGCGTGCCCCTCGTTCATATGCCAGACAGACGGCTGGAGCCCCAGGGCGCGCAGCACCCGCACGCCGCCGATGCCCAGCACAATCTCCTGCGCAACGCGCAGCTCCTGGTTGCCGCCATACAGTCGAGCGGAGAGCTCGCGGTCGGCCGGCGCGTTGCGTGCGACGTCCGTGTCCATGAGGTAGACCGGCACGCGCCCGACCTGGATGCGCCAGACCTTGGCGTAGATGGCGCGCCCCGGAAGGTTGACGCTGACGATTATCTCATTGCCGCTGGCGTCCAGCGCCGGCGTGGCCGGCACATCCGCGAAATTGAGCTTCGCGTAAACGGCTTGCTGGTGCCCTTCGCTGTCGATGCGCTGCTGGAAATAGCCCTGTGGGTACAGGAAACCGACTCCGACAAAGGGCAGACCCAGGTCACTGGCAGCCTTGCAATGGTCGCCGGCCAGGACGCCCAGGCCACCGGAGTAGATGGGCAGCGATTCGTGCAGCCCGAACTCGGCCGAGAAGTAGGCGATCTGCCGATCGCGCAGATCCGGGTAGGTCCGGCTGTACCAGGTCTGGTCCGGGTGCATGTAGATGTCGAAGGCGTTCATGACCGCGTTGTAGCGATCGACGTAAGCCGTGTCGTTGGCCACACGGTCCAGCTTCTGCTGGCCGACGCGGCGCAGGAAGAGGACGGGATTCTGGTTGACCAGTTTCCACAGGTCGGGGTCGATATCCTGGTACAGCGCCTGCGCCTCGGGATGCCAGCTCCACCACAGATTATATGCCAGTTCAGTGATCCGGGTTATCCTGGGATCGGCCGTAGGATAGACGGATAATTGACCTAAGACGTTCAAGGTGATAACTCCACGCGTGAAATGTAAACACGGATAAAGGTTGCGGGAACCAATTGTAGGGGAAGATGGCAGGGATGTCCAGATTTCCGATGTGATAGAATATAAGTATGTCCCGCTACTTGTTATTCTACAAGCCCTACCGGGTCCTTTGCGGCTCGACTGACGAGCAAGGACGACCGACACTGGCCCAGTATGTGCCGGCGCCGGGCCTGTTTGAGGCGGGCCGGCTGGATTACGATAGCGAGGGACTGATGCTGTTGACTGACGACGGCGGGTTGGCGCACCGGCTAACACACCCGCTCTATCGTCAGCCCAAGACCTACCTGGTCCAGGTGCAGGGCCTGCCTGACGAGGCGGCTCTGCGGGCGCTGCGCAGCGGCGTGCCGGTGAAAGGCGAGCTCAGTGCGCCGGCGCAAGCTGAAGTGCTCGCAGAAGAACCGGACGTCCCGGCAAGATCCGTGCCCGTCCAGGCGCCGGCCGGCGTTCCCACCGGCTGGCTACGGCTGGTGTTGCGGGAAGGGCGCAAGAGAGAGATCCGCCACATGACCGCGGCCGTGGGCCACCCCACTCTGCGCCTGGTGCGCGTCGCCATCGGTCCCCTGGCGCTCGGCGACTTGCAGCCTGGGCAATGGCGTGACCTGACGCCCGCAGAGCTGGCGGCGCTGCAAAAAGCCCTCAAAGGCGAGCGCGCCCAGCGCAACCGGTGAGGCCTCACGTGCGCGTCCCTACTCCGGCAGCACCTCTAAAAAGACACGCTCCCAGTTCCGCCAGCAGACCTTCTCGAGCTGCGCCGCGGTCAGTCCGGCTTGCTCCAACGCCTGCGGGATGAGCGGGTAGCTCTCGATGCCGGTCATGGGCGCGGGCATCGCCTTGATGCCGTCCAGGTCGCCGCCCAGGCCAATGCAATCCTCGCCGCCGACCTGGATGGCGTGCTGCACGTGCCGGGCAATCCACGCGATATCCGGCGGCGCAATCTGCGAGAGTTGCTGCCACATCTCCTGGCGCAGGCGCTTTTGGTCTTCGGGATCGCTCGCCGCCTGGATCGCTTCCCGCGCAGCCCTCTCGATGGGAGCCCCCTGAGCCATGTATTCCGGCGAGATAAAATCGGCTGAGAGGTTAATGCCCATCACGCCGCCCCGTCCGGCCAGCGCGCGGATCATCTCGTCGCTGATGTTGCGCGGGTGGGGACAGACTGCCCGGCAATTCGAGTGACTGGCGATGAACGGCCGGTACGCCAGGTCACGCACCTGCCAGAACGCAGTGTCAGAAAGATGCGAGACGTCGACCATCACCCGGCGCGCCTGGCACAACTCGATCAAGCGGATGCCCTCGGCGGTGAGCGGCCCATTGTCCCCGAACACCGTGCCCGAGAAAGCATTGTCGGACCAGGCAGGGATAACGTTGCGCACGCCCGCGTCGATGAAACGCTCGAGGCCATCAGCCCGCTCGCCGGCGCAGTCGGCGCCCTCCAGGCCGAGCATACCGTGGAAGCCGCCTCCATTGCAGGCGGCACGCACGTCCGCCGCGCGCAACGCCAGTTGCATGCGCCCGCCGGACGCCTCGGCCCAGCCGTGAATGGCCGCGATCGCCTGATCGGCATAGGCAGGCAGGTCCTTGCCGGGCATGTGGCTCTGCGACGTGAAGACGGCGAAGAGCTGCAGGCAGCTGCCCGCCGCCTCGAGCCGGGGCAGGTCGACGTGCGCCCGGCCGCGGCCGGCGACAAAATCGAGCTCCCCCTCGAGGGCGCGCATGACGGTGTCACAGTGAGTATCGAAAAAGCGCATGCAGTGGCCTCCAGTCAGCCGCTAGCGGTAGATGATGAACCCCAGGATCGCCCCACCGATGACCAGAAAAACGGGGTTGATCTTGGTGAAGGTGAGCAAAAGGAAGGCCGCCAGCGCGATGAGCAACTTATCCCAGCTTTGGCCCAACGCCTGCAAGGCTTGCGCGCTGCCGCGCGTGCCGAAGACGGTGGTCGACATGTCGTAGGCGGTCCACACCAGCAGACCCACCACCACCGGGCGGACGGCGCCGAGCATCGAGCGGATGGCCGGGCTGTCTTTGATGCTGAAGAAGAACACGATCATCACCAGCATGAGCGCCGTGGTGGGGATGACGGTGCCCACCGCGGCGATGATCGCGCCGGCCACGCCGGCGATCTTGTAGCCGACAAACGCCGACACCTGTGGGGCAATCGGCCCCGGCAGCGCATTACCCCAGGCCACACCGTCGGCAAACTCGCCTGGGGTCACCCAGCCGGCCGCCGTTGTCTCGCGCTGCATGAGGGCCAGCGAGGCCGGCCCACCGCCCCAGGAGAAGATCGCGACACGTGTAAAGAGCCAGAAAATCTGCCAGAGGAGCATAGGCGCCTTTCAGGTTGTTTAGTGGCCGGTCAGCCAGGCCCAGCCTTCATCTGAGCCGCGTGCCGATGCCTGCCCGCTCCGGCACATGCACGCAGGCAGCCTCATCATAGCGCAGACCGTCAAACGGGTCGTTGCTGACCAGGAGCGGCGCATCCAGGTCGAGCCAGTCGGCCAGCCCGGCCAGGTGAGCCATCGCCGTTGTGCCCAGCGACGTTTCGATCATGCAGCCCAACATCACGCGCAGACCCAGGGCGCGGGCACGGCGCAACATCGCCAGGCCGGGCGCCAGCCCGCCGACTTTCATCAACTTCAGATTGATCCCACGCACTCCGGCCGCCGCCAGTCGCTCAAGGTCAGCCGGGCTTTGCAGCGATTCGTCGGCGACCACGGGCAGATCCGTGTGCGCCTGCACGTAGCCCAGCCCGTCGATGTCATCCCTGGCAACCGGCTGCTCGATCATCTCCAAATCAAAACGCTCCAGGGTGCGCAGCCGTCGCAGCGCCTCCTCACCCGTCCAGCCGCTGTTAGCGTCCACCCGCAGGCGAGCGTCGGGCCGGGCGGCGCGCACCGCGGCCAGGCGGGCTTCGTCGTCGTCGCTGCCCAGCTTGATCTTCAGCACCGGGTAGCGGGCGGCCTCGCGCGCCAGGCGTGCCATCTCCTCGGGCTCGGCAATCGCGATCGTAAAGGATGTCGGCAGAGGGGCCGGCACGGGCAGGCCCAGCAAGCGATAGAGCGGCACACCCCGGCGGCGGGCCAGCCGGTCGTGGAGAGCCAGGTCTAGCGCGCTGCGGGCGGGGGCCGGTCCGTCCGCGCCGACCCAGGCAGCGATGACGTCCGGGTCAGCCGGAAACGGGTCGCGCCGCCGGGCCATTGCATCCCAGAAAGCGCACATCTCGGCTTCAGGAATATGATAGTAGGCTGGGATAGTCCCCTCGCCCCACCCGGCATCGCCGTCACCCAAACCTTCGCGCGCGCGAGAGTCCGCGGCGGGTCCCGCGCTCGCCGCGGCTTCCTTAAGGCGCAGCCAGAAGGCGCGCCGCGTCTCGCTGACGCCATAGGAGAGGCGAAAGGGATTGCGCAGTTGCAGGGTGATCGCTTCGTAGGTGAGGCAGGGAGCCGGCATGGGTACTCCGTCTTGGGCAAGGGATGGCGCGTGCTGCGCTCCGCAGGATACCACAAGAGAAAGGACCGGCTCAAATCACAGACGAGCACAAGCAAGGCCTATTTGACATGCCACTATTGCCCCCCGCTTCTCCAGATGTGGTAAGATTCCGGCGCACAGACGTTTTTGTGCCAGCGGAGCGCGCTGTGCGGCAACGTGCAAGGGAGATAAGAGGTGGGTCTCGTGGGTCTGAAAGACAAAACGCTCTATATGATCGGCAACGCACACATCGACCCGGTCTGGTTGTGGCGTTGGGACGAGGGCTTCCAGGAGGTCAGGGCAACCTTCCGTTCGGCTCTCGACCGGATGAACGAGTTTGACGATTTTGTTTTCACCGCCAGCTCGGCGGCGCTCTACGAATGGGTAGAACACAGCGACCCGGCGATGTTCGCCGAGATCCGGCAACGCGTGGCCGAGGGACGCTGGCAGATCATCGGTGGCTGGTGGATGGAACCGGACTGCAATATCCCCAGCGGCGAGTCCTTCGTCCGCCAGGGGTTGTACGGGCAGCGCTACTTCAAAGAGAAGTTCGGCGTCACGGCCAGGATCGGCTATAACCCGGACAGCTTCGGCCACAACGGCGCCCTGCCACAGATCCTCAAAAAGAGCGGGTTGGACAGTTACATCTTCATGCGTCCCGGACCGCACGAGAAGGCGCTGCCCGCGCACCTGTTCTGGTGGGAAGCGGACGACGGCTCCCGCGTGCTGGCTTTCCGTATCCACTCCGCCTACTGCGCCTGTCCGGCGGACATCTCGCAGCATGTGCTGATCTGCGCTGATGCCATCAAGGCTCCCTTCGACAGCACGCTCTGCTTCTACGGCGTCGGCAACCACGGGGGCGGCCCCACGGTCGCCAACCTGGAGTGCATCAGGAGGATGGACGCCAATCCCGAGTTCCCCCACCTGGTGTTGGGGGGCGCGGAGAAGCTGCTCGACCCCAAGGCCGCGCAAGCCTGGCCGCTGCCTGTGGTGCACGACGAGCTCCAGCACCACGCCAGCGGCTGCTACAGCGCGCATTCGGGCATCAAGCGCTGGAACCGGCAGGCCGAGAACCTGCTGCTGGCGGCCGAGAAGTGGGCGGTGATCGCGCAGCGCGTGACCGGCCAGCCCTACCCGACCGGCCTGGACCGCGCCTGGAAGAACGTCCTCTTCAACCAGTTCCACGACACCCTGGCCGGCACCGCCATCGAGGCCGCCTATGAGGACGCACGCGACCTTTATGGCGAGGCGCAAGCCATCGGCGGGCGCGCGCTGAACTACGCGCTCCAGGCGCTGGCCTGGAACGTACGCGTCGAGCCGCAGGAGGGGATGAAGCCGATCGTCGTCTTCAACCCGCATGCCTGGCCCGTCAGGACCAACGTGGAGCTGGAATACGGCGACTTGCACGACGGCGATGGGCTGCAGGAAGAGAGCGGCCGGCCCGTGGCCCTGCAGACCGTCCAGTCCTGGGCCGCCGCCAACGGCCGCTCTCGTCTCAGCTTTCTAGCTGAGCTGCCGCCGCTCGGCTACCGCACCTATCGGGTGGCGCCGGGGACCGCCGCCGGCAAGGCACATGAGGCCGATGGCAGCAGTACGGCAGGGCGGGAGACGGCGGAAGCCGCGGAGCATGTGCTGGAGAACGGGCGCTTCCGCCTGGAGATCGACCCGCTGACGGGCTACATCGCCAGCCTGCGCGACGAGCAGGCCGGCTGCGAGGTTTTCACGAGCGAGGCCGCGGTCCCGCTGGTGATCGATGACCCGTCGGACACGTGGAGCCACAACGTCTTCAAGTTCGACCACGTCTGCGGCGCTTTCCGGGCCAGCCGCGTCCAACTGGTCGAGTGCGGACCGGTTAAGTCCGTGCTGCGCGTGACGAGCGAATACGCGGCTTCGCGGCTGGTGCAGGACTTCACCCTGTACAGGGACCTGGAGCAGATCGACGTGCACGTGACGGTCGACTGGCACGAGCACTTTAAGATGCTCAAGCTACGCTTCCCGGCCCACCTGCACAGCATGAAAGCCACCTACGAGGTACCATACGGCCACATGCAGCGCTTCGCAAGCGGCGAGGAAGAGGCAGGCCAGGGGTGGGTGGACCTGTCAGGGCTCTCGCGTGACACGGGTGACCTGTACGGGGTGAGCATCCTGAACGACGGCAAGTACAGCTTCGACGTCAACATCCGCGACATCGGCCTGACGGTCCTGCGCAGCCCGGTCTACGCCAACCACATGCCGGCCGTGCCCGTGCCCGGCAAAGAGTATTCGTTCATCGACCAGGGGATCCAACGTTTCACCTACAGCATCCTGCCGCATACGGGCAGTTGGGAGGACGCCGGCACCGTGCGCCGCGCAGCCGAGCTGAACCAGCGACCGCTGACATTGCCCGGCGCCACGCAGCCCGGCGGCAAATTGCCGCAGAGCGCGTCCTTCCTGAGCGTCGACCGCGAGAACGTCGACATCTCGGTGCTGAAGCAGGCGGAAGAAAACGACGACCTGATCCTGCGCGCCTATGAAACGGCGGGTGTGGCCGGTCGTGCGACCCTCTGCCTCGGCGCGCCGCTGGGCGACCGGACCGTCGTGGTCGATTTCGGCGCCTGCGAGATCAAAACGCTGCGCATCCCGCGCGACCCGGCCCAGCCGGTACTGGAAACTAACCTGCTTGAGTGGCAAGAATGAAGTTTGAGCTTGGCGGCGACGACTGGACCTTCAAGGGTTTTATCAGCGAGGACTGGCGCTGGCGCCGCGCGCACCTGCCGGATTCGCCTGATCTGCGCTGGTACTGGCCGGAGAGCGTGCCGGGCAGCGTGACGAATGACCTGTGGCGGGCCGGACAGATCCGGGACCCTTATTACGAACGCAACGGCTACACATTCGTCGTCAACGGGCGCAAGGTCTATGCGAAGGGCTGGAATTGGGTGCCCATCGACGTGCTTTACGGCGTTCCGCGGCCGGAGAAACGCGCACGCCTGCTGGAACTGGCCCGGCGCGCGCACGTCAATCTGCTGCGCGTCTGGGGCGGCGGGTTGATCGAGACGGAAGCCTTCTACAAGCTGTGCCATCGCTACGGCATCCTGGTCTGGCAGGAACTCATCCAATCCAGCTCAGTAGTGGACAACCATCCGCCGGAAGATGCGGAGTTTGCGGCCATGTTGATCACCGAGGCCGAGCAGATCATCCCGCGCCGGCGCAACCACCCCTCGCTGGCCGTCTGGTGCGGCGGGAACGAGCTGATGGACTGGGACTCAAAGCCTGCCGGCGACGGCATCCCGCTCCTTGCCGCCCTACGCGACGCAGTGGAGCGGCTGGACCCCGGCCGCGCCTGGCGGCCCACCTCCCCCTCCGGCCCGCTGTTCGAGAACTCACTGGAAAACATCGCGCGCGCTCCGGACGCGTTGCACGCCGTGCACGGTCCCTGGGAGTACCAGGGGCTGACGGAGCAATACACGCTTTACAACCGGGGCAGCTCGCTGTTCCATAGCGAGTTCGGCGTTGATGGCTACACGAACGAACCATCGAGGCGCACATCACCCCAGCCAACCCCTGGCCGGCCACGCGTGACAATCCGGTCTACCTCCAGACCGCCTCCTGGTGGATCAAAGAGGCCACTCTGCAAGCAGCCTTCGGCGACCTGCTGCTGTTGCCCGGCGAGAGCCGGACGATCGCCGCCGAGTGGCACAACGTTCCAGAACCAGACCGGCACCTGCAGGTTCAGGGCTGGAATACCCCAACCGTCGTCTTTTCGTAATAGCATAGTCAGGAGCACTTATGGCAATCGAGTTTCCGAAAGATTTCCTGTGGGGCGCAGCCACCTCTTCCTACCAGATCGAAGGCGCCTGGAACGAGGATGGCAAGAGCGAGAGCAACTGGGACCGTTTCAGCCATACGTCCGGCCATATCATAGACAAGAGCACGGGCGATGTAGCCGTCGACCACTACCACCGCTGGCGCGAGGACGTGGCGTTGATGGCGGAACTCGGGCTGAAGGCCTATCGCTTCTCAATCGCCTGGCCGCGCGTTCTGCCCTCCGGTTGGGGCAAGGTGAATCCGGCCGGCCTGGGCTTCTACAGCCGCCTGGTGGACGAGCTGCTGAGCCACGGCATCCAGCCGCTCGTGACGTTGTATCACTGGGATCATCCGCAAGTCCTGGAAGACAGAGGCGGCTGGACGGTGCGCACCACGGCCGAGGCATTTGCCGAGTACGCCGAGGTGCTGGCCCGGCAGCTAGGCGACCGGGTGACGATGTGGGCCACCTTCAACGAGCCCTGGGTCAGCGCCTTCCTGGGCTATATGCAGGGCGTGCATGCGCCCGGGCATCACGACCTGGGCGAAGCGGTCGCGGCCACCCATCACCTGTTGCTGGCGCATGGTTGGGCAGTGCCGATCATCCGCCGGGATAGCCCCGGATCACAGGTGGGCATCGTGCTCAACATGGCGCCTATTGTGCCGGCCTCCTCCAGCCAGGCCGATGAGCAGGCAGCCCGCCTGTCTGACGCCAGCCTCAACCGCATGTTCGCCGACCCCCTGAGCGGCCGCGGCTACCCGGACGAGCTACACGAGCGCTACACACTGCCGGCGAGTCTGGTACAGCCGGGGGACATGCAGGTCATCAAGGCCCCGCTTGACTTCGTCGGCATCAACTATTACTTCCGCAACATCGTGCGCAACAATGAGATAGCGGAGGAACGCAACAAGCCGCGCGAGGTCTTCCCTAACCAGGAGCACACCGAGATGGGCTGGGAGGTCTACCCGGAGGGGCTATATGAGCTTCTGACGCGTCTGAAGCACGATTATGACTTCCCCGCCTACTACATCACCGAGAACGGAGCCGCGTTTCCCGACCACGTCGCAGCCGACGGCAGTGTGGACGACCCGCGGCGTCTGGCGTACGTCAAGGCGCACCTCGAGCAGGCCGCGCGGGCCATCGCCGAGGGCGTGCCGCTGCGCGGCTACTTCGTCTGGTCGCTGATGGATAACTTCGAGTGGGCGCAGGGGTATACCAAGCGCTTTGGCATCGTTTACGTCGATTGTGCCACCCAACGGCGCATCCCGAAGAGCAGCGCGCGTTGGTTCCAGCGAGTGATTGCGGATAATGCCATCGTGGGGTGAGCCGGCTTTCGGCCCTGTCAGCCGAAATAGGCCTGATTCAGCTCGCCCAGGTCTCTGAAGACCCAATCCGGCGGCGGCGGCATGGCGGCGAAGGACTCAGGCGTGCCCACCCCGGTGAGCACGCCGATAGTGCGCATGCCCGCCCGCTGGCCGCCCAAGATGTCCGTCTCAGGCCGGTCGCCGACGGCAGCAGTCACGTCAGCCGGGACGCCCAGGCGCGGCAGGGCGTAGAGATAAATGCCGGGAGAGGGCTTGCCAAACACGCGCGGCTCGCGGTCGGTCGCCGCCTGGAGCGCGGCAACCAGCGAGCCGGCGCCGGGCACTAGCCCCAGCGGCGTGGGCAAGGTGCGGTCGGTGTTCGTGGCAATGAACGGCGCGCCCCGGCGGATTGCCAGCCCGGCCTCCTGCAGCCTGGCGTACGTCAACTGGCGGTCCATGCCCACCACCACCACGTCAGCCTGCCGGTGGTCTTCGGTGAAACGGAAGCCGGCGGCGGCCAAAGCCTGCCGAATGCCCTCTTCGCCGACCAGCAACACCCGTGCGCCGGGCATTTCTCCGGCCAGGGTGGTCGCGGTGACCTCCGCCGAGGTGAGGACCTCCTCAGCCCGGCAGGGTATGCCCATACCGTTCATCCGCTCGGCGACCTTGTCGGGTGGGGTGGTCGAGTTGTTGGTCAGGAAGACAAACGGGACGCCTGCCTCACGCAGGGCCGCGATGAAGGCGGCCGCGCCGGGCACAGCCACGTTGCCCCGGTACATGACGCCGTCCATGTCAAAGACAAAGGCCTGCAGGGCGCGCAGGCCGCGCACACCTGCCCCCGCTCCATCGCCGGCGTCATTCATCGGCTTCGGCCTCGCTGACTTCCTGCTCCACGTCGACGGCCGCGGTGGCGACCGCCCAACTGACCACGCCCCAGCTACCGCCTGAGATCAACAGCGCCAGGAAGATGGAGAGCGGGTTGAGCGGCACGTTACCGCGGAAAATGCCCACCAGCGCCAGGATGATCCCGGCCGCGGCGCAGACCAGCCCGATGCGCAGCGGCAGACCAAGACGGGCGAACCAGGAGCGCGCTTCCCGTGCGCCGGTTTGAGTGGTTGGTTGATTCAAAGGCGCAGCCTCACTTCGCCAGCACCTGCGCCAGCTCGAGCAGGCTCAGGTCCAGCGCCTTCTTGTTGGCGACCACATCGGCCAAGAGTGTGGCGACGATCTCGCCCCGGATCAGGCCCATCAGCACCCCGCTCACGCCACGCTCCAATACCTCCACCGCGGCCGCTGCCAGGCGGGTAGCCAGCAGGCGATCAAAGGCGCCAGGCGCCCCGCCGCGTTGGATATGGCCCAACGTGCTGACTCGCAGCTCGAAGCCCAGGCGTTCCTTGTGTTCCTCAAAGTAGCGTGCCAGCCCAGCGGCGTTGTACTCGGCGCCCTCGGCGACCACCACCAGGGCGTGCGGTTTGCCGCGCTC
>JADGQF010000056.1 GCA_017882045.1 Anaerolineales bacterium
CAGACCATCAAGTTGGCCGCGCTGAACTTGATAATCCGCCATCAGGACGGCTTCGATGGCTTCAACCTGCTGGGCCGCCTCTCTGAGCCAGGCCAGAATCGTATCTTCTTTATGACCCGTCGTGCGA
The DNA here is from genome assembly GCA_017882045.1 of Anaerolineales bacterium. GTDB lineage: Bacteria > Chloroflexota > Anaerolineae > CG2-30-64-16 > CG2-30-64-16 > JADGQF01. The sequence continues at coordinate 128 of JADGQF010000056.1, forward strand.
CTCACGCTAGTGATCCGACTGCCCTCGGCAAGCTGGGCCAGGGCCTTCAAAATCTCTGTCTCGGCTGCCCGCCGGCGGTAGAAGAGCGTGCCGTTTGTTTCCGTAAAGGTTCGCTCGCAGGTCTTGCACTGATAGCGTGGGTGACCGGCCTTGGTCAGACCAAACTTGATGATGTTTGTTTGTTCGGCTGCCTGCAGCTTCCCGTGGTCGACGCACGCAGCATTGGGACAAAAAGCGCCGACCTGTGTCAATTCGGCCATTGGTTCCTCCCGGACATCGCTAGAATCAGGCTACCTGATTCTACACCAACATCCAGCAGGGAGACTATCGGGATTTGGGGATCGGGGCAATAGGAAAGGCACGCTTTCCTTCTCTGAATCCCTGGATCCCGGCCGCATCTTTAAGGTTCTGATCGGGTCTCAGGGGGAGATGCTCCGCTCCAGGTGGGCGGCGTGTTATCGCGGTTTGACGGGAAGACCTGGCAGACCTATACTGCGAGCAATTCCGGCTACTCGGGTGCTGAAGCGACGAGCCTCGCACGGGGGATGGCCGCGGACGCCTGTGGATTGGCACGCAGACCGCCGGCGTGGATGTGTTTCAGTTGAGCCGGTAAAAGAACCCTACGGCGGCAGCTTCGGCCACTGCGGGGCAGCCACACCGTTGCTCAAGCTACGTTGCTCAAGCTACGGCAAAGACCTGGAGGACGGCTCTTTTGTGAGAGGGCGTAAACGCCAGTATCGCGAATTGTCTTGGGATCAGACTGATGGGGAACTCGGCCCGTCTTTCCGCCGCAGGCGGCGCCGTCCGCAGTGGCTGTTGGTCGCCCTTGCAGTGGTCGCAGTGGCTCTGGTTCTGGCTCTGCGAAGCCGGCTCTTCCCTGGTGTCCGGCAGTTGCCCTTCCTGAGCGACCGCGCCGGGCGGCCGCCCGGGACCCCCACTCAGGTTATCCCGGCGCTGGCCAGCGTGCCAGCGTTTCCCCAGCTTGCGATCACCCACACCTTGCCTGTGACGCGAACAGCGGTGTCCGGGCTGCTCCTGCCTCTCGGCCTGGTCACTGAGCCGGTCACGATCACCTATTGGGAACAGGAAAGCGACGAGGGCGCTGCCCTGCTTGACGAACTGGCGGCGAGTTTCATGGCTGCCAGTCGTGGAGTGCGGGTACGGCGCGTCCATTTTCTGAGCAGCGAGCAGATGCGCGAGCAGTTCGTCTCCCTGGCATTAGCAGGGCAGGGGCCCGAGCTTGTGCGGGGCGCGAATGATCTGACCGCTCCTCTGGCCGGCGCGGGCACGGTTTTGCCCGCCGGCAGGCTGTACGACAGTGTCTTCCTGGGCCAGTTCTTTCCCGGCGCGCTGAGTGCGGCGGTTATCTCAAATACTGTCTGGGCCCTGCCGGATAATTATGGCAGCCATCTCATGTTGCTTTACAACAAGAAGTTGGTGCAAGAAGTTCCGGCAGACACGCGCGCCTGGATTGCTCAGCTCGAAACCCTCAGCGATCCGGTGAACGGCCAATACGGGCTGGTCTACAACCTGAACGAGCCGTACTGGCTGATTCCCTGGATTGGGGGGTTCGGCGGTTGGCCACTCGACCAGAATGATCGACCCGATCTCTATAATCAGGCGATCATCGATGCGCTGCGCTTTGTGCATGACCTGAAGTACGTCCAACACGTGGTTCCGGCGGCGGCGACCTACGATAGCGCGGCGGCGCTCTTCAAGGCCGGCAAAGCGGCTTATGTCATCGACGGGCAATGGAGCCTGGACGATTACCGCGGCGCGGGTATCGACTTGGGGATTGCTCCCCTGCCGCGCGTCGCTGAGACCGGCCGGGACCCCGTGCCGTTGACGGCCGGCAAGTACTGGTTCTTCAATACCAACTCGGCCGGCCCACGCCTCGAGGCGGCCCGCCGCTTTGTGGCGTTCATGACCTCGGCCGGCGCTCAGCAGAAGTGGCTCGAGAGGTTAGGGCGCTTGCCCAGCAGCCAACTGGCGGCTCAGAGCGAGCCCGCCCAGACGGACCCGCTGCTGGCCGCCGAGATCCTCCAGCTGAGCAAGGGGCGCGGCATCCCGCCTGCGCCCGCCATGTTGTGTGTGCTCCAGGCGATGCGTCCCGGCCTGGAAGATGTGATGTCGGGTGCGGCTTCGCCCACCGACGGAGCTCTCAAGATGCAACGGGACGTGGACGGTTGTCTGTCCGGCACTCCGTAGCTGCCATCCTGCATCCACCTCGCAGGGCGTGGCGCAGACACTGTTTGCCAAACTTAGCTGCGCAGTGATAGAATCGCATAGATATGCACATCTATCGCGCTGATCTCAAGGACCTTACGGCCTGCTTGACTCTCAACGGGTCTTACGAGACCGACTATGTTTGGCAGGTCACGCAACGGGAGGATGATGGCGAAGTCATTAGTCGTTTCCGTCCCGCGCGCCTGCCACGCACCATGCGCGTCCCCTATCCGTCGTGGGGCGAGGGCTTGCTGGCACACCAGGAACGCGGTGACCTCATTCTTGTGGCCGCTGAAGCGTTCGAAGTGCGCGGCTATATAGACCAGGAGTGCCAACCGGACGAAGATATCGCCTGGATCCACCACCTGGTTGTGGGACCGCCGTTCCGGCGGCACGGGATCGGCGAGACATTGCTCGCACGCGCCATGCAACACGCGCGCCAACAGGGCCTGAGCCATGTGATGACCGCTGTGCAGAGCAAGAATTATCCCGGCATCAGCTTTCTCCAGCGCCGCGGCTTTACTTTCTGCGGCTACAACGAGCGCTATTATCGGAATCAGGATATTGCCCTGTATTTTGCTTGTGGATTGTAGCAACGTATGGGAACTGTACCGGGCCTGACCTGGCCCGTCATACTCGCTTTCGGCAATCTGATCCTCTCCTCGGCGATCGTGATCACGGCGTTCTCGCTGTTAGGGTACATGATCACCCACAACCTGCGCAGCGCCGTCGCCCAGACCTTCAGCATTCTGCTGGCCTGTGTGCTGGTCGTGTTTGCCGGCGACATCGTAGTCCCGCGGGTTGAGAGCAGCCGGGCCGCCGTACTATGGCTGCGTTTTCAGTGGATCGGGATTGCCCTGCTACCGGCTGCGTACCTTCACTTTTCCGACGCCGTCTTGCGCACGACCCATAATTTCTCGGCCGCACGCCGCCTGGCCGTCTTTGGCAGCTATCTGTTCAGTGGCCTGTTGGTGTTTCTGGCCCTGTTCACAGACGCGCTCGTTTATGACGGCCTGTATGCGCCCCCGGTCAGCCATCTTACCGCCGGTCCTGTATTTCCCCTCTTCGTGGCCTACTTCTTCTTAACTGCCGTCTTTGGCGCGATCAACATCTATCGTGCGCGCCGCCGTTGCCTCACGCCTGTCTCTCGCCGGCGCATGACCTATCTGACCATTTCCTTTGCCGCGCCCGGTCTCGGCGTTTTCCCTTACCTGATCAGCCTGAGCTTTGCCGTGCGCCCCAGCTCGGTGTCGGTATTGTTGCTGTCGATGGCTGCTAACGTCGCGGTGGGCACGATGCTGGTGCTGATGGCGTACAGCGTGGCCTATTACGGCGTTCTGACACCGGACCGGGTGGTCAAGCATGACCTGTTCCATTACCTCCTGCGCGGCCCGATTGTCGGCATCCTGGTGATCGTGGTGATGCTCGTCATCCCGCGCGTCGAACTGGTCCTGGGGCTGCCGCGCGATACCGTCTTGATCTTTGCCGTGGTCAGTGTTATTGTTGTGGGCCAGTTGATCGTGAATTTGGCCAAGCCATGGATTGACCGCTTTCTGTTCAGCCAGGACCGCGAGGAAATCTCGTGGATCCAGGAACTGGAACGGCGTATGCTCACCAGCAGCGACCTCAACCAGTTCCTCGGGAACGTTTTGACCGGCCTGTGCGAGCTACTACGGGTCGATACCGGCTTCGTAATGGTGCAGACGGGGGCAGGGCTGTCGTTGGAGACCTCAGTTGGCCAGGCCGAAGCAGTGCGGCGTTTTATGACCGGCCCCGAGGCGCAGACGGCCTGGCAAGCTCTGGCACACACCGGCTCTCGCCACAATGGCCATCGCAATGGGACGGTTGCCCCTCCACCGTCCAACGACGGATCCGACGGTCACGAGTTTTACTCAGGCTCGGGCTTCTGGTTTTGGCCGTTGCGCAGCCAGGATGGCGAACAGCTATTGGGCGCCCTCGCAGTGCGAGCGCGCAGCGCGCAGGTGGACATGAACCTGGACGAACAGGCCGAGGCCGACGCCCTGTTGAGCCAGGCGGCGGCAGCTATTTCGGACCGTTACGTCCAGGAGGGTGTCTTTGTTACCTTACAGCGCATCTTGCCGGACCTGGAACGAATTCAGGAATGGCGGAGCGCTTTGAGTTTCGCTCCCCCACCTGCGGCGCCCGCAGAAGAGGCAACAGGCGCTGAGCAGGAATTACCGTTGGCGGGGGGCATGTGGCAGCAGTGGGTCAAGGATGCACTCAGTCATTACTGGGGCGGGCCCAAGTTGACCAATAGCCCGCTGCTGAGCTTGCGTGTCATGCGCCGGGCGCTTGAGGAAGAGGATGCGAATGTCCCGCGCGCCCTACGCGCAGTGTTGCAGCGGGCAATCGAGCGCCAGCGGCCGGCGGGAGAGCGTAAGCTCACCGCTTCGGAGTGGCTGCTATATAACATCCTGGACCTGCGCTTCGTACAGGGCCAACGCATGCGCGATATCGCGGGCCGGCTGGCCATCAGCGAGTCTGACCTGTATCGCAAACAGCGCGTCGCCGTCGCTGAAGTCGCCAAAACTCTTGCCGAAATGGAGGCGGAGGTGGCAGACGAGGAAGGCGAAGACGGGAGAACAGACGGACCGGAGATCGGGCCAATAAGCCGTTGAGCACGTGTTGGAGTTTGTATATTCTTGTGGAGGGGGATGATCATGGACGATGGTTACTGGCAAGCGTTATTGCGGGATGTAGAGAACGAGGCCGGCGTGCCGCGTGCGCCGGATCCTGATGATGACATGGGTGCACAGGACGCGATGCTGCCCACCCATGAGTGGCGACCCCGGTCGTCGGCCACTCCGCCGGGTGATGAGGAGGCGGATTGGGCTCGGGCGCAGGAGTTGTTGGAAAGCGGGGAGATGTTAGCCCTTGAGGTGACCAGCTATAATCGTGGCGGTTTACTGGCCGACTTCGGCTGCATCCAAGGCTTTGCGCCCGCCTCGCACCTGATTGCGCCGCCGGCCGCGCAGGCGCCGGCAGCCCGCATGGCGGCCCTTGCGGCGCGCATCGGCGAAACTCTGAACCTGCGAGTCATCGAAATCGATCGCGAACGGCGGCGCTTGATTCTCTCGGAGCGCTGCGGGCAAAAAGGGAACGAGGTGGAGGACCTGCTGGGCGGCTTGAGCCCTGGGCAGGTTTGCCACGGCACCGTAACCAACCTGTGTGCGTTCGGCGCCTTTGTCGACCTGGGTGGCTTTGAGGGATTGATCCACATTTCGGAGCTATCATGGGGTCGTATCAACACGCCGGATGAGATTGTGCGCCCGGGCGAAGAGGTCGACGTTTCGGTATTGGAGGTCAATCCGCAGGCCCAGAAGGTGGCGCTGAGCTTGAAACGCCTGCGCCCCGACCCGTGGAGGGGCGTTGACGAGCGCTATCACCCCGGCCAGGTCATCGAAGCGGTGATCACCAACGTCGTGACGTTTGGCGCCTTTGCACGGCTCGAAGAGGGCCTCGAAGGTTTGATCCATATCTCCGAACTGGCGGAAGGCAGCTTTATGCATCCGCGTAACATCGTCAATGAGGGCGACCGGGTGCGGGTACGTGTGTTGCACGTGGACGGCGCCAAGCACCGGCTGGCCCTCACCATGCGCAATTCGGAGGCCGGCGGGCGCGCTCGCCCGGTCACTTCATCCGAGGCAGGGCTCTAGCTCGATGTAAAGTGCAACGTCTTAGCGATCGCTCGATCGGTATTGGTCTCTTTTTGGCCGGGGTGGTGGCTTTGTTGCTCTGCGTGCCCGGCTTGTTTCAGGTTGCCTCCCCTCCTCCGTTATGGGTCGTCCTGGGTTGGAGCGCGCCGGTCGCCGTCGCCACGCTGTTGTTCGGCGGCCTGGCGTTGACCTATGCCGCAAAACTCGCCTGGCAAGTGCGTTGGTGGGCGGTGGCGGCCGGCGAGTTGTTCATGCTGGTCCTGCTTAGTCTGGCCGCCCTCTACACGTTTCTGCGGTTGCCGATTGAGGAGCGGTTACCGTCTGCCTTACTCGGGCAAGGAGGTGGCCTCCTCGGCTGGGCCATCTTCCGGTTGTTGATCGAGACCGGCAATCCCACCCTGGCCTGGATCATCGCCAGCGCGGTGCTGCTGCTGGCCGGGTGGCTGCTCTGGCTCACCTTGCCCTGGGAGTGGACCTCGGCCGCTGCCCGCACAGCCCACAAGGCCTTGGCCGCGTCGGGCTCGCTGGTCCGCAGCCTGCGCCCGGATGAGGATGCCGAGGACGCCGAGGATATTGACGAGCCGGCGCCATTCCCCGGGGAGCAACGCGCCGGGCCGCGGGGTGCGCGTGCGCCCGGCTCATCTGCCATTGCGAGCGGCTCGCCGGCCGGCGCCGGCCAACGGTCCTTGACTGATAAGACCGGCGCCCGTCCTGCTCCCACCCCGGCCGGCGCCGGGCTCGCCGCAAGAGCTCGTTCGGTCAGCGCTGCAGCCGGCCAGGAACCGGACAGGAGCGCGGCCGCTGATGCTGCCAAGGCCGCCCAACCCGGAGACAAGGCGCTGCGTCGCAAGGCCAGACGCGACACCGTGCCGTCTTACGAGTTGCTGCGCCCGGATGATGAAGGGCACGCCGGTGGCCCTGACGTGCTCCAGCGCGCGCAAATCATCAAAAACACGTTGGCGGAGTTCGGCGTCCCGGTGGAGGTTGTCAGCGTCAAAGAGGGGCCAACCGTCACGCAGTTCGGCCTGCAGCCGGGAGAAGTAGTGCGCGAGCTGAGCAACGGTGAAGTGTTGCGCCGGCGGGTGTCCGTCGCCACCATCCAGCGTCTTAGCAATGACCTGGCATTGGCCCTGGCAGCTACCGCGATCCGCATCGAGGCGCCGGTGCCCGGCCGCCCGTATGTGGGTGTAGAAGTGCCTAACACGGCCAAAACCATGGTATCGCTGCGCTCTATCCTTGAAGCGCGCGATTTTACACGCGCCAGCAGCGTTTCGCGGCTCGCCATTGCCCTCGGGCGCGACGTCTCCGGCGACCCTGTGGTCGCCGACCTGGCGCGTATGCCCCATTTGCTTATTGCCGGTGCAACCGGCTCGGGCAAGTCCGTGTGCATCAACGCGATCGTGACGGCCCTGCTGATGAATAACGGTCCCGACACGGTGCGCTTCCTGATGGTGGACCCGAAAATGGTTGAGCTGCCGGGCTATAACGGTATTCCACACCTTCTCGGCCCCGTTATCACGGAAGCCGCGCAGGCGACCGGCGCGCTGGCGTGGCTGGCTTTGCAGATGGACGAACGCTACCGGACCTTTGCGGCGGCGGGAGTGCGCAATATTCTCGAATACAACCGCTCGGTGACGGCAGGCAAGCGCGGCAAGGCTGCTCGCAAGGAAGTCATGCCTTACATCGTCCTGGTCATCGACGAACTGGCCGACCTGATGATGACCGCCGCGTACGACGTCGAGCGCCAGATTTGCCGCCTTGCCCAGATGTCGCGTGCCACCGGTATTCACTTGATCCTGGCCACGCAGCGACCCAGCGTCGACGTCGTCACCGGGCTGATCAAGGCCAATTTCCCGGCGCGCGTCGCCTTTGCCGTTACTTCTCAGATTGACAGCCGGGTTATCCTGGATACGCCCGGCGCGGAAAAGCTGCTCGGCCGCGGGGACATGTTGCTCATGGTGCCCGAGTCGGCCAAGCTGGCGCGAATCCAGGGTTGCTTCGTGTCCGACCAGGAGATTGATCGGGTGGTTGAGTTTTGGCGAAACAGCCGCTCGGAAGAAGAGAGGGTCGAAGCGACGCGCTCGGTCCCGCCCTGGAATGGCATCCTGGATCGGATGGAGGAGCGCGATGATCTCTTGGAGAAAGCTTTGAAGGTGTTACGCACCAAGAAGACAGCTTCCACGTCGCTGCTGCAGCGCACCTTACGCATCGGCTACCCGCGTGCCGCGCGCCTGATGGAGCAACTCGAGGAGATGGGCGCCGTTGGCCCGGACGAAGGCGGCGGGCGTAGCCGCGAGGTGCTGCTCCAACCGGAGGACGGCAGCCGGGCGCCGTCCAACGAGTAAGGCGCCTGGCCGTTTGACGGCTTACCTGCAACCTTTTTGACTCTGCTCGGGACCCAAAGTATAATGCCGCGTGCTCGGGCGAATAGCTCAGTTGGTTAGAGCGCCTCGCTTACACCGAGGAGGTCAGGGGTTCGAGTCCCTTTTCGCCCACCAATCCATCCCAGTCAGAAGCCTCCCGCCCAGAGAATTTTAGATTCTTGGATTTCAGATCTTGAACCGCCATTTGCGCGTTGCCGGCCCACGATCCGAAATCACCGGTCTAGAATCCAATGTCGCCCGGGGGGGCTTTTTGTTATTTCGGGCCACAGAGAAGCCCAAATGGAGAGCGTATGCCGAATGACCCTGCGCCCGCCCAAGATCTACGCCGCGGTTTGCCCAGCGTAGAGCGTTTGCTGGCCAGTCCCCGTCTCCAGGAGGCGGTGGCCGATCACGGCCGCGCCCTGGCGACCGAGGTGGCGCGCGAAGTGTTGGCGGATGCCCGGGCCGGCATCGTGGCAGGCGGACGTCTGCCGGAAGCTGGCGAACTGGCTTGCGAGGCGGCCCGCCGGCTGGCCGCCCTGGGCCGCGGCACGCTCTATCCGGTGATCAATGCCACTGGCGTCATCATCCACACGAACCTGGGTCGAGCCCCGCTCAGCGCTGCCGCGCGTAGAGCCATCGAATCCGTCGCCGCCGGCTATAGCAATCTCGAGTACGACCTGACCGCCGGCGAGCGAGGCTCCCGCTACATCCATGCCGAACGCTTGCTCTGTCGCCTGACCGGCTCTGAGGGGGCCCTGGTCGTAAACAACAATGCCGGCGCGCTCTTCCTTGCGCTCTCCGCACTGGCCCAGGGGCGCGAGGTCGTTATTTCCCGCGGCCAGCTGGTTGAGATAGGCGGTGGTTTCCGCATTCCGGACGTGCTGCGCCAGAGCGGCGCCCGCCTGGTGGAGGTAGGCACAACCAACCGCACGCATATTGCCGATTACCGGGCGGCGGCCAATTCGCAGACGGCGCTGCTGTTGCGCGTGCACTACTCCAACTTTCGCCAGCTGGGTTTCACAGCGGATGTGCCTCTGGCCGAGATGGTCGCCCTGGGCCATTCACTGGGCGTCCCTGTGCTGGATGACCTGGGCAGTGGCAGTCTGCTGGATACCACGCTCTACGGCCTTGCGCCCGAGCCGATGGTTCAGCAGAGTGTCGCGGCCGGGGCAGACCTTGTCACCTTCAGCGGTGACAAGCTTCTGGGCGGCCCGCAGGCAGGGCTCATCGTGGGCCGGGAGGAGTTGGTGGCCCAGTTGCGCCACCATCCACTAGCGCGTGCCCTGCGGGTTGGCAAGGACGCCCTGGCGGCCCTTCAGGCAACGCTGCTTCACTACCTGCACGGTGAAGCAGAACAGGAGGTGCCCGTTTGGCGTATGATCAGCCTGCCGCTAGAGAGCCTGTCCGCACGCGCGACTGCCTGGGCCAACGCTCTGCGCGACCGCGATATTCCGGCGAGCGTCGTGCAGGCGCATTCGACGATTGGCGGCGGCTCGCTGCCCGGCGAAGTTCTGCCCACCTGCGCTCTCGCCCTGGCCCATCCTTCTCCCGACGCGCTGACTGCGGCGCTGCGTACGGGTCTGCCGCCGGTAGTGGCGCGTATCCTGGCGGACCAAGTGATCCTGGACCCGCGCACCGTTCCCCCGGAGGCGGACGCCACGCTGATTGACGCGGTGACGGCTGCCTGGCGAGCGACTGGCTAGAACGGGTCCGGTTGATATGTCGGGCGCAACCCGGCGGGTGTGAGCGGCATCTAAGTAGGTAAGCTGGCTGCCATGCCGTGCGCCAGACCAGGAGTAGATTTTAGGGTGTCCGATATCATCACCTTGCAGGGTCGAGTGATCCGCGCCGGCGTAGCCGAGGGGCCGGCGCTGGTTTCCACGGCGCCGATCGGCTTTTTTGGGGGAGTGGATCCCGATAGCGGCGTCGTCCTTGAGCCAGGCCATCCGCTTCACGGCCGAACGGTGGCCGGGAGCGTGCTTGTTTTTCCCACGGGTCGAGGCAGCACGGTTGGCTCGTACACCCTCCTGCGCCTGCAGCGCAGCGGACATGCCCCGGCGGCCATCGTGAATATTGAGAGCGAGGCGATCGTTGCCGTCGGCGCGATCATCGCGGATATTCCGATGGTCGACCGGGTGGATATCGCCGCAATCCAAGACGGGGACTGGGTGGTGGTCAATGACGGCACGCTTGTCGTGAGGCGGCAGGGCTGACAAATGATGCCGGCCAGCGCGTGGCTAGCTGCCGCAGCACATACTGAGAAAGTGGATGCAAGAACTAGTTTTCCTGAAGCTCGGCGGCTCGCTGCTGACCGATAAGACCCGGTTGAAAGCTCTACGAGCGCCCGTACTCGAACGTTTGGCCGCCGAGGTGGCCGCCGCGTTGGCCGAGCAACCCGACCTGCGCTTGCTGATCGGCCATGGCAGTGGTTCATACGGCCACGTCACGGCCAGTCGTTACCATACCCGGGCGGGAGTCCGTTCGCCGGAAGCGTGGCGTGGTTACGCAGATACGGCATTGGTTGCCGGGCAACTGAATCGACTGGTTCTCGACGCTCTGCGCGGCGCAGGAGTGCCGGTGTTGCCTGTGCAGCCATCGGCGTCTGCCTGCTGTCGCGATGGGGAACTGCAGTCGCTCGACGAGCGTCCTGTACGTGTCGCCCTCGAGCACGGTCTCGTTCCCGTTGTCTACGGTGACGTTGCCCTGGACGAGGTGCGGGGCGGGACGATCATTTCGACGGAAGAGATATTCGCCTGGCTGGCTGACCGCCTGTGTCCGGCGAGGGTGGTCCTGGCCGGCGAGATGCCCGGCGTCTTGCGTTTCGATCCGCGCGACACACCGGCGGGTGCTCCGCAATTGGCGGAAGCTGTGATTCCGCAGATCGCCCCACCGGGGCTGGGCGAACTGGCCCGTATCCTGGGCGACTCGCGTGGCGTGGACGTTACGGGCGGCATGCTGAGCAAAGTGCAAGACATGGTCGCCCTGCTACAGAACACACCTACGCTGCGCTGCGTGCAACTTGTCTCCGGCCTCACGCCGGGCCTGGTACGCTCGGTGCTCTTAGATGCAAGCTTGCGCGCCGGAACAACCATCCAGCGTGCCATAGAGGGCTGAGAGCGAGGTCGCCGGCTGCGGCGCCGGTCAAATGTATTGCGTCTGGGTGTCGCGTGGGGTATAATGTTAGTGAGAGGTGTCTTGAATGTTCTTAACAATTGTCCTGGGTGTCCTTGTCCTTGGCATCCTGGTGTTTGCTCATGAACTCGGCCATTTCATCGTTGCGAAGCGTAACCATATTGTCGTCGAGGAGTTCGGGTTTGGCTTTCCGCCCCGGTTGGTAAAGTTGGGTGAGCGCGACGGCACGGAATACACGCTCAACGCCATCCCCTTCGGTGGTTTTTGCCGTATGCGTGGCGAGGACGACCCCTCGCTGCCCGGCAGCTTTGCCTCGGCTTCCCGTGGCGCCCGCGCGGCCACCTTGTTCGCCGGCGCTGGGATGAACTTTCTGCTGGCTATCGTCCTGTTCACCGTCGTATCGTTCATGATGGGTGAGCCCGATCCCACCCATCCGGGCACGCTGATCGAGGCTGTGGCGCCGGGCTCGCCTGCCGAACAGGCCGGTCTTCGGCCCGGCGACCGGATCATCGCTGCCCATGGCGTCCCAATCATGACGCCGGAGGACCTGCAGAAGGATACGCCCTCGCACGCGGGGCAACCGGTGACTTATCAGATGGTGCGCACCGACCCGAAGACTGGCGCGAGCCAGACCCTCGAAGTAACCCTGGTGCCGCGTGTGAACCCGCCCGCCAACCAGGGCGCGCTGGGCATCGCCATCGGAACGGCGATGCGCCCGATGGCCGCCTGGACGGCCGTTTGGAGCGGGCTACAGCAGACGGGTAGCGTGGTCTACATGACGTTTGAGGTTCCCGCCATGTTGATCCGCCAGGGCAAGCCGCTCGCAGACGCGGGGTTCATGGGACCGGTGGGTATCACCGTGGTTGCCGGCGAGTTCGTGCGCTCTGCGGCCAGTGTCTCGGCTCTTGCGCCGATCCTGCGCTTCATGGCTTTTCTCAGCGCGGCGCTGGGGATCACGCAGTTGCTGCCGATCCCCGCGCTGGACGGCGGCCGTTTGCTGTTCATCCTCGTCGAGATCATCCGTCGCAAGCGGGTTGAACCGGCGCAGGAAGGCATCGTTCACCTCGTCGGCTTCGGCCTTTTGCTCGCGCTGATCGGCCTGATGACGATCCGCGAGATCAGCTCTCTGGTGAGCGGGACTTTCCCGTCGATAGGTATTCACTGAGGCGAGATTCGATTGGCAAGCAGTTGAATCGTCGAGCGATTGAGGAAGAATCCAAATGTACTGTAGGCACTGTGGCGTACGCCTGCAACAGGGCATGGTCATTTGCCCTGAGTGCGGAACGCGGCAGCGTCGCCGGGCGAGCTCTTTGCGCTGTGCGCGTTGTCACGGTCGTGTATCGGTTGACTTGAGCGTGTGCCCGCACTGCGGGCGAGACGTCAAGCCGGCTGGGCCACGGTGGGGAATTTGGGCAGGTGGGCTCGCCCTCGTCGTTCTCATCGGTTTCTGGGGCGCCGGCCGCCTGCCGGCGCAGCGGCTGCGGGGGCAGATCAGCGGGACATGGAGCCGGCTGACGGCCCTGGTGCAGATCCCTGAACTGCCGCAGAACGCGTCAATCGAGACCCAGACGAGCCTGCCGGTAGCAGCCCTGCCCAGTCGAACACCGACGGCGATCATGGCCACGACGACCGTGCAGATGGCAGAGATCACCAATACGGTGGCGCTGACTCCGACCGTGGAAGCCACTGCGGTTGTGACCGCGACGGTGACGCCGGACCTGTCGTACACTGTCCGCGCCGGAGACACCCTGAGTGGTATCGGCGCTACTACCGGTATTCCGTGGGAAGTGATAACCCGGCTTAACAGCCTTAACGCATCTTCGTTGCTGCACGTAGGACAAAAGCTTGTTCTGCCGACACCCACGCCGGCGCCTACCGACACGCCTGCTTTGGCTATCGGCAGTTCTACGCCGACGGCTCAGTCCACCACGACTGTTGCGCCGACCCCGACGGCTACCGCGACAATGACGCCGGCGCCGACAGCGACTCCCGAGCCCACCGCTACCATAGCCAGGGCCGGGACTACGTTTACGTATCGCGTACAGCCAGGGGACACTTTGCTGGGCATCGGCACACGCTTTGGCATCCCGTGGCAGACGATTGCAGCCGCCAACGGCTTAAGCGCGGGATCGGTGCTGCAAGTCGGGCAGCAGTTGATCATCACGGGCGCCAGTGCAACCCGGCGCCCGTGAACACGCCACGGTCGCTCCCGACCCAGGCGCCGCCACCCGCGCCGACTGCGTCGGCGCCGGGCTACCCGGCGCCTGTCCTGACGATGCCGCGCGACAACACCCCATACTCGGGTGATCGGGTGCAGATCGTTTTTGGTGGCAAGCGGTTCCCGGCTTGCCGCCGGATGCGCAATACCACGTCGAGTTCCGCTGGACCAGCGGAGGCGTCCCAGATGGGACATTCACGCGCGTGCCGGCCAATAACACCGGAACCGCGGTGCCGGGTTGGATCTATTTGAGAGCCGACCAGCCCGCGCGCAAATACGCTTGGTGGGTACATGCCGTGCGTGTGACAACAGATGGCAAGGGTGGCGAGAGAACCATCGAATTGAGCCCGCCAAGTCAGATTCGAACTTTTTATTGGAATTGAGACAGTATGAGTGAGGAGCTTGATTTTGTCTTGCAGCGCTTAGGCGACGAGGACAGGCCGGTGCGTAACATCAGCCTGGCGCCCCTTTCCGGTCTGACGCGCGATCAAATGAGCTTGTTCCGCTCCGTGTGGGTCGACCTGAAGGCCGAGCGGCGCTTCGAAGTGATAGCCGAGTTGGTCGAACAAGCCGAGGCCAACGTTCATCTGAATTTCTGTACCGTTCTGCGAAACTGTCTGCACGACGCCGACGCTCGCGTGCGCAAGCTCGCCGTTGAGGGCTTGTGGGAAGACTGTAAGCCTGACCTGGTCAGCCCGCTGGTGAGCTTGCTCGAGGGTGATCCTTCGACCGAGGTGCGGGCCGCGGCAGCGATTTCGTTGGGCCGGTTCGTCCTGATGGGCGAACTGGGTGAGATTTCCGAGTCGGCCGGTTCGCAGGCTGCCGCGGCGCTGCGCGCGGCCTGGTTCCGCCCTCAGGAGGTCAACGAAGTGCGGCGGCGTGCCCTGGAGGGCATGGCCTATACCGACGAACCGGATGTGCAGGAGTTCATTCGCAACGCGTACTATGACGAGGACGAACAGATGCGGCAGAGTGCCGTGTTCGCGATGGGGAGCAGTGGCGATCGCCGCTGGAGCAAGTCGGTGTTGACTGAGCTTGGCAGCCCGGATGCGGCCATGCGCTTTGAGGCCGCTTCAGCCGCCGGCGAGCTGGCGCTGAGCGGCGCCGTGCGCCCTCTGGTCCGCCTGTTGGATGACCCCGATAGCAGCGTGCGCGAGGCCGCGGCGCTGGCGCTGGGTCAAATCGGCGGACCCCAAGCGCGGCGTGCGCTGCAAGCTGTTGCCGCGGGTGAGGATGAGCGCCTTGCCCAGGCCGCCGAGGACGCGCTGCAAGAGCTCAGCTTCAACAGCGAAACTGCAGATCAGCCGCTGCTTGATTTCAGCGACGCCTTAGCGCCGAAGGCCGGCGCAGCCTTGGACGACGCCGACGATGACGAAGCGGGTGGCGAAGAAGCTATAGACGGTTCCGGTCTTTTCCGCGCCTATGCGGACGGCTTCGCAGTCGATGAAGATTCGCTGCTCGATGAGGGCTTCGATGGCGAGGATTTGTACGGCGATGACGACGATGGAGACGGCGATGAGGACGATCTCGACGATGGCGGCGAGCACGAAAACTGGGACGATGACGATGAAGACGAGGGTGAGGTCGACGAAGCCGAAGACTGGAACTGACGTCGTGATCGAGAGGAATTCTAGTCGATGAGCAAGCGGCCAAACAAAACGGAACGTGCTCGTCGCCTTGTCAGCGAGGGGGCACAACTGCTCGCGGACAAACGGCCAGGCGAGGCGGTCGCCAGGCTCATTGAAGCCCGCGCACTCGACCCGAACGATGCGGCAGCTCTGATCAACCTCGGCGGAGCTTACATCATGCAGGGCAAACCTGATTCTGCCGTGCCTGTCTTAGAGGCGGCGGTGCAGATAGAACCGGGCAACGTGATGGTCTGGACGAACCTGGCGGCCGCTTATCTCGGCGTGCTGCACCTTGCCTCCCCTGAGCGCCAGGACAAGGCGATTCAGGCGTACGAGCAAGCCCTGGCGCTCGATAGGACTACGCCGCACGCCAATTACAATCTCGCGCTGATTTATTTGCAACGTGACGACATCGAGCGGGCCAGGGCCCAGTTTCTAGCTGCTCTTGAGGTCGATCCCGGCGACCGCGACGCTCGTTACTACCTGGATAAATTGCGGGGCAGCGAGGACGGCGGTTCGCAGGCACAAAAGCCGGCCTGACCGTAGTCGCCGTCGTGGGAATTGGCGCGCTGGGATGCCGGTGCGCACCCTTACGGGCATGTTTTGCGCGCAGCATGCGCGCATGTATGCGAGCACCATTCTTTGAACGCCGGAGTTCCTTTTGATGCGTTGGCGCCAGAATCCGCAGAGAGTCGCCTGGATCATCCTGATTGCGAACTTCACTGCCTGTTGCTTCCTGACTGTGGCCGTCCCCGTGGCCGCCCGTAGTTTTGTGTTACACGCGACGCGGCCACTGGCAGCCTACCTGACAACCACGCAGGGCACCGTGCAGTTGCGGACGCCCGGCGCCAGCGACCCCAACGCAGTGCCGGATGGAGTAGAGCGCCGGGAGGTGCTGGAAGGGAGCCAGATTGCGACGGATAATACGGCCCAGGCGCTGTTGGTGATCTCTTCGGACAAAGCGGGCCAGCGCGTGTTGACCCAGTTGCAGCTATTCCCCAACTCGTCGCTGCGCATTACGCAATTTCGATCGCCCCGTTTCTCCTTTAGCCGGGACCTCTATGACCTCGACCTGGTGCTCGAGAAGGGGCGAGTGCGCGTGGCCGCAACAGACGGCGACCGGGCCGTTCAGGTCTCCCTGGAAACTCCCCAAGGAACTACATATTTCGGCGATGGTACGATGGATATCGTCGTCAGGGACAGTGAATCGCAGATCACCACGCTCTCCGGCTCGGCCCAGGTGCTTGCTGCCGGAACGGAAGTGACGGCCGGCGCGGGGCAGCGGGTTGTCGTCAGCGCAGGCCGTGTGCCCGGCTTGCCGGTTCCCGCCGAACAGAACCTTGTCCGCAATGGTGCGTTCTCCACTGACCTGACGCCCAGTTGGGAGAAGGTGGTGGAGATTGACTCCGATCATCAACCGGGCGAGGTCAGTCTGACCACGGTGGGCGAGCGGCCTGCCGCCCGTTTCTGGCGGCGGGCTGAGGATAGCGCCCCGAATATGATCGGCGTGCTGCAGGTTCTGAACCAGGATGTGCAGGGGCTGGATTCTCTGGTGCTGCAGCTAGACGTGCAAATCCTGAATCAGAGTGTGCCAGCCGGGGGCTGGCGGGCCTCTGAGTACCCGGTAATGGTTGACCTGGCCTATACGGACATTTATGGTAAGAGCCTGCACTGGCGGCACAACTTTTACTGGTATGATCTGCCGCCGGGCAGCACGTGGGATCGCCCAACCACCGACAGCGAGAAGATCCCTCTAGGCGTCTGGTACACGTTTGAGTCAAAGAACTTGATCGAGGAACTCCGCGATACCCGCCCTGCGCGCCTCAATTCCATCACGATTTCGGCCAGAGGCCACGATTACGAGAGCATGGTTTCGGACGTGGCGCTGGTTGCCAAATGATCGATGCCGAGAGTCCCCGGTGATGCGTGATCAGGCGCCGGCCATTAGCGAGACGAAGAGCAGTCTCTCCCAGCGGCAGTGGCCTTTCTGGCGTCCCACCGAGACAGCGCGCGATCTTGTGTCTCCGCTTCTGAGCACTTTACCCCTGGTCCTTGCACTGGTTGTATTCCTTGTCCTGGGTTCTCGCCAGCTACAATTGCCCGGTCTGCACTATGACGAGTCCAAAGAGGGCGGGCTGAATGCCATGCAGTTGGTCCTGGGGCAGCCTGTGACGGCTTTCCGCGATGCGACGGTACAAGTCGGGCCGTGGGCACTGCCGCTGATGGTGCAGGACTATATCGGGGCGCTGAATCCTTTGCTGGCCGTCCCGTTTCTGGCAGCGAGCGGGCTGAACCCAGCGGACCCCGAAGGCGCAGTGATCGCCTTACGCTGGATGCCGCTCCTCGTCGGCGCCTTGACGCTCTGGCTCACCTGGCGCGTGGCGCGCTATCTGGGCGGGCCGTTGGCCGCAGCCGTTAGCGCCTTACTCCTGGCTCTCAGCCCGGCGTTCATATTTTGGAGCCGCCAGGGCATCTTCGTCACCAACCTGACGGCGCTTTTCTTTATGGCCAGTCTGCTGTCCGGGCTTCACTGGTGGAACCATCGGCAACCGCGTGCGCTCTGGCTGACGGCGCTTTTCTGGGGGCTGGGGCTATACGCCAAGTTACTATTCGTTTGGGCCATCGGGGCCATGCTGGTGGTCGCCGGCACAGCCTGGGCCATTCAAGGCATCGGGCGCAAGCCGCGACGGGCCAGGGTTCGGATGACGCTCGGCACGCTGCGTCCGTGGTTGATCGCCGCCTTCTGTTTCCTGCTCCCCCTGGTGCCGTTGATCATCTTTAATCTGCGCACTAATGGCACGTTTACCGCGATCTTCGGCAACCTGGGCCATTCGTACTACGGGGTCAACAACCGCGCCTACCTGTCCAACCTGCACTCTCGCTGGGAGCAGTTCGGCGCGCTCTTGCGGGGGGATTTCTTCTGGTACCTCGGCGAAGCCTTTGCCGATCGCTACGCTCCCGGCGTGTTCGGCGGGTTGCTGGGAGCGGCGGCGCTGGCCTGGTTATTCTCGCTGGTACCGCGGCGCAGGAAGGCAAGCGGCGCCTTTTTGATCCCTGTTGCTCTGCTGGCGCTGATCCTGGCCCAAAGCGCGTTTACGGTCAGCGACCTTTTCATCACGCATTTCGTATTGCTCTTGCCGCTGATTCCGCTGGCCGCTGGCCTTGCCGTGGCGGCGGTCGGGCACGCGGTTTTGTCGACGCCCCTGGATTTTGGTTCTGCCGGCAGCGCGCGCGGCGGTCAAGGGCTATTATCGCGCCCCAGCCCCGCTCGCCTGGCCTCCAGTCTTCTGTTGATCCCGGTGCTGGCGGCGCTGTTGCTGTGGGCTCGCACGGATCTGCAGACAACCCTCTCCTATCATTGGGTGCTGGGGACCTCGGGGGGCACAGGGGGGCACTCGGATGCCATCGAGACCCTGGCCAAATACCTGGTACAGAGCGCGCCCAGCGCGCCACTGGCACTGGATTGGGGCCTGGACGCGCCCGTTCGTTATCTGACGCTCGGCCGCGTCAATCCTATCGAGGTTTTCGGCTACGCGCGCCTTGACCAACCTGACGACGGTTTCGCCGGCCGCGTCGCCCCTTTTCTGGATAACCCTGATAATGTGTACCTGGCTCATTCACGCGAGGACACGGTTTTCGGCGGGCGCGTCGAGGCCCTATCGGCGCTGGCGGCGGCTCATGGCATGGCCTTGCGTGAGGAGGCCAATATTCACGAACGCAGCGGCCGGCCGATCTTCGTAGTGTACCGGGTGGTCAAGGCAACCCCTTGAGCCCGCCCGCTTCTCAACGGGCCGCCCGCTTTTTCCTCCGAGCCCTTCTCCAACGACCACATCTCCCCTGCCGTGGCCGGTGCAGAGCGGGCTAACGCGTCGCGTTGACAGGCTTTTAGCCCACATGTTATACTGGCGGCGATGTTTGTAGCTTTTCTGGCAGTGCGGCCTCAGTCAACG
>JADGQF010000249.1 GCA_017882045.1 Anaerolineales bacterium
AGATCCAGTATTACCAATCCGTTCATGGCAAGCCGATCATTGGCGGCAACATCAGCCGGGCCCCGGCCTTCCAGATGGACTACTTCGGCCGCATTGCGCTCTTCCAGGCGCTGACGCGCCTGGAGATGTATCAGGATGTTGCACCCGCAGTTGATGCGGCCGCCCGCTCGCAGGCGGCGGCCCTGATGGCGCTGTATGATGTGCGCTACTTCATCACTTTTCCACCCATCGCCGGCGGCTATCCCTATCAGGACACCTGGCAGAAGACACAGGATTACGCGCTTCAGGTGCTGCCGCTGGAGAAGCCGGCGTTCTGGGAGAAAGACGGCATCCTGGCCTACCACGTTCAGCAGCCGGCCGTTCCATTCCCGTTCCGGCTGGACCTGGGAGCGGCGAACCTAGAGCCCTACCTCGGGCAGGGCTGGGCTGTGCTGCCGGGCGAGCAAGTCTACGGCGCCGGCGCTTTCTGGGCTACCGCCACCGACGACGACCTCTACTTGCCCTTGGACGCGCCCAAGGACGCTACTTTGAGTCTGGCCGCCGCGCCGTTGACTTATCCTTCCGCCCCGCGGCAGGTGCTGTCCATCACTGTCAACGACGTGCTGGTGCTGAAGGACCAGGCCCTGGCTCCTGGATGGCAGACATTGGCGGTCAAAATACCCGCGTCTGCGACCCGGCGTGGCGCGAATCGGGTGCGCCTGCATTTCGCCTGGACGCTCAGTCCCCGGCAGGTTTTCCCCGACCCGGCCAGCCGGGGCGCGATCGGCACCTCCGGCGCCATTAGCCCGGTGAACCTGGACGTGCACAGCTTTGACGAGGCCTATATCAGCGCCTTCAGCGCCGACGGCAGCGAGACCAAGGCTTCGCCTGACCGGCGGGGTTACAATGTGGTCGTCCTCGATCAGCGCAGCGGCCGGGTACTGGATGCGCAGGGCTTCGACAGCGCGGCCAACAACTACGAGGCGGACCGGCTGGCGCAGTACCTGTCCGCGGTCCCGCGCGGTCGCGTGGTCGTGCTTGCCACCAAGGGCGATGCCTCCGCCCACCTGACGCCGGCCGCGATCGCGGCTCTGCGCGCGCTGGGCTCGCGCGTGGCCTCTGCCAGCGACCTGGCAGGCCAGGCGCACGCGCTCGTTGGCATCCAGGGCGCCGCGCCTGGGAGCGCGGCCGAAGTGATTGCTCCGACCGACGCTTTCTTGCGCGTCTCCGGCGACTTTCGCAAGCTGGCTGCCGCGGTGGACTGGGTGGAGCTAGGACCGTGAGCGGAAACCCACAGCCAGGCGCGCATCACCTGGCTGATCACCGGCACGCGCGCTTGTGGTTGGGTATGCTTTGCGGCATCTTCGCGTTTGCCCTTTACCTCCGCACCCTCGCTCCGGGTGTGCTCGGTGGTGACAGCGGCGAGTTCCAGTTTGCGGCCTGGCTCGGCGGCTTTGTTCACCCCACCGGCTATCCGCTCTACCTGATGCTCGCCTACTTGTGGAGCCATCTGTTGCCGTTTCACGACCCGGCCTGGCGCATTAACGCCTTCTCGGCCGCCTGTGGCGCCCTGGCCGTGGCGCTGATAGTCCCATTGGTCGGCAGGATCCTCGAGCCTGCAAAAGCGGGGCCCACGGCGCCGCGCGCCGGGCTGATGGCTACCTGGCTGGGCATGCTGGCCGCCCTGACCTTTGCCTGTACGGGCACATTCTGGTCGCAGGCGGTTGTCGCCGAAGTTTACACCCTGAATGTCCTCTTCGTGGTGGCTGTTCTGCTCGGCGCGCTCACCTGGGCAGGGCGGGTGGCGGAGGGGCGCCCGGCCAAAGCGGCGTTGCTGGGCACCGCCCTGATCTACGGCCTCAGCCTGGCGCATCATCGGACGATGATCCTGCTGGCGCCGGCGCTGCTCTCCTTCGGCTGGTACGTCGGGCGTAAGAGCCGGGACGCGCGCGCGAGCCTGGCCGGCCTTGGCTGGGTGGCCCCGTGCCTGCTGCTGCCGCTGTTGCTCTATCTCTACATTCCGTTGCGCGCGCCCTACACGCCCTACGTCACCCTGACCGTCAGTCCGGCCCTGACACTGCATCTCTACCAGTCAGACTGGCGGGGTTTCCTGGGTTACGTCACGGGCCAGGCGTTTGGCGGCGATTTTCGTTCGCCGGCCGGCGCCTTGGGGCAGGCCGGATTCGCAGCCGGCCGGCTGATCCAGGAGATGACCTGGCCCGGCATCATGCTTGGGGTGCTCGGGCTCGTCTGGCTGGCCCGCCGCGCGCCGGCGCTTTTGTTATTGACCGGGGTCAGCTTTCTCTCGCTGCTCGTGTTCAACCTGTTCTATGGCATCGGCGATATCTATGTGTACTACATCCCCCTCTATTTCATCTGGGCGTTGTGGATGGTCTTGGGAGTGGCTGCGCTCAGCGCAGGGGCGGACGCGCTATGGGCAAGGCTCTCGGCGGCCCGGAGAGGCGTAGCGGAATGGAGAAGAGAGCGTCGGCCAGCCCCGCTGCTGATCTACGCCATTGCTCCTTTGCTCGCACTCGCGCTACCGGCCTATTCGCTGTCAACTAACTACGCCCTGGCCGATCAAAGTGGGAATACGCAGATGATCAGCGGCTGGCGGGAGTTGCTGGCTGAGCCGGTGCCGCAGGGGACCATCCTGGTGAGCAACGATCGTGATGAGATGACGCCATTGTGGTATTACCAGTACGTCGACGGCCTGCGCCGCGACCTGACCGGCCTCTTTCCCCTCATCGATCCGTCGCCCGCTTTTGCCGACGTCGGGGGGGTGGTTGATTCGGCCCTGGCCAGCGGTCGCCCGGTCTGGCTGGTTAAGCCCATGCCCGGCCTGGAAGTGAAATACCGGTTGGAGCCCGCCGGCTCACGCGTGCGTGTGCTCGGCCCGGCCGGCACGCAGACACCTGAGCGAGCCGGCAACGTCAGTTACGGCCCGGCAGTGCGCCTGGCCGGCTATGACGTGCGCCCGGAGGCGCTGCCGGCGAACGGCCAACTCGTGCTTACATGCTACTGGCAGGTGCTGCGACCGCTGACGGAAGACTATACGAGCTTTGTGCACCTTGTGAATGGCCGCGGCGACGTCATCGGCCAGGATGACCATCGACCGGGGGGCGCCTATTATCCCTCGCATCTCTGGAAACCGGGTGAGATATTGGTGGACGCGCACATGCTCACGCTGCGGTCCGACCCTGGCCCTGCACCCTATCGGCTCATTGCCGGTCTCTATTCACAACAGCCGGGCGGCGACCTGGTGCACCTCGGCGAGCCCGCGGAGATCGGCACGCTGCGATGACTGGGACGCGACGGTAATGACAGGCACTGTCCCTGGTCGTGCGAAAATACACAATAGCGAGGCGCGCGGCGCCTTTCCTGGCCGCTTTGTGAGGCGCGCTGTGGTATACTGGGTCCTGTTTCGCGTATTCTTTCACATTCCTACTCTGCCTGCGCAGTTTTCCGCTCGTAACTTACTGTTGACCCGCGATTTGATCAGGAGGTATGCGCATGAAATTCATAGCTTGCGTCAAGCTGACACCTGACACCGAGCAGTTGGCTGAGGTGCGTCTGGAGAAAGTGAGCACCGGCGACCTCGGAGTGACCATGGTCCTGAATCCATGGGACGAATATGCCGTCGAGGAAGTGCTGCAACTGGCCGAGCGCTATGACGGCGACACCGTTGCCATCACCGTCGGCAACGAAGACTTCGTGGAGGCCCTGAAGCGCGCCGTAGCCATGGGCGTAGGCGAAGCAGTCTTGCTATCGGATCCCGCCTTCGCGGGCAGCGACGCCTGGGGCACGGCCGATATCCTGGCGCAGGCGATCAAACAGCAGGACGGCTACGCGCTGGTGCTGACCGGCAAGCAGTCGGTGGACGGCAACAGTGGCGTCGTAGGGGCGGGCGTCGCCTGCAAACTGGGCATCCCTTATGTATCGAACGTGATCAAGATTGAGGACGTTTCCGGCGGTTATGCGGTTGTGCGGCGCATGCTGGACGAAGGCGTGCAGACGGTCAAGGTCAGCTTGCCCGCCGTCGTCTCCGTCAGCATTGAGATCAACGAGCCGCGCTACCCGAACTTCATGGGCATCCGCAAAGCCTCAAGAATGCAATACCCGGCGCAAGGGGTGGGAGACATTCCCGGCCTGGAGAGCGGCAAGGTCGGTGTCGGTGCGGCCCTGGTCAAGTGGACCGATCTGCGCAAGCCGCCGAAGCGGGGCAGTCAGTGCGAGTTCATCCAGGGCGCGAGCGCGGTCGAGCAGGCAACCAGCCTGGTCGACAAGCTGATCGCCGACAAGGTGATCTGACCGAGCTACCTCCAAAGGCATGAAAGGACTGTCACGATGAGCATCTTGGTATATGTCGATCATGTGGGTGGCACAGCCAAGCAGATATCCTGGGAGATCATGGGCAAGGCGCGCGCTTTCGCCGACCAACTTGGCAAGCCATTGGTAGCCGTTGTCGTCGGCGATCAAACAGGCAACCTGGCGAGCGAGGCTATTTGTTACGGCGCCGATACCGTGTTGCTGGCTGAGGACCGCGAATTCGCGCAGTTCAGAGCGGGTGTGTATGCGGTGGCCCTGAAATCGGCCATCGAGCGGGCGAAAGCTGAGATCGTGCTTCTGAGCAACAGTTTCAGCATGCGCGACATGTCTGCCCTGGTGGCTTGCGAAATGGGCATTGGACTCGCGGCCGACTGCCAGGACCTGCAGTTAGACGCAGCCGGCAACTTGCAGGCCGTACGTCCCGTCTACTCGGGGAACATTCTGGCTAATGTAACGTTCTCGGCAAAGCCGCAAATGGCCACCGTGCGTAACCGCAGTTTCCCCATGCCCGAACGGGACGCTTCCCGCACGGGTGAGACGGTGAAACTTGATGTGGCGCTGGGCGACAGCGTAGGACGCGAACAAGTGGTGAGCTTCGAGCCGGCGCAACAAGCTGATGTGGCGCTCGAGAACGCCGGCGTTGTGGTTTCGGGTGGTCGCGGGGTGAAGGGGCCGGATGGCTTTGAGCCCATCCGCAAATTGGCCAAAGTGTTGGGCGGTGCGGTCGGCGCCTCGCGTGCGGCCGTGGACGCAGGGTGGATACCCTACAACACGCAGGTCGGCCAGACCGGCAAGACGGTGCGTCCTGATCTGTACATTGCCTGCGGCATCTCCGGCGCCATTCAGCATCTGGCCGGCATAGGCAATTCCAAGATAATCGTAGCCATCAACAAGGACAAGGATGCTCCCATCTTCAGCATTGCCCGTTACGGCATCGTAGGCGACCTGTTTGACGTGGTGCCCGCCTTGACTGACGTCTTTCGCCAGCGGCTACAGAAATAGCGCTGCCAGCAGGGCATGCTGGCGAAGCCTTGTGCCTCGCGTTTTTCGCGCACAATTGCGTTGACAAACGTCAGGTGGTGCGTTATAATGCGACCGTAACCAGGTTGACGGTTGCATTCGCGCGTGTAGCAGTTGCTGCGCGCTTTTGTTACATTTCCTAACAATCTGTAGCAGGCGAATAAATCGGTGCGATCACCAGGACGGTAGAAGACCCGGCTGATAGCCAGCACGCCGCGGGGTAAGAAGCTGGGTCTTTGTTTTCGGCTACGGGGCCAACAGCCCTGTCGTGTTTCAATCTTGTTGTTCGGAGGTTCCTTTCTCATGACTACCAATCTACCACCCAGCAAGCCTCCTGCCGAGGTTCATCCCATGCAGGCCCTGCTCGAGCAGGGAGGGTATGACATGCCCCAGCGCGGGGATATCCGCGAGGGCACTGTCCTTTCCGTTAGTCCCCAGGAAGTGATAATCGACTTGGGCCTGAAACGTGAAGGGATCGTGCCGGCCAATGATCTGGCCCGCCTCGACAAAGATATCCTGGCGGAGGTGCAGGAGGGCACTACCTGGCCGGTATACATCCTCCAGACGTCAGATCGAGAAGGGAACCTCATTGTTTCGCTGTCGCGCGCACAGCAGGAGAAGGACTGGCTCGACGCCCAGAAGATGATGGACTCGAATGAGATCTTCGAGGCGCAAGTCACTGGCTTCAACAGCGGTGGCCTCGAAGTCGCGTTCGGCAAGCTGCGCGGTTTCGTGCCGGCTTCTCACATCTCTACCTTGCCGCGCAACGCTTCCGAGGACGATCGCAAGGAGCGGCTGGCGGGCTATGTCGGCAAGACCGTGCCGGTGAAGGTGGTGGAAGTCGACCGCCGCCGCCGCCGCCTGATCATGTCGGAGCGCGCCGCTCATCGCCGCTGGCAGCGTGAGCACCGCAAGCAATTGCTGGACGAAATTCAGGTCGGCGACGTGCGCACCGGTATCGTGCGCAGCCTGGCCGAATTTGGCGCTTTCATCGACCTCGGCGGCGCCGATGGTCTGGTGCACATCTCCGAGCTGGCCTGGTTCCCGGTTGCGCACCCGAGCGAGGTGCTCAAGGTCGGTCAGGAGGTTGAAGCCAAGGTGCTGCGGGTCGATAAAGCGCGCGAGCGTATCGGCCTGAGCATCAAGCGCACTCTCCCCGACCCGTGGACCAAGGCAGAAGAAGACTACCGCGTGGAGGAGTTGATCGAGGCGGTAGTGACCCGTGTCGTGGACTTCGGCGCTTTCGTGCGCCTGCGCACCGGCGTTGAGGGTCTGTTGCACGTGACCGAGATGGCGGACATCACGCCCGATCACCCGCAGAGCCTGGTCTCGCCGGGCGACTTGCTGCTGCTGCGTGTGCTGCGCATTGAGCCCGATCGCCGTCGAATCGGGTTGAGCCTGCGCCAGGTATCGGAATCGGAGTGGGCCGACTGGGCAGCCCAATACTACCAGAAGCATCCGGCTGCGGTTGAAGAGGCTCCGGCGGCCGCGGCAGATGCCTCCCTGGAAGCTGATCTCGCGATGGCGCCTGAAGCCGAGCCTGAGATGGAAACTGCGGGAGCCAAGGAGATGGAAACTGCGGGAGCCGAGGAGA
>JADGQF010000250.1 GCA_017882045.1 Anaerolineales bacterium
CTTGTCCACAAAAGCGGCTTGGCGCGCTGTCCAATCCACACTCCGAGCGTGATCGGCCAGGATAACGCCTTGGATGCGCAGCCCTTCGGAGATCTGAACCTCATAGGGGTAGCCTTTGACCTGGCTGGTAACTGGGCACATGATAGCAAGCCCTGACGCGCGATTATAAAAGGCGGGCGTCAAAACCAGAGCCGGTCGGCGTCCAGCCTGTTCGTGCCCAGCCTGAGGATCGCAGTCGATCGTCACGAAATCGCCGCGCGCTGGTACGTACCGCTCGGCCATTACCAGGCTTCCTTGCCGATCACCGGACCCCAGTCTGTCTCGGAGTGTCGATTTTCGGGTGTGATCTTAGCCACCATCTCGGCCAGATCGACATACGCTATAGGAATTACTGACTCGACCGGGACGATGCACAGGTGATCCTCCTGCAAGCTGATCTCGACATCTGCGTTTGGCTTGAGTCCCAACTGTTCTACGAATTCATGAGGCAACCGCACGGCCAGGCTGTTGCCCCATTTTTGAGCTTTGGTCAACATACTGCCTCCAAGGAGTAGATACTCAGTATATACAATAATACCTCTGAACTTGTAGCCTGTCAAGCTCTATCGCAAATGCACGAATTAGTCCGATGCCTGAACAAACCGGAGGCCTCACGGACGGTCGGTATCGGCTTTCCGTCGTCTTTTCTGAACCAAAGCCAATAGGGGGAAGGAGACTCACACCGATGGGAGACATAGCCATCGACAAGCCAGTCGACTCGTACCGATTCATCGGCGGGATCACGAAACGGATGATCAAGTCCTGGGTAGCCATGGATCAGCCGCGCTCCATCCCGTGGACGCCCACGCCAAGAAGCTCAAGGATTGTACGGTGGTGTTGATCAGCTCGGCCGGCATTGCGCTCAAGGCCGACCGGCCGTTTGACCAGGAAGGCGAGCGGCTCAACCCCTGGTGGGGCGATCCCTCCTGTCGCATCCTGCCGGCCGGCGCCACGGAGCAGGACGTGCGGCTGTACCACCTGCACATCGACCCCAGCTATGCCGAGCGGGACCTGAACTGCCTGTTTCCGCTGGGCCGGCTCAAGGAACTGGAACAGGCCGGCGAGATCGGCCACACGGCCCCCAGGCACTACTCTATTCTGGGCTACTTCTTGCGGCCTGAGGTGCTGCTTCAGGAGACGGTCCCTGCCATCATCGAGCACCTGCGCGCAGACAAGGTCGATGCGGTCGTCCTGGCGCCTGCCTGACCGATCTGGTGCTGGTCCGTGGGACTGGCGCAACGTGAGATCGAATCGGCGGGTTTCAGCACCATTACGCTGACTCCGGTGCCCGAGTTGACCGCCTCGGTCAGCGTCCCCAGGCTGGCCGCCATCGAATATCCCCTGGGTCGAACGCTTGGCCAGCCAGGGGACCGTGCCGGCAAGATGGCTGTGCTGCGAGCCACGCTGGAGGCGCTGGCCACCATCGAGACTCCGGGCGGCAGCCGGCGCCTGCCCTTTCAGTGGCCCGAGACGCCCAAGCAGGTCCATAACGAGCCGCCGGAGACTCCACCTATCGGGCGCTACCTGGCCCGCAACCCATGGTTCTTGCCGAAATTGCTCTCAAGAAACGTGCCGTTGTGAGTTCAGACAGTTGCCTGGCGGTTGAAACCGCGGCTACCATCGCGAAGTCGACCTTCGTCGACTGGACCGGCGAGCGGGCTCCCGCTCGGCACAGGTGGTCTGCGCAGGCAGACCTGGCGAGGGTAGCCGCAATTTGAGTTGCCGGCCTCCCATCCAATTCGCTTACACCCTCTTGGTCAGATCTAAACAACTTCCTAACAATCTCCCGCTAGACTGAGGTTGTGAGTTGGCGAGGAGCCAATAACAATGCCTCAGGGATAGGAGTGTCATACGATGAACAAGCGGTTCAAACTAACGATTGGGATCGGCTTGACTGTGCTGCTGCTGGCGGCCGTGTTCGCAACGACAGCATTTGCTCAAGGGCCGGGCGGATTCGGTGGGATGATGGGGGGGTGGGGACAATCCGGCTTCGGCGGCATGATGGGCGGTTCCGGCATGATGGGCGGGCAGTACGGTTACGCAGGCGCTGCCGGCGCGTGGGGTGCCCCCGGCAATGCCCAGCCTATCACTCTCGACAAGGCGGCGGAGGCCGTGCAGAATTACCTGAAGTCCTACAACAACGCTGACCTGGCCCTGGCCGAGGTGATGGCGTTCGACAACAACTACTACGCGCTGGTCACGGAGAAAAGCACCGGCGCCGGCGCCTTCGAGTTGCTGGTCGATCGCTACAATGGCTACGTCCATCCCGAGCCTGGCCCCAACATGATGTGGAATAGCAAGTACGGCCACATGGCGAGCGGCGGCATGATGGGCGGCCGCTGGAATCAGCCGACAGGGGCCATGACCGTGACGGTCAGCCAGGCCCGCACGGCTGCCCAGCAGTGGCTGGATGCCAATCAGCCGGGCGCCAAGTTGGCCGACGACGAGATGCAGTTCTACGGCTACTACACCATGGACTTCCTCAAGGACGGGAAGACCTCCGGGATGTTGAGCATCAACGGCTACACCGGGCAGGTCTGGTATCACACCTGGCACGGCAACTTCATCAGCGAGAAAACGTTCTAACGCAGGCAAGCGCCAACACGGCACGCGGCCGGTGACGTCTTAAGGAGATGTCGCCGGCCTTCTCTTGTGTGATATACTGGCCGCGGCGTTGGACGCTGCGGGAGTTGGGCGAAGCAGGGGACGATGGCGAAAACGATCCTGGTCGTGGATGATGAGCGGAAGATCATCGCGGTGCTCAAAGGCTACCTGGAGCAGGCCGGCTTTCGCGTGCTCACCGCCGGCGATGGGCAGATGGCGCTGACGACCTTCCGGCACGCGAAGCCTGACCTGGTGATCCTCGACCTGATGTTACCCGGCATTGATGGGCTGGACGTCTGCCGCGCCCTCCGCCGCGAATCCTCTGTGCCGATCATCATGCTCACTGCCCGCGCCGAGGAAGCCGACCGACTGATCGGCCTGGAACTTGGCGCCGATGACTATGTGGTCAAGCCGTTCAGCCCACGCGAAGTGGTCCTGCGCGTGCGCGCAATCCTGCGCCGGGTCGAAGGCGAAATCGCCGCTTCAGAAGTATTGCAGGCCGGCGGTATCATCCTGGACCTGGCCGCCCACCAGGCGACGGTGGCCGGCCGGCCCGTGGAACTCACGCCGATGGAGTTTGAGCTGCTGGCCGTTCTCGTGCGCTCCCCAGGTCGCACCTTCGCGCGGGCGCAGTTGCTCCAACAGATCCAGGATAGCCCCCTGGAAGGCTTCGACCGGACTGTAGACGTGCACATCCGGAACATCAGGGCCAAGATCGAGCCCGATCCTAAGAACCCGCGCTATATCCACACCGTTTACGGGATAGGCTACAAGCTGGCGGAGCCAACCCATGCGAAGTAGCCTTTTTTTCAAGCTGCTGGGCGCGTTTGCCCTGGTCATCCTGGCCCTGGCCGTCATCGTCACGGTGCTGGTCAATCGGGCTACGGCCGGGCAATTCCGGCTCTATTCGGATCGCAACGGCCAACTGTGGGCGTCCCAATTGGCGCCGCAACTGGCCGATTATTTCGCGCAGCGAGGCAGTTGGCAGGGCAGCGAAGCTGTGTTGGGGGGTTCCGGGGGGATGACAGGGTCGGGCATGGGCATGATGGGGTCCGGTGGCATGGGGATGAAGGGTTCGGGCGTCGCAGGCGCCTCGGACATGTGGGCCATGATGGGCTTGCGCGTCGTCCTGGCGGACACCCGCGGCCAGGTGATCAGCGACTCGGCGGATCTTCTGACCGGCCAAACACTGCCTGCCGCGGGGTTGGCCACAGGCACAGCCATCCAGGTCAACGGGCAGACTGTCGGCACGCTGATCGGCGCGTCCCTGGCTGCGCCGGTCGCAGCATCGCCGGCCGGCGCGTTCCTCAAGGACGTTAACCGCTCGATTCTGCTGGCGGTCCTGGCGGCGGGCGTGATCGCCCTGGCGCTCGGCGCGCTGCTATTCTTTCAACTGACGGCGCCCATTCGCCAACTGACCGCCGCGGCCCACGCGATCTCAGCCGGCGACCTCAGCCAGCGCGTGGCCATGCGTTCCGGGGATGAGCTTGGGGAACTGGCCGGCGCCTTCAACAAGATGGCGGAGAACCTGGCGGCGTTGGAAGGGCAGCGTCGCCAGATGGTGGCCGATGTCGCGCACGAGCTACGCACCCCGCTCAGCGTGATTCAGGCGAACGTGGAAGCGATGCAAGATGGCATCTTGCCGGCCGACGCCGAGCAGCTTGCCTCGCTGCACGAGGAAACGCTGCTGCTAAATCGCCTGGTGGCTGATCTGCGGCTGCTCTCGTTAGCCGAGGCTGGGCAGCTCAAGCTTGAACTTACCGAAAGCGACCTGGGTGAACTGGTGAGCCGGGCGGCAGAGCGACTGCGACCCACGGCCGAGGCCAAGGGAGTTGCGCTCGTGGTAGAGGTCACACCGGATTTGCCCCGCGTACGGGTGGATGCTGACCGCTTCACCCAGATGATCGGCAACCTGGTGGACAACGCCCTGTGCTACACGCCCGCACTCGGTCGGATCGTGGTGGCTGTCGGTTGGGGCGCCGGGTCTGGAAAGACCCGCACACCGACCGTCACCGTCACCGATACGGGCAGCGGGATTGCGCCCGAAGATCTGCCGCACGTTTTCGATCGTTTCTATCGTGGCGACAAATCGCGCGCGCGCGCCAGCGGCGGCTCCGGGCTGGGCCTGGCGATCGTTAGACAGCTTGCGGAGTCGCACCAGGGCAAGGTTTGGGCCGAAAGCCCGGTCTTCCACGCTCCCGATGGCAGCGGCTTCGGAACCAGGATCGTCGTGATCTTCTGATGGCGAAGCTATTGACCCCACGTGTGAAATCGCGGCTGGCGCAACAGCTCCCATCCGATCGCCACACGTGGTCTGCGCAGGCAGACCTGGCGAGGGTAGCCGCAACTTGAGTTGCCGGGCAGGCAACAATTTCAATCGACAAGGATACATTATCGTCAAATAAACTATTGCAATTAGGAGAAATTTGTGATATACTAAACGAAGTTTCAGCGGGTATGGTTTGGGCCGGTCCTCCCGGATGGAGCGGAGCAGATCCGGGCGGCCAGGCAGTGAGTACCGAATCAGTCTTGGATTGTCCTACGCGGCCTTCGTTGCGACCTGTAGGTACTAACAAACAAAGGAGCCTGCTATGCCACCACCGAAGTTCAACAAGTACGAGCACGCCATCCCCCTGGCCTTTCTGGATCAGTTCAAACAGGAGGCCCGCTTAGTTATCCCGGAGACTCGGGCAGGCGTCTGGGTCTTTCCTCCCGGTTGGATCACCAAAGTCGATCCGAACCTGGCCAAATCGCTCGAGGGCTATTCCCTTGTGGCGGTGCCCAACGCCATGCTGAATGGTTGAATGACATGACGGAAGCCATGCCCGCTGAAGCTGACGCCGTGCCTTTCCTCAGTAATATCGGCTTGTTGATGACCTATAAGTGCCAGGTCACGTGCCCGCACTGCATCGTGCAAGCCAATCCCCACCGTAAGGAACAGGTGCACCCGGACGAGGTGTTTGGTTGGATCAAGCAGCTCCGGGCCTATCGTGATGGCTGGGTGCGCATCATCGCGCTGACGGGCGGCGAGCCGTTCTTTGACCTGGGTCTGTTGCGAGCCGTGGCCGAGTATGCGCAGGGCTGTGGCCTGACGGTGACGGCGGTCACGAACGCCTTCTGGGCCTCTTCAGTCGAGAAGGCAGTCCGTGTGCTGTCGGAATTGACCGCCATCAGCAATATCGCATTCAGCACGGATGTGTACCACCAGGTTGCGATCCCCCTGGAGAACATCCGCAACGGCGTGATGGCTGCCACGCTGTGCCGGAGGCCCTACGTTATTTCGGTCTGCACGGCGACGAAGCGCGACGAAGCCTACCTGGCGATCGTGCGCCAGTTGCGCGAATTCACGGATGACGACCATATCCAGACCGCGATTGCGCTGCCGATGGGGCGCGCGGCGCAGGAGCTTGGCTGGAAGGCTTATGAAACGGCAGCCGAGCCGCCGCGCTCGGCCTGCACGAGTAGCTCGCCCATCATTTTCCCCGACGGGCGGGTGGTGGCCTGTATCGGCCCCCTGATTGAACTCACCACGCCGCACCCGCTGCTGCTGGGCGACCTGCGCCGGGAGTCCATGGGCGAGATCCTTGAACGCGCGCAGGCCAACACCATCTTGCACATGATCCGGGTGTGGGGTCCGCATAAGTTAGTGACTTTGATCCGCGACGCGGGCCTGGGCGGCTACTTGCCCGAGCAATACATTGCGAGCAGCATCTGCCAGACGTGTTATCACCTCTTATCGACCCCGCCGCTGGTCAGTTTCCTGACAGAACTGGCCCAAGACCCGACCTGGCAGCGCACGACGGCCTACGGCCGCGCCTACTACCTCGAAGAGCCCGAGATGATGGAGCAATTGGGGGTGTGAGGGCCTCCCAAACCCCGTACGGCACAGGAATTCCAAATGTAATCTCTGACCCGGCAGGGCGAGCAGCGTGCAGGGCCGTATGCGGGAGCATAGCGGCGTCATCGAAGGTCGTGCGCAGCGAGACAAGCGGGCCGCTTATCGCAGGTCTACGGCGGATACTGGCTGCCCGGCGACCGGGCCGGTCGGCATGGAGACGGATAAGCCCACAAGCCGGCCGGGATGCAACGCATGCGGACCGGTGCGGGGCGCCGCACGACCGGCGGACTACAGATCCTCACGATCCGTTCACGCCTGCGGTCACGGCGGGCGAGACAGGAGCCGGCAGGTCATAGCCGGCGTCCTTCCCTGCGGCTTCCAGACCCACGCCCTTCTCAGGGGCAAGCACCCGCAAGGCGCCGGGGCGCAACCTGATC
>JADGQF010000251.1 GCA_017882045.1 Anaerolineales bacterium
CCAACACACCGGCAGTCAGCTCACGGCGACGGCTGCTGGCTCTGAATGACGCCGCCATGCAAAAGGTTGCCGCCATCCTGCACAGCCCGGACGGGCAGCAGGCGGTCGCCGCCGGCCTCAAAGGCGGGTTGACGGCGCGACAGCGCAGTATTGCGGAGTCCAACCAGGCGCTGGCCTTCTTCTCGAGGGGCGCCCCCCCGGGCCCTGATCTCGATGCTCGGCTGGCGACCCTGCAGCGCGAGTTGACCACGGCAGGGGATCCCGGCACCCTGCGCACGCTGCTCGCCGACGGCGACGTGCGGAGCTGGCTGCGGACGCTGGCGCTGCCCGAAGGTGAGCAGGCCGAGCTGAGTGCAGCGTTGCGTGCGAGCAGCGAGTTCGAGGTCATCGACCTGCTCAACAAAGCCACGGTGGTGACGGTTGCCGAGGTCGGCGGCGGTGTCTTCTCAACCCTCTTCTCGATCTGCAGTACCTTTTCCATCCTGGCCGGCGTCCTGCTCATCTTCCTGATTTTCCTCATGCTGGCTGCCGAGCGCAAGAGCGAACTGGGCATGGCACGGGCAGTGGGCCTGCAGCGGGGACATCTGATCCAGATGTTCGTGGCCGAGGGGCTGGTCTACGACCTGTGCGCGGCCGCGCTGGGCCTGGGCCTGGGGCTAATCATCTCTTACGCCATGATCGGTTACCTCAGCGGGCTGTTCCGCGGGATCGGCCAGCAATTCGGCAGCATGGCCGGCGTCTTCCGCTTCTATTTCCACGTCACGCGACCATCCCTGATCATTTCATACTGCCTGGGCGTGCTCCTCACCTTTGGCGTGGTCGTCATCGCGTCCTGGCGCGTTAGCCGGCTCAACATCGTTGCCGCCATCCGGGACCTGGGCGCAGAGACCGACACACGTGGCGAGCGGCCCTGGCTCGGCGCGGTGGGCCGGCTCGTGCGCGGCCCGCTGCTGTTGGTGGCCGGCGTCGTGTTAATGGTCACCGGCAGCCGGCAAGAGATGACGCGACTCCTCATCGGCGCGACTTGCGCGCTGATCGGCGCGGCGCAGGTTCTGGACTGGGCGCTTGGGCGCTGGACGGGAATGCGGCCGGGCGAGCGGGCGCGCGTTACTTACAGTCTGATCGGCTGCGGCCTGCTTGCCCTGTGGGGCCTGCCCTGGGACAGGCTCCTCCCCGCTGCGCCCACCTCAGCGGACGCAGCCGCCCTGCTGGGCGGCGCCGGCTCGACGGCGCTCTACTTTATCCTGAGCGCCCCCCTCTTGATCCTGGGCGCCATCATGCTCGTCGTCTTCAATGCGGACTCCCTGGCCTGGGGGATCAGCCATGTGTTGGCTCCCGCCGGCCGGCTGGCGCCCGCGCTCAGGCTGGCCGTAGCCTACCCCTTGAGCGCGCGCTTTCGCACCGGCATGGCCATGCTGTTGTTCGCTATGGTTATCACCACCGTGGTGGTCATGTCGATCGTCATCCAGGCTACCCAGACCCTGGTGACCCCCGGCGCCGAGAGCACTGCCGGCTTCGACATCGTCAGCCAGCCGACGCTCCTGAGTCTATTCAATCCAATGCGGGACCTGTCGGCCACACTGCGCGCTCAGACGGAAGTCCCCCTGCCCGACATCCTGGGCTGGGGAGCAGTGTCCAGCGAGCCCGTAGAGGCACGGCTGGTCGCAGCCGGGAAGGCGGCGGATGCGCTTGAGGCCTGGCGGCAGGTCGACCTGGTCGGTCTCGACGACGGCTACCTGGCACAGGCCGGGAGCATATACACCTTCGACCGCCGGGCGGAAGGCTATGCGGACGACGCAGCCGTATGGCGGGCGTTGCGCGAGCGGGACGACGTGGCCGTGCTCGACCGCTACCTGGTGGCCGGCGGGACGGCCGACACCGGCGGGCCGTCGCTGGCCCCGAGCGCAGAGACAAACGACGGCACGCTCCCGCGCTTCCGCCTGCAGGGGCTGGATCTGAACTCCCGCGCTCCGCTGCCTCAACTGGAGTTGGAACTGCGACCGAGGCAGAACGGCGCCGGTGGAGCAATGCAGGGTGAGGCCGGCGGGGGCGCGCCGCAGCGCGTGCGAGTGATCGCCGTCTACCACCAGGCCGGCACGCTGGCGGGGAGCGGATTGCATCTGAACATCCGGGCCGCGCGTAAGGTGACGGGCCAGGCAGAGCCGCACAGTTACTACATCAAAACCAGGGCCGGCGCGGACGTGAAACAGGTTGCGCAGGGATTAGAAAGGGCATTGGTGCCCTACGGCCACAATGTGACGCCGCTGGCCGATACGTTCAGCCAGGGCCGGGAAGTAGCGCGCGGCATTCTGCAACTGGTGCAGGGCTTCATGGCGCTCGGCCTGTTGGTGGGCATGGCGGCTCTAGGAGTCATTAGCAGCCGTACTGTGGTCGAGCGGCGGCAGCAGATCGGGATGCTGCGTGCGATCGGCTACCAGCCGGGTACCGTGGCCTTCTCATTCCTGCTCGAGTCCAGCTTCATCGCCCTGACCGGCATCTTGATCGGTACGCTGGTGGGCGTGCTGATCGGCCGCCAGATGATCGGCGGCTTGCTGTCGTTCGCGACCCCGGGCCAGGCGGTGCCGGTGCCCTGGGCATCGATCGGCGGCGTCCTCCTGCTGGCCTACCTGTTTTCGCTGCTGACCACGCTGCTGCCCGCGCTGCAGGCCTCCCGCATCTACCCGGCTGAGGCGCTGCGTTACGAGTAATGGTGGAATGCCTTGGCGCATCGTGCGGACGCGAATCGCGTAATCTTGGTTCTCGCACTGCCGGCGGGTTGACCAGGCTAATTCTCACGGACGGTAGGACCGGGCACCGCACGGTCAGTTGATAAACACCTTCCGTGTGGTTTCCGACAAGCCTTATGATGATCGTGCTTCGGGTCCGTGAGGTCGGAGGTTCATATCCTCAGGTCTATCACTCACCCTCAGGCGATCGAAGGCTACTATCTGGACGCACAATCCAGGCGGCTGAGCGAGCACACGCCGGCCGATTACGGCTTCGCCTGTGGCGGTGCCGGTCGCACAGGTATCTATTGTCACATTTGCTGGCCGGCAGGCTGGACGGCGTCCTAAGCGATTGACCAGAATTGTAGCGAGATCCGGTCGAAGTGGGAACCGGATTGGCCGGGCCGGCGTCTTTCTCTTGTAGAAGCCCAATCAAGGGGACCCGCCTGAAGACGGGTAGGGTACCACCAGCCTGCCGGCAACGAAGGGCCGGTCGAGGCAACATAGAGAGGAGAGGTAGGACGATGAGACGGGTGATCTTGGTGGCGGTCCTGGCCGCGATCTGCATTCTGACGGCCGCGGTGCCCACGTATGCCCAGACTCCGGATGCCTACGTGGTGCAGCGCGGGGACACCTTGAGCGGGATTGCCGCTCGCTTCGGCGTGCCTGTAGAGGAGCTGGCGCGCGCCAACGGCCTTTCCTCGCACGCCTGGGTCTACACAGGCCAGCGAGTCTCGATCCCGGCCCATTGGGGCCCCGGAGACCTGGTTGAGGACTGGGTTGGCACGGTCGTGAAGAACCCACCCGGTGCGCAATTCGACGATTACTTCCAACTCCGCTCGAATCCCGGCGGCCGCTACGGCGTCGCCGCGGCCGATGATCGGCTGGCTGGTGAACTGGCACACGTGTGCGTTACCGGCCAGGACGTGCGTATCTGGGGTTATGTGCGGGACGGAGTGCCGGACGTAAACGGCAAGCAGATCGTGGTGCAGCGACTGGAGGTTGTAGAGAGCTCCCTGCCACCCATGCGGGATCTGACGCCGCTGGCAGAGGTCTCCGCTTCTTCGTTCTATCCGCCCGACCGGGGCGGTTCGTATGAGCCGTCTGCTGCGGTCGACGGAAGAGTCGACACGCCGTGGGTGGAAGGCGCCAGCGGCGCGGGGCGCGGCGCCTGGCTGATGCTCTCCTTCAAGCGTCCGGTCCAGGTCACTGCGGTCACGATCGATCCGGGCTATGATCGCAGCAGCCACCTTTTCTACGCCAACAACCGCCTGAAGCGGGCCGTCCTGGTCTTCTCCAGCGGCGAACAGGTACAGATCGATCTGGCAGACCGGACGGGCATGCAGACGATATCCCTGGCGCGCGCCCCGGGCGGACCGATCACGACGACGTTCGTCAAACTGGTCATCGAAGACGTATACCAGGGGCGCCTGTACGACGACACCTGCGTCGGAGAGATCCAGGTGTGGGGACGCGAAGGGTAAGGAACCGATCGGGGACTGCCGCTCCCTTCCGCTCGCTCTGGCCGGAAGGGAGCCTTCGCGTTGCTCGAACGGCGCCAGGGCAGGATTTCGGGTGAGGCAATTCGTTTACTGGCCAGCCGGCCAGTCCCACTCTATCCATCTGGCGATGGACGTTGGTCCTCCCCGTACAGTACAATGGTGCCAGAACCCATCAATCGGAGAGTAATGAAATTCTTGGTGCTAGTCAGTAACGGTGTTTCACGAAAGAGTGTCCCGATCTTCGTTGGGACGCTTTTTGAATTTTGGGGTGCGTGTTTTATGATTGATCTATGTCCACGCCAACTTTAGCCACTAAACTTTATATCCCCCTACCTCGGCCTAAAGTCGTCCTCCGCCCCCGCCTGATCGAGCGGCTCAACGAGGGTCTGCACGGCAAACTGACCCTCATCTCTGCCCCCGCCGGCTTTGGTAAAACCACGCTAGTCAGCGAATGGGTCGCCGATTGCGAGCGAGGCGAACCCGGGGTTCGCTTTGCCTGGCTGTCACTGGACGAAGGGGATAACGACCCCGCACGCTTTCTGACTTACCTCATCGCTGCTTTGCAGACGATTGTGGCGAATATTGGAGAAGGGATGTTGGGTGTGCTCCAAGCCCCTCAACCGCCATCCATCGAATCGATTCTGACAACCCTGCTCAATGAAATCGCCACTATCCCGGACAATTTCATCCTCGTCCTTGATGACTACCATGCGATTGATGCCAAATCGATTGACAATGCCCTCACCTTTCTGCTCGAGCATCTGCCGCCCCAGATGCACCTGGTAATTGCCACCCGTGAGGATCCACAGCTACCCCTGGCTCGGTTACGTGCCCGGGGTCAACTCACCGAGCTGCGCGCCGCTGATTTACGTTTCACCCCCACCGAAGCCGCCGAATTTCTCAACCAGATGATGGGTCTGAACCTCTCAGCGGAAGACATCGCCGCACTGGAAACCCGCACCGAAGGCTGGATTGCCGGCCTGCAATTGGCCGCGCTTTCCATGCAGGGACATCAAGACGTCACCAGCTTCATCCAATCCTTCACCGGCAGCCACCATTTCGTGCTGGACTACCTGATGGAAGAAGTCCTGCAACATCAATCCGA
This sequence comes from Anaerolineales bacterium, assembly GCA_017882045.1. Lineage (GTDB taxonomy): Bacteria > Chloroflexota > Anaerolineae > CG2-30-64-16 > CG2-30-64-16 > JADGQF01. The sequence continues at coordinate 5,334 of JADGQF010000251.1, forward strand.
AGGCGTCCAGACGTTCCTGCTGTGCACATCGATCCTCGACCGCATGTGCGGGCCATTATGTGAGGCAGTTGTACGCACCCCGGCAGGCTCCGGGCAGGATAACCTGGCAGCCCTGGAGCGCGCCAACCTGTTCCTCGTCCCTCTGGATAACGAACGGCTTTGGTATCGCTATCACCATCTCTTTGGCGATTTGCTGCGCAAACGGCTGGGGCGAAGTCTCGTTCCAGGGGAAATTGCCGAGTTGCACATCCAGGCCAGCGAATGGTATGAAAACAATGGCCTGGCGTTTGAAGCCTTTCATCATGCCACGGCGGCCAATGACGTAGAACGCGCCGAACGCCTGATTGGAAGCAAGGAAATGGATCTGCAATTCCGCAGTGTGGTAATGCCCATTCTGGACTGCCTGGCCTCGCTGCCGAAACCGGTGCTGGATGCCAGACCCCGGCTGTGGGTGCGCTCTGCCAATCTGGCCCTGATGGCAGGGCAGACCACCGGTGTCGAAGAAAAACTACAGGCGGCTGAAGCTGTTTTCGTTGCTCAAACAGCCTTGCAAGACGCTAAGCCGGACGACCAGACCAGCGACCTGATCGGGCAAATGGCCTGCGCCCGGGCCACGCTGGCGCTCACCCGGTACGATCCGGAAGCAATGATCATCCAGGCGCGCCGCGCCCTGGAATACCTGCATCCCGACAACCTGACTTTCCGCTTTAGGGCCAACTATATATTGTCGAATGCCTATTTGCTGCAGGGTGAACGTGCCGCAGCCGCCCAGGCCTGTATGGAAGGCATATCCATCAGCCAGAAGTCTGGAGATATTTTTTCCATTATATTAGCTACAAGCGATATGGGCGTGGTACAGGAAATGGAAAACCAGCTCCACCAAGCAGCTGAAACCTATCACCAGGTACTGCAATTATTTGGCGACCATCCACAGCCAAGAGCCGAGGAAGCGCATCTTGGCCTAGCCCGCATCTGCTACGAGTGGAACGACCTGGAGGCCGCCGAGCAGTACGGGCAACAGAGCTTGCAACTGGCGCGGCAGTATGATCAAGTTATTGACAGGTTCGTTATAAGTGAGGTGTTTCTCGCTCGCCTGAAACTGGCCCAGGGAGATGTGGCCGGCGCGGCCGCTATTTTAGATCAGGCCAATCAGTCCGCGCTCCAGCATAACTTCGTGCATCGGATGCCTGAGATTGCTGCTGTACAAGCGCTGATGTTGCTTCGCCAGGGTGATCTGGCAGCGGCCGCCCAACTGGCGCAAGCGCATCCCCTTCCCCTCAGCCAGGCCCGGGTACACCTTGCCAAGGGAGACCCAGCAACGGCACTAGCGGTACTGGAACCATTTCGTCAGCAAATGGAGGCAAAGGGTTGGCAGGATGAACTACTCAAGGTGATGGTTCTCCAGGCGGTCGCTCTCCATGCGCATGGCGAAAAGGACAAGGCTGTGCAGCTGTTGGGTGAGGCGCTGGCGCTGGCCGAGCCGGGCGGCTTCATCCGTATCTTTGTTGACGAAGGCCCACCCATGGCGGCACTGCTGCGAGAGGCCGCTAAAC
>JADGQF010000252.1 GCA_017882045.1 Anaerolineales bacterium
CTTGGCCCAGCGACAGCCGGCGCCTGGCCGGCTGCGACCATGACCGGCGCTCGCGCCCCCCTCGCTGGGCCGGTTAGAGGCGCAGCGGCGCGGGCAGTTGCGCCTTTGATCGGGATCACTTTGATCGGCGCCGGCTCGACGGCAGGCTCCGTCATGTACATGCTGACGATCACACGCAGGTAATAGTAAGCCGAGACGGCGCTGTTAAGGCCGCCAGTGATAACCAGCCAGATCAGGCCGCCGTTAACGGCGGCGCCGAAGACGTAGAGCTTGGCGAAGAAGCCGGCCAGTGGTGGAACGCCGGTCAACGAGAACATGAAGATGGCCATCAGCAGTGCCAGTCCGGGCCGGCGTGCCGCCAGGCCGGTCAGCCTTTCCATCTGCACGTCGTTCTCGTCACGGCGCTGCAAGGCCAGCACAACGCTGAAGGCGCCGATGTTCATGAAGGTGTAAGCCAGCAGGTAATACAGCGCGCCTTGCGTTCCCTGGGCGGTGCCCGAAGCCAGGCCGATGAGCACGTAGCCCGCGTGGGCAATGCTGGAATAGGCCAACATGCGTTTCAGGCTGTTCTGGCGCAGGGCGGCCAGGTTGCCCAGGGTCATGGTCAGCGCGGCCAGCACGGCCAGGGCCAGCAGCCAGGGCTTGTCGTGCGTGGTCAAAGCCGAAAGGACCCGGATCAGGGCGGCGAAGGCCGCGGTCTTGGTGGCGACGGACATGAAGGCAGTCACCGGAGTCGGCGCGCCCTGGTAGGCGTCGGGCGTCCACATGTGGAAGGGGACCAGGGCCAGCTTGAAGCCGAAGCCGACGACCAGCAGGCCGGCGCCGATGGGCAGCAGCGGTGCGCCGGGCAGGGGCGCCGATAGGGGCAGGATACCCATGGCGATCTCGGTCAGATTGGTGGTGCCGGTGGCCGCGTAGATCAAGGCCACCCCGTAGAGGAAGAACGCGCTGGCGAAGGCGCCGAGCAGGAAGTACTTCAGGGCAGCCTCGGCTGAGCGCGGGTCCTTGCGGTTGAAACCCACCAGGATGTACAGCGCCAGCGACAGGATCTCCAGCGAGATGAAGAGGGTCATGAAGTCGTTGGCGATGGTCATCACGCGCATGCCGGTCGTGGCGAGCAGCAGCATCGCAAAGAAAGCGCCGCCGCGGCCGGTGAAGTCGCCAACGCGCTCGATCGAGATCAGGCAGGCCAACCCCGCCGCGATCAGCACCGCCGCGCCCAGGATGCGACCCAGCCCGTCGGCCAGGGCCATGGTCTGCAGGGCAGGGTCCGCCGGTGTGAGGGCGAGCCCGGCTGCCAGGGCGGTCAGCACCGCCGCCAGGCTAAACCAGCCCAGCGCGCGTTCGTTGACTCCCAGCAGATCCAGCACCAGGACCAGCAGGGCCGCGGCGACGAGGATGAGTTCGGGTAAAATGACGATCAGGTTAACGGTCGGTAGGGTCATTGTCATTGCCTTAGGTGCATCGTTAGTTTTGCTTTGTCGTCTTCACGGCTGCCGATCCAGCGCCATCGTCACGGCCGGCCTATTCTCCAGCGCGCTGGCGACGGCCTGCGCCGACGGGTTGATTTTGTCCAGGAACAGGTTCGGGAACAGGCCGATGACGAAGAACAGAACCACCAGCGGCGCGATGGTCAGGACCTCACGCCAGTTCAGGTCGCGCAGGGTCGCGTTCTCGGGCCTGGTGACCGGCCCCTGGAGCATTTGGCGCACGGCGTGCAGGAGGTACCAGGCGGCCAGGATGATGCCCAGGGTGCCAAAGACGGCAAAGGCGACGTTCGCCTGGAAGGCGCCTAGCAGGATGTTGAATTCGCCGACAAAGCCGTTCAATCCCGGCAGCCCGGCCGAGGAGAGCGCGACGATCAGGAACAGGAACCCGAACACGGGTATTGATTTCCAGAGGCCGCCGAAGTCGGCCAGCAGGCGGGTGTGGCGCCGGTTGTAAAGCATGCCGACCAACAAGAACAGGGCGCCGGTGCTGAGCCCGTGGTTGACCATCTGGAGCGTCGCGCCGGCAATGCCCTGCGGGTTGAGGGCGAAGATGCCGAGGACCACGAAGCCCAGGTGAGCGACGGAGGAGTAGGCGACCAGGGACTTTACATCTTTCTGCACCAGCGCGACCAAGGCGCCGTAGAGGATGCCGATGATCGCCAGGACTGACAGGTAAGGTACGAAGGTGCGTGTAGCCTGCGGGAAAAGGGGCAGGCAGAAGCGCAGGAAGCCGTAGGTGCCCATCTTCAGTAGCACGCCGGCCAGGATGACCGAGCCGCCGGTGGGCGCTTCGACGTGCGCATCGGGCAGCCAGGTGTGGAACGGGAAGAGCGGGACCTTGATCGCGAAGGCGATGGCGAAGGCTGCAAAGAGCCAGATTTGCAGGTTCGGCGCCAGGTTGAGCTTCTGAAGCTGGAGCAAATCAAAGGTGCCGCCCTGGAAGTAGAGCACCAGGATCCCGGCCAGCATCAGCATGCTCCCGGCCATCGTGTAGATGAAGAACTTGAGCGCCGCATAGATACGGCGCGGCCCGCCCCACTCCCCGATCAGGAAGTACATGGGGACCAGGGTCAGTTCCCAGAAGACGAAGAAGAGTACCAGGTCCAGGGAGATGAAGACGCCGACCATGCCGCTCTCGAGCGCCAACAGCAAGAACAGATAGGAGCTCAAGCGCTTGCTGATGCCTTCCCAGGAGAAAAGCAGCACCAACACCGTCAGCAGGGTAGTCAGCAGGACCAGGAACAGGCTGAGCCCGTCGATGCCGACGTAGTACTGGATTTTGAACTGCGGGACCCAGTCGAGGCGCTCGACGAACTGCATGCCCGCCTGGCCCGTCTGCCACCAGGCAAACAGCAGGCAGGAAACGGCGAAGGTGACAAGGCTGACCAGCAGCGCCCACCATTTCTGCAGCCGTTCGCCGGGCAAGGCCAGCAGGATGAAAGCCCCGACCAGAGGCAGGAAGGTGACGATCGAGAGCAATGGAATGTTTGGACTCATAATGGCTGCCTACTTGATGACGAACCAGACGACCAACGCGACGGCGCCGAACAGGATCGAGAGCGCATACAGGCCGAGCAGGCCGGTCTGCAACCGGCGGATCTGGCCGCCGGCCCAGCCGGTGATGCCTGCCACGCCGTTGACTGCGCCGTCGATGCCGCGCTGGTCGATGGTGTGGGCCAGCCAGCGGCCGAAGTCCCAGATATAGCTGACCAGTGCGTTATAGGCGTCGTCGACGAAATACTTCTTTTCGGCCAACGTGAAGGCCCAGCCCAGCGACTCGCGCACCTGCCGGGGGACGTCCGTGTTGCGCACAAACGCCCAGTAGGCCACGGCGAGGCCACCCAGCGCGATGAGGGCCGAAACGGCCAGGAGCACCCATCGCATAAAGCCGCCGGCCACCGCCGGTGTGGCGGTCGCGAGCGCGCCGCTGCCTGCGGCAAAGACCGGCTCCAGCCAGCCTTCGATGGCCGACTGGCGAGGCAGGCCGAGGTAACCGGCGAGCAGCGCGCCGGCGGCCAGCAAGATCAGCGGCAGAATCATGCTGGCTGGCGATTCATGCGCGTGGTGGAAGAGCTTGTGGTCGCGTTCCTTGCCCCAGAAGGGCACGAAGACGGCCCGGAAGGCGTAGACCGCGGTGCAGGCGGCCGTGACCGCACCTACCAGCCAGAGGAGCGGCGATTTTTGCCAGGCGAACCAGAGGATCTCATCCTTGCTGAAGAAGCCCGACAGCAGCGGAATGCCGGCCAGCGCAGCCGCGCCGATCAGGAAAGTCCAGTACGTAACCGGCATTTTGGCGCGCAGGTTGCCCATCTTGCGGATGTTAATCTCGCCGGCCAGGGCGTGCATCACGCTGCCGGCGGCCAGGAACAACAGAGCCTTGAAAAAGGCATGGGTCACCAGGTGAAAGATGCCCGAGGCATAGGCGCCGACGCCGACGGCCAGGAACATGTAGCCGAGCTGCGAGATCGTCGAATAGGCCAGAATGCGTTTGAGGTCGGTCTGGGTCAGGGCGATGGTGGCAGCAAAGAGAGCCGTGATCGCGCCAATCCAGGCCACCCAGGCTTCGCTGGTGGGCGCCAGGGCGAACAGGATGTGCGAGCGGGCGATCATGTAGACGCCCGCGGTTACCATCGTTGCGGCATGGATCAGGGCCGAGACCGGAGTGGGGCCTTCCATGGCATCGGGCAACCAGACGAACAGTGGTAGCTGGGCACTCTTGCCGGTCGCGGCCAACAACAACAGCATAGTGATAGTAGTGGCAATGCCCGTCGTAGCCAGCCTGGCCGGTGCGGCGGTGAGCACCTCGCTGAAGCGCAGGGTGCCCAGGCTGGTCCAGATGAAGAAGATCGCCAGGACGAGACCGAAATCGCCGATGCGGTTGACGATGAAGGCCTTTTTGCCGGCGTTGGCTGCGGAGGGCTTCTCGAACCAGAAGCCGATCAGCAGGTAAGAGGCCAGGCCGACGCCTTCCCAGCCGACGTAGAGGAGCAGGTAGTTATTGGCCAGCACCAGCGTCAGCATCATGAGGATGAACAGATTCATGTAGGTGAAGAAACGCGGATAACGCGGATCGTCGTGCATGTAGCCGGTCGAATAAACGTGGATCAGAAAGCCGATGCCAGTGACAACCAGGGCCATCGTGATCGAAAGCTGGTCGAGTAGCAGCGCCACGTCGACGTGGAAAGTGCCGGTGGTGATCCACGACCAGAGCACGACTTCATGGCTGCGCTCTTCGACGGGCAGGCCGAGCATGGTGACGAACATCCAGACGGCCACGCCGAAGCTCAGCAGCACCATGCCCGGCGCCAGCCAACTGATGGCCCGGTGGCCCAACCGCGTGCCGAAGAGCGCAATGACCAGCGCGCCGAGGGCGGGGAAGACGAGCATTAACCAGGCATAATTGAGCATGCTTACCCCTTCAACAGGTTCACGTCGTCAATGTTCGTCGTGTCACGGTGCCGGATGACTTCCATTACGATCGCTAGACCGACCGCGACTTCGGCAGCCGCGACGGTCATGGCGATGAGCACGAACACCTGGCCGTCCAGCTTCATGAAATGGTTGGCCAACGCGGCGAAGGTCAGGTTCACCGAGTTTAGCATCATTTCCACCGACATGAAGATGATCAGCACGTTGCGCCGCAGCGCCACCCCGGCCACCCCAATGACAAAGAGGAGCGCGCTGAGGATAAGGTAGAAAGAGGTTGGCACCATATCACTGCTCCTTACGCGCTAGGACTACCGCGCCGATAATCCCTACCAGTAACAGCACCGACGTGAGCTCGAACGGGAACAGGTAGGTCGTGTATAACGCCTGGCCTATTGCCTGGACGCTCCCCTGCCCGAAGGTCTCGACACTGCCTTGGGCTGCGCTCAGGGCGCCCGTGATGATGCCGTAGCCCAGGCCGGCGACCAGGATGACCGCCAGGACCAAAGCTGCGATGCGTGTCCAGGACGGTTCGCGTGCGCCTGCCGGGCGTAGGCCGGTTACGTCGCGGATCTCACCGCCGCCGACCAACATGACGACGAAGAGGAACAAGACGACGATGGCGCCCGCATAGACGATGACCTGCACCGCGGCCAGGAACTGGGCCTGAAGCATGATATAAAAGGCGGCCAGGGCCGCAAAGTTCAGCAGCAAGAAGAGGGCGCTATAGACCGGCTTGCGACTGAGGATCACGCCCAGGGCCGCGGCGATGGAGATCGCACCGAAGATGATGAATAGGAACATGCTACGGCTCCCTCTACTCTGCCCTGACGATCACGTTCGGCGTGGGCGGGTTGAGCAGCGCTTCCTTTGAGAGCAAGAAACCCTTGCGGTCGTAGACGGCCAGCTCGAAGTTGTGGCCGAGGACGATGGCTTCCACGGGGCAGGCAAGCTCACAGTCGCCGCAGAAGATGCAGCGCTGCAGGTTGACCTCGTAGACCTTGGCGTAGCGCTCGCCGGGGCTGATTGGGTGGGCCGGGTCATTCTCGGCCGCTTCGACGTGGATGGCGTTGGTCGGGCAGGCGGCCTCGCACAGCATGCAACCGATGCAGCGCTCCATGCCGTTCTCGTAGCGGCGCAACTCATGGCGAGCCCGGAAGCGTGGGTAAACCGCAATCGGCTCTTCGGGATACTGCACCGTGACCGGCTTGACAAACAGGTATTTCAGGGTGATGGCCATTGCCTTCGCGACCTCGCTCATCCCCTTGATTGTGTCACCTATATACGACATCGCACACCTCAATGCTCATCCCAGCAGCACGACTCCAACCGCTGTGATCGCGAGATAGATCAAGGACAGCGGGAAGAGGAATGTCCAGCAGAATGTCAGCAACTTGTCATAACGGATACGGGGCAGACTGGCGCGCACCCAGATGTACAGGAAGATCATCGCCAGGACCTTGAGCGCGAAGTAGACCAACCCCAACGCCGGTAGCGCGGCCACGCCAGGCCCGCGCCAGCCGCCGAAGAATATCGTGACGGCGACGGCGCTGGTGGAGATCATGTGCAAGTACTCCGACATGTAGTAGAGGGCGAACTTGATGCCCCCATACTCGGTCTGATAGCCGCCGACCAACTCGTTCTCTGCCTCAGGCAGATCGAAGGGGCTGCGATTGGTTTCGGCCAGCATCGTGATGAAGAAGAACGGGAAGATCAGCAGGACCCACACCTGGTAATACCAGGGCAGGGGTTTATTGACCAGGTCGACCAGGTTCAGGCTGCGTGTCATCAGCAAGATCGCGATCAGGATGAAGCCCATCGGCAGCTCATAAGACAGCATCTGCGCGCTGGTGCGCATGGCGCCGAGCATGGACCATTTGTTGTTGCTGGCCCAGCCGCCCAGGATGATGCCATAGGTGCCCAGTCCGGCGACTGCCAC
>JADGQF010000253.1 GCA_017882045.1 Anaerolineales bacterium
GCCATCGGCAGGGCAGGCCTGGACGGAAACGTCGTCCAGGTACATCCCGGCCGTGCTGCCTTGGCCGTCATTGAAAACGGTGAAATAGATCTGCACGGTGTTGCCGCGCCAGCGCGTTAGGTCTATAGTCGATTCGCTCCACACGCGGCTATCGTTGTCGGCTGACCAGAGCCGCTCCAGGACCGTATAGCCGTCCGGCGCCAACAGATCAAGCTCGACTGAATCGGCGCCTGGCGGACCGGTAAAGAAGGTATAAGACCAGAACGACAGGGTGACATCGTTGGCCGAGCCGGGTATAGTGATCGTCTGCCGGGCGGAAGAAGAGCCCATCACATTCTGGCTATCGTCGATGCCCAGGCGTAAGGCCCTATCGCCGTCGTGTTTTTGATAAGTTATGTAGTCCGGAGCGACTGGGCTTGCGCTCAACTGCCAGACCTCGCCGGTTTCGAAGCCACCATCGCTGATCAATTCGGCGCACGCTGCCTGAGCCCGTACACTCGATGGCGGTCTTCCGAACGAAACAACCAGGGCCAGCAAAGCGAAGAGACAGAGTATCACCAACCACCGACGCTCCGGGACCATGCTTCTGCCCCCCAGACTTACTCTCATCCTACCATATTCTATCAGTCACCATCACAACTGGGCCATTTTATCACGAACACGCGGCCGGGGCAATTGACCGGTGTCGCAGACTGGTGCTATAATCCGCGTTGCTATGGGAGGAGACATCTTAGATCCCCTCGACCTCGCCATTGTCATCGTCAACTATAACACCAGCTCTCTGCTGCGTGACTGCTTGCAGTCGGTTTACGCCGGCCAGGGACAGTTGTCGATGGCAGTTTGCGTGGTGGATAACGCCTCGCCCGACGATAGCGTAGCCATGGTGCGGGCCGAGTTTCCCCAGGTCCACGTCATCGCGAACGGGGATAACGCCGGCTATCCGCAGGCAAACAACCAGGGCCTGCGCTATTTCGGTTTCCGCGCGCCCGGCGACGAACCTTCCGGTCTGCCGGCCGAAAAGTGGCCGCGCTATGCCTTGCTACTGAACCCAGATACGGTACTGCCATCAAACGCGCTTAGCGACATGGTCGGGTTCCTCGACGATCACCCAGGAGCCGGGGCCGCCGGTCCAAAACTCGTACGGCTGGACGGCTCGCTGGACTCGGCCTGCCGGCGCTCGTTCCCGACCCCGAGCACGTCGTTGTGGCATATGCTCAAGCTGGACCGGCTCTTTCCGCACAGCCGGCGCTTCGGGCGCTATAACCTGACCTACCTGGACCCGGATATGCTGAGCCGGGTGGACGCGCTGGTGGGCGCGTTTATGCTGGTACGGCGCGAGGCTATCCTCGCGGTGGGGCTGCTCGACGAGACATTCTGGATGTACGGCGAGGACCTGGATTGGGCCAAGCGGATCCAGGACTGCGGCTGGGAAATCTGGTACAACCCGGCGGTGACCGTCACGCATATCAAGGAAGCGGCCAGCCGGCATAGCTTCCGCGCGCGCCGTGAGTTTTACCGGGCGCTGATCCTGTTCTACGAGAAGCATTACAAGGCCACAACTCCCCTGTGGCTGGATTGGTCCATCCGCGGCGGAGTACGCGTTTTTGGCAGTCTCAATCTGCTGGCGTGGCGCCTGCGGGGTACGCAGGGATCCCGCTCGAAAGCCGCTCCGGGCGGCGCGACGCTTCCGGAGGCTCGCCCGTGAAACGCAGGCGCGTGCTGTTTGGCCTGGCCCTGGCGCTGACGGACGCCGATATGAGCCTGCTGGCGTTCTACCTGGCCTACCGTGCACGCGTGCTGACGCAGGGTCCCAAGATAGGGCCGTTTAGCGACTACCTGGCGCTGGCGGCGATGCAGATGGTCAGCACGTTGGTGGTCTTTTTCTTCTACAAATCCTACCACCGCCGCCACGTCCCCTCAACCATCGACGAGTTTTACCGGATCTTCGTGCAGATCTCGGTTGCCACCCTGCTGACTATCGCCGCCCTGGGCTTTCTGAAAGACACCCTTGATTACCAACGCTCGATGATCGTCTACGCCTGGGCGGCGGGGCTGATGACCATCACCCTGGGGCATTTCCTCTACAACCGCTGGATGCGCCTGATGCAGAAGCGTGGGCAGGCGCTGGAGCGAGTGCTGATCGTCGGCACGGGCGAGGTTGGGCGCACCATCCTGCAGAAGATCCAATATACACCCTCGCTGGGCTACCAGGTCGTCGGTTTCGTCGATACCGAGTGCGGCGCGGAAAGCGTGATGGGCGTTCCAGTGTTGGGCTCGATCAGCGACCTGCCCGAAATCATCGAGGCAAGCCATGCCAGTGAAGTGATCATCGGGCTACCCGAGGCCTCGCATCAGGAACTGGTGGGCATCATCTCGCAGTGCGAGCGCGAGAAGGTGAGCATCCGCGTTTTTCCAGACGTCTTCCAAATCATGGCCTCCGAAGTGACGATCGGCGACCTGGGGGGCCTGCCGCTGCTGACCGTGCGCGATGTGGCGCTGCGTGGCTGGAAGCTGGGCCTCAAGCGCACCGTGGACATCATCTTCAGCAGCCTGGCGCTGCTATTTCTCTCACCCGTGATGATGCTCACCGCCATCGCCATCAAACTGGATTCGCGCGGACCGGCGCTGTTCGTGCAGGAGCGTATGGGGCTGGACGCCAAGCCGTTCCCCATGATCAAGTTCCGCTCGATGCGCCAGGACGCCGAAGCGCACGGACCGGGTTGGACGGTGCAAAACGATCCCCGGCGCACGCGCATTGGCACGTTCATCCGGCGCACTTCCATCGACGAATTGCCGCAATTCATCAACGTCCTGGTCGGCGACATGAGCCTGGTGGGCCCACGCCCCGAACAGCCGGCTTATGTCGAGCAATTCAGGCAAAGCATTCCCCGCTACATGGACCGCCACCGCGAGAAGGCCGGGCTCACCGGTTGGGCCCAGATCAACGGCCAGCGCGGCGACAGCTCCATCACCGAGCGCACCAAATACGATCTGTGGTATATCGAGAACTGGTCGCTCTGGCTCGATTTCAAGATCATGGTTCGCACAGCGCTGCAATTCTTGATCGACCGAGCGGCGTACTAAAGCCCCTTCTTTTGACACGTCGCCGGCTTCATGATATCATGGGCCGGTAAGTTTAGCACTCTTGATATGAGAGTGCTAACGGAGATCGAACATTATGACTGACATGACGCCGCGCCGCCGGGCAGTGCTCGGGCTGGTGATCCGCTCTTACATAGAGACGCCCCAGCCGATCGGGTCGAAGGCTTTCGTCGCCGGTTACGGGCTTGACGTCAGTCCGGCTACTATCCGCAACGAGATGGCCGCGCTCGAAGAGATGGGTTATCTCACGCACCCCCACACCTCGGCCGGCCGGGTGCCGACCGAACATGGCTACCGCTTCTTCGTCGAGCACTTGTTGGGGGAAACAGAGCTGCCGCTCAGCGAGAAGCGCATGATCCGCCACCAGTTTCACCAGGCTCGCCTGGAACTGGAGGAATGGGCGCGCCTGGCAGCAGCAGTGCTCGCGCACACCACGCGCAAAGCGGCTCTTGCCACCCCGCCGCGGCCTTCGGAGAACGAGTTTCGCCACCTGGAATTGCTCAGCCTGCGCGATTGTATGGCGCTGCTGGTATTGGTTCTGCAGGGCGGCTCTGTGAAGGAACGCATGCTGTCCCTCGAGGAAGCGTTGGACCAGGAAGCGCTGAGCCGGCTTTCGAACGAGCTGAACGACCAGTTCTCGGGCAGGGCCAGCCACGAGATTTCTGCCCAACTCCCCTGGCTCTCTCCGCTGACCCAGCAGATTGGCGAGATCCTGGTGCAGATTATGGCCACCGTCGATTACCCGACCAGTGACCCAATCTACCGGGAAGGGCTGGCCCACATCCTCACCGAGCCGGAGTTCGCCGAAGGCAAGCAAATGCGGCGCATGGTCCAGGTATTGGAGGGACCCTCACTGGCCGATGTGATCCTGGCTGCGGCGCAGCCGCTGGAAGTGGGTGGGGTTCAGGTGCTGATCGGCGGGGAGGGGCGTTGGGAAGAACTGACGGAAGTAAGCCTGGTGCTTTCACGCTATGGGCTAAAAGGCAGCGCCACGGGTGTTCTTGGGGTCGTCGGTCCGATCCGCATGCCTTATGACCGCACTATCGGCGCCGTGCGCTACGTATCGCAACTGATGACGGCCCTGGTCAGTGACTGGTATAACCCAGGGGGCGAGGGAAGCCCCCTGCTTGGCGACACGTGATATGAGCAGCGGAAAGGAGTAACTAAACTGCAAAATGGAAAATGATGTGGAAACCAACGGTCAATCCGTAAACCAGGCGGAGCAAGGACAGGCGCCCGCCCGCGGGGCCGGCGACGGGCAAGCCACCGAGGATCTGGCGGCCCAACTGGCGCAAGCCCAGGCCCAGGCGGCCGAGTACCTGGACAATTGGCGGCGCGCGCTCGCGGATATGAGCAACGCGCGCAAACGAATGCAGCGCGAGCAGGCCGAACTTCAGGCGACGGCCTCAGCGCGCGTCCTGACCAGGCTATTGCCGGTGATGGACGACACGGACCGGGCTTTCGAGGCCCTGCCGCCCGAACAGGCCAACCAGGAGTGGGTTAGCGGTTTCCGGCTGATCCAGCGCAAGCTGCAGAACATCCTGGAGAGCGAAGGGGCGACACCCATTGCCACGGAGGGTCAGAAGTTCGACCCTGAATTGCACCATGCGGTCTCTCACGAAGAACAGCCGGGCCTGATCGAGGGCGACATCATTTCCGAGGTCGGCCGGGGTTATAAACTGGGTGAAAAGGTCTTACGGCCGGCCCTGGTGCGTGTGGCAAAGGGTCAGTAGCTCGAAACTGATAGGCCAAGGCCCGGCACAAAAGGGCCAAGTATGAAGGAGCACACATGAGCAGAATCGTCGGGATTGACCTGGGCACCACGTTCTCGGTGGTGGCGGTCATGGAAGGCAATGAGCCGGTGGTGATCCCGAGTTCCGAGGGCTCCCGCCTGTTTCCATCAGTGGTCGCGGTGAACCCGAAAACGGGGGAACGGACGGTTGGCCAGGTGGCGCGCCGCCAGTCGATCACCAACCCGGACAACACTATCTTCTCGGTCAAGCGCTTGATGGGCCGGCGCTTCAGCGATCCAGAAGTCGTTAAGGCCCGCAAGGTGCTGCCGTACAAGATCGCCGAACACTCAAATGGCGATGCCTGGGTGGTGATGGGCGGCAAAGAGTATTCGCCACCTGAGATCTCGGCTATGGTGCTGCAGAAAATCAAGACCGACGCCGAAGCCTACCTGGGCGAGCCAGTCACCCAGGCCGTCATCACCGTGCCGGCTTACTTCAACGACAGCCAACGCCAGGCGACTAAGGACGCCGGCCGCATCGCCGGCCTGGAAGTCATGCGCATTATCAATGAGCCGACCGCCAGCGCGCTGGCTTACGGTTTTGACAAGAAGGTCGACCAGAAGATCGCAGTCTACGACCTGGGCGGCGGCACATTCGATATCTCGATCCTGGACGTGGGCGAGGGCGTTTTCCAGGTGCTGAGCACCAACGGAGACACGTTCCTGGGCGGCGACGACTTCGACCAGCGCATCATGAACTGGATCGCCGACGAGTTTAAGAAGGAATCAGGCATCGACCTGCGCTCCGACCGCATGGCGCTGCAGCGGTTGAAAGAGGCCGCCGAGAAGGCGAAGATCGAGCTTTCGACCGTCATGCAGACCGAAATCAACCTGCCCTTCATCACGGCCGATGCGACCGGTCCCAAGCACCTGACCATGAACCTGACGCGCGCCAAGCTGGAACAACTGACGGGCGACTTGATCGACCGCACTATCGAACCCTGCAAGCGCGCGCTGGAAGACGCCAAACTGAAGACGTCCGAGATCGCCGAAGCGATCCTGGTAGGCGGTATGACGCGTATGCCTGCCGTCGGGGAAGCGGTGAAGAAGTTCTTCGGCCGCGAGCCTCACCGAGGCGTGAACCCGGACGAGGTCGTCGCCATCGGCGCTGCCATTCAGGCCGGAGTGCTCGGTGGGCAGGTCAAGGATATCCTTCTGCTGGATGTGACGCCGCTGACCCTGGGCATCGAGACGCTTGGCGGCGTCGCCACGCCCATGATCGAGCGCAACACCACCGTCCCGACCCGCAAGACCCAGATCTTCTCGACCGCCTCGGACATGCAGACCGAGGTCCAGGTGGTGGTGGTGCAAGGCGAACGCCCAATGGCACACGACAACAAGATGCTGGGCGACTTCCGGCTGACGGGCATCCCGCCGGCGCCGCGCGGCATGCCGCAGATCGAAGTGACGTTCGATATTGACGCCGACGGCATCCTGCACGTGAGCGCCAAAGACAAGGCCACCAGCCGTGAGCAGAGTATCAAGATCACGGCTTCCAGCGGCCTCTCCAAAGACCAGGTTGACCGGATGGTCCGGGAGGCCGAATCGCATGCCGAAGAGGATAAGCAGCACCGGGCTGAAATCGAGGCCCGCAACAAGGCCGACTCGCTGCACTACCAGATCCAGAAATTCCTGCAGGACAACAAGGACAGCATTGCTGACGACGACAAGAAATTGTTGCAGGAGAAAATGGATGCGTTGAAGAGCGCGCTGGACCGGAATGCATCCGTCGAGGAGTTGGAGCGGCTGACCGAGCAACTGAGCGAAACCTCGCAGCAAGTCGGCTCGCGCATGTACCACAAGGCCGGCGCCACGCCTCCCCCGGCCGATGGTGGGCCTGGCCAGGGTGG
>JADGQF010000057.1 GCA_017882045.1 Anaerolineales bacterium
GAGATAAATGGCACAGGCGGCGGGTGGGGATTGGGTTGGGCGGCCAGGCAATCCGCCCCGGGTTTGATGCAGGCATTTGTGGTTCGGGCGCATTTCTCTAATTTGCATGACCTGATATAGAATATCCCCACGCGGGGCAAAGTACGAGGTGTTATACCTCACGCTGGATGTGGCCGGGGAGGGCACATATGGATGATCTCATGCCTGGAGCGAGCGCCGCTGAGGAGAGTCTGTTGGCCGGTATTGCGGGCGGGGACATCCAGGCGGCTGCGCTCTTTCCCCTGCAAAACCCCAACCCGGTGCTACGTGCCGCCCCCGACGGCACGGTCCTCTTTGCCAACCGGGCCAGCCAGTCTTTGCTCAATAGCTGGGGCGCAGGGGCGGGGGGTCGCCTGCCGGACGAAATGCAACGCCTGATCCAGGAGACACTGGCCTCCGGCAAGCAGCACCGCATCCGCCTGCCGCATGCCGACGAGGTGCTCGAGCTGGATTTTATTCCGATCAAGGACGGCGGCCATGCGAACATCTACGCGCGCGATGTGACCGCGCAGGTCAAAGCGGAAGCCGCCTTGCGCGAGGAACGTGACCTCCTGCAGGCCACGATGGAGCACTCGCGCGCGTCACTGGTGTATCTCGACCCCGACTTTAATCTCGTCGCCATGAACTCAGCCTATGAGGTCGCCTGCCAACGCAGCCGCGTCGAGATGCTCGGTCGCAACCACTTCGATCTCTTCCCGAACGCCGAGAACGAAGCGATCTTCCGCCGGGTGCGGGACACCGGCGAGACGATCGAATACAGCGCCCGGCCGTTCGAGTTTGTCGACCAACCCTGGCGTGGCGTGACTTACTGGGACTGGACCCTCGCTCCGGTCAAAGACGGCAGTGGCGTGAAGGGCCTGATCCTCTCGCTGGTGGACGTCACCGAGCGCGTGCGCGAGGGGCGGCTGCGCGGGGCGCTCAACACCTGTTACGCCCTCTTCAACTCCATGCGCGATGTCCGGGGCCTGGTGGAGGCGGTGCTGGCGCATGGCGCAGAGGTCTTGTACTGCCAGTCGGCGCATGTGCTGCTGGCCAGGGACAATCAGTGGGTGATCGAGGCCGCCTACGGCCGGAGCGCGCACCTGGCCGGCACCGCGTACCCGGCGGAGCAAGTGCCCATGGCCGCCTGGGTGGCGCAGATGAGAGAGCCCTTGCTGGCCGAGGACCTGGCTGCCGATGGGCGGTTTGCGTCCGATCTGTGGGCTCAGATGGCCGTGCGTTCGTGTCTCGCCGCGCCGTTGCTCCACCATGCTGGGCACGCCGGGGCACTTGTCTTCAACTATCACGAGCATACCATGCGTTTCGGCAAGGCGGAGTTGGAGTTTGCCGAGCGCCTGGCGGCCCTGGTCTCGCTGGCATACGAAAAGGCCCGGCTGGCTGAGGCGGAACGACAGGCAATCGATGCCCTGCAACAGGCCAACGAGCAGCTAGCACGACGGGTGAAGGAGCGGACGGCTGAGCTGGAGGCGATTTTTGCCAGCCTCCCCGATGCCGTATACGTGGGCAACGAAAACGGCATGTATCTTGTTAACCAGGCCGCGCTGGACAACCTGGGCTGTGACGGCATCGAGGACCTGCAGGGCAGGATCCCTGACCTGGCGGAGAAGGTCCGGACCCGTCATGCCGCCTCGGGCCAGCGTCTTGCCCCCGAGGAGGAGCCTTTTGCCCGCGCGCTGCAGGGCGAGAAGATCACCCTCGAAATGATCCTGCGCAACCTCAAGACCGGCCAGGACATCGTCGTGCGCAGCGCCTGCGCGCCCATCGTGCACGATGGGAAGGTGATCGGGGCGGTCGCCGTCAACACCGACATCACCGAGCGCCTGCGTGCGGACGCGGAGTTGCGGGCCCACCGCGAACAACTGAAGAACCTCTCGCGCCGGTTGATCGAGCTGCAGGAAAGCGAACGCCAATTCATCGCCCGCCAGCTCTACGACGATGAAGGCCAGCGCCTGGCCGCCCTGTTAGTGCAGTTGCGTATGCTCGAGCTTGACCCGGAGTGTGGTCCGGCCGTGCTGGCGCGCATCGCCGACCTGAAGAACCTTGCAGCGGGTCTGCTGCAGGACTTGCACAGCCTGGCGGTGGACCTGCGCCCGGCCAGCCTGGACCAGCTTGGGTTGCCACATGCGCTGCGCCAATACGCCCAGGACTTCGGCCAGGCCCACAACCTGCAGGTGCAGAGCGAGTTCATCAGAATGGACACCGAGCATCTGGCGCGAGACACCGAGACGGCCATCTACCGCATCATGCAAGAAGCATTGGAGAACATCGTCCGGCATGCGCAGGCCAACCGGGTCGATATCGTCGTCCAGAAGCGGGCGGACTCGGTGGCAGCGATCATCGAAGACAACGGGGTTGGCTTTGATGTGGACGAGGCTGTGCGGGAAGGCAGCCTGGGGCTGGTCGGCATGCGCGAGCGCGCCGAGTCGGTCGGCGGCAGTTTGACCATCGAGAGCGTACGGGGCAGGGGAACGGCCGTCTACGTTGAGGTGCCCTGTTAAGGCGCCGCCTGTTGAGGCGCCGCCGGCTTCCACATCAGGATTCCTCAGGCGGGAACATTGCCCGGCCGGTGCACGTTATGTATGGGCGTCTTAGTGTTTGATTGTTTGAGCGTCTGTATGTTAAGGAGGTCTTATGCGTCGCTTCCCGTTGGTTGTGTTGCTCAGCGTTGCCCTGCTGGCCGGCGGTTGCATTCCGCTGCCCGCCGTTCCGACCGTCGCGCCGCCCGTCTCGCCCATCGAGGTTCCGACGGCGATGCCGACTGCAGTTTCGGCTGCAGTTCCGACTGCCGTTACCACCACCGTCACGACTACCGTTCCGACAGCGGTTCTGACTGCCGTTCTGACCGATGTCCCGACCGCCGTTGCGGCCGCCACGCAAGCGCCCGCGGCCACGCTCCCGGCTGCCACTACCGTTCCCGCTGCGACTGCGCCGGCGGCAACCGTGACGCCCGAAGTGGCGCCGGCGGCCACGCCGGGCAACGCGGCCCAGCTGCCTATGCCCGCGCCGGCCAACCCGAACGTCGCGACCTTCACCGATCCGGCCCTGCGCATCAGCTTCAACTACCTGCGCCAGGACAACGGGACGCAGTTCGACGTCAAGCAGGCCGGCGATAAGGTGTATCTCTACATGACGACCCTGCCGCCGGAGCAGGGGCAATGGCTGCAGGTCTACCAGAAACCGCCCGACCAGACGCTAGAGGACGCCATCCGCCAGCAGGTGCTCAAGGGCTACTCGGCACAGGATTGCCTGGTCGTCAAGGCGCAGGACCCGAACACCGGCTTCCCGACGCCGCCCGGCCAGGTCTTTGCGAGCATTGACCTGCCGCGTTCGGCCGACGATACGATGGACGCCCTGCAGGCTAAGGCGGCTAAGTGTCCGCAGCCTTATGCGGCCATCGGGGGCCTGGCCTATTTCATGGAGGACACTGCCCACCCGGACCGGTTCGTCTTCTTCAGCATCGGCCAGTACTACATCCCCGGCGGGAACGGGCAGCCCTGGCAGACCACGGTGCGGATCCTCGCCCCGGGCAGCATCTACTACATGGACGACCGCAGCGGGCCGCTCGAAGTGCTGCAGTCGTTCTTCAACGCGCTCAACCTGAAGCAGTACGTGCGCGCTTATTCCTACTGGATCGGTGCGGCCGGCTCGCCCGGCGGCCCGCCGCCCTTCAACCAGTTCCAGGCCGGCTATTCCAAGACCGAGTCGGTGCAGTTGTTCACCGGCCAGGTGCTCGGCGACGTTGGTGCGGGGCAGCTTTACTACTCGCTGCCCATCGTGCTGATCGCGCAGGTCACCGGCGGCGCCGTGCAGACCTTCAGCGGCTGCTACATCCTGCACCTGTCCCGGCCCGAGATCCAGGACGCGCCGCCCTTCAACCCGCTCGGGATCGAGTCGGCGGCGGTCGTGGCCAGGCCAAACGGGTCAAACATCCAGAAGTTGCTGGCGAGCGCCTGCGCGGGTTCGCCGGGTGGGCAGCCCGTCCCGCCGACGCCCACGTATGATCCGGCCTACATCGGCCCCGACCGCTACCTCGACAACCGCAGCGGCCCGGTCGAGCTGCTGCGCTCGCTGTTCAACGCCATCAACAGCAAGCAGTACGACCGCGCTTTCTCGTATTGGAGCAGCCCGGCCGGCTCGCCGGGCGGGCCGCCGCCTTATGCCCAGTTCAAGCAGGGCTACCAGGATACGGCCTCGGTGCAGCTCAAGACCGGGATGGTGGCGCCAGGTGCCGCCGCCGGGAACCTCTACTACTCCGTGCCGGTGACCTTGATCGCCAAGACGACCGCCAATGCGACGCAGACGTTCGTTGGTTGCTATGTCCTGCATTTGGCGCAGCCGAACATCCAGGGGGCGCCGCCGTTCCAGGCGCTGGGCATCCAATCGGGCAGGGTCCAGCAGGTGCCCAACAACGCCGACACCGCGTCGCTGATGGCGATGGTGTGCCAATAGGGAGGACAGCCTGGACGTCTCCGATCAGTTCCTGACCGTCAAGGGCCTGCGTATCCACTATCTCTGCGCCGGGGAGAGCGGCTCCCCGGTCATCCTGCTGCATGCGACGGGCATGGACTCGGCGCGCCTCTCGTGGTCGGCCATCATCGGCCCGCTGGCTGCCGCCGGGCGCCGCGTCTACGCGCCCGATGTGCCGGGTTACGGCGAGAGCGACCGCCCGGTCCTGCCCTACAGCACCGACTACTACGTAGGGTTCGTGGGGGATTTCATGGATGCGTTGGGCCTGGGGCACGCCGGCGTGATGGGGCTGTCGATGGGCGGCGCGATCGCCCTGGGCCTGGCGCTGGCGCAGCCCAGCCGGGTAGACAGGCTGGTGTTGGTGGATAGCTATGGGCTGCAACGCAACGTGGCGATGCAGCGGCTGAGTTACCTGATGGTGCGCACGCCGGGCCTGCTGGAGGCTTCTTACTGGCTTACGACCCGCAGCCGGAGACTGGTACGCGCCAGCCTGGCCGGCATCGTCAACGACCCGGGCAAGCTGACGCCGGCGCTGATCGACGGCGTCTGGGCCGAGGCGCGCAAGCCGCACGCCGGGCGGGCCGCCATCGCCTTCCAGCGGCATGACGTGCTCTGGAACGGCGTGCGCACCGTTTTCCTGGACCGGCTGGGGGAGTTGCGCTGCCCTGTGCTGCTGATCCACGGCCGGCAGGATAAGCTTGTCCCGCTCCACTGGGCCGAAGAGGCCCACGCGCGCATCCCTGGCTCGCAGTTGCACGTGATCGAGGGGGCAGGTCACTGGCCGCACCCCGAGAAGCCTGAGGAACTGATCCGGGTGGCGAGCGAGTTTCTGAAGGACTGAGTGGCCAGGCGGCGCCGGCCGTTCAGACGGCGCCGCCTGGCCGTTTACGGAGGTCAGCATGCCAAGCACTCGACTGATTACCACCTTACTCGCTCTGCTCGACCGCGCCCGCACGGCCGAGCGGTCGCTGATTGCCGGGCTCAACGATGCGGAACGGGGCGCGACCGGCACGGTCGAGCGCTGGTCCGCCAAGGATCTCATTGCCCATCTCACCAACTGGCAGACTTACCTGGCGAGCCTGCTGAGCGCCGTCATGAGCGGCGCAACGCCCGAGATGCCCGGTCCGACGATCAACGAAGCCAACGCGCGTTTCTTCGCGGAGAACCAGGCCAAATCCTGGGAAACCGTGTTGGTCGAATCCGAGCAGGCCATCGCCCGCGTGAGCGGTCTGCTGCCCCAGCTTAGCGACGAAGATCTCACCACGCGCGGGCGTTATTCCTGGCGGCGCGGCGGGAGCCTGGGGCCGGCCGTCGTGCGCCCGTTGTACTGGCACCCGATGCTGCACCTGGCCGAGTTCTACACCCAGCGGGGCGAAGCGGCGGCGTTGGAAACGGTGCGCCAAGACCTGGCGCAGACGGCGGACGAGCTGGCGCCGGCGCCCGAGCTGCGGGGCAACACCCTCTACACGCTGGCCAACTCGTGTGCGGCCGGCGGCCGATTGGCCGAGGCCCTGCCCGTCTTGCTCGAGGCCCTGTCCCTTGCGCCCGACATGGTGCCCTGGTCGAAGCGCGAGCCGGTCTTCGCGCCGCTGCGGCCCGATCCGGCCTACACGGCCCTGTACGGCGCCGATTGAACGCAGCCGGGAGCAAACGCGCGCGGGCAGTCAGTCCCGTTCCGGATCGTCCCAGGGCGTGCTATACCAGCCCACCTCGCCGGGGGCCAGGGTAGAGATCTGGCGCAGCATCGCGCGCTGGCGGTGGGGCAGGGCAAGCTCTTCGCCCGGCAGCCACCAGCGGATGGCGCTCACCTCGCGGCTGGGGCGAAAGTCGCCGCCCACTAGGCGTGCCGCGACCACGAACTCCAGCTTCGGCCGGTCGGGGCAGGCGCCGATGAGCAGCACCTGCTGCCCCGCCACCTGCAGCCCTGTTTCCTCGCAGACCTCGCGCTCGAGCGTCACGAGCGGCGTCTCGCCGGTGGCCATCCAGCCGCCGGGCAGTCCCCATGGCCGGCGGGCGCGGTAGGTGTGATAGCACACTAAAACGCGCCCGGCCTCGTCGGTCACCAGTCCGTTGACCCCTGACAGAAAGCGGGTGCTCAGCAGCGACACCAGCCGCCACTGCAGCCAGCCCGGCAGCGGGAACTTGCGTAACAGGGTGTAGGGGAGACTGCGGGGATCCGGAAGCGGCATGCTCACTCCTTCGACCGGCCAGGATGGAATGCTCCCAGGCGAACCGGGACCGCGCTATCATACGACAAGCTGCGGCCCCTGGGAAATGTGGGAGCGACCAAGGAAGGCGCCAGGCTTGCGGCCTGGCGCCCCCGTTCTGACATTCAATCCTTGCTCCCCCTCAGGCCCGGCGCGGGCCTGCTTGCCATAGCGCCGTCTGTCGTGTCGAATGGCTCACTGAACCACGAACTGTCCCATCATCAACGTCGGGTGGACATCGCAGCGGAAGAAGTAGGTGCCCGGCTGGCTGGGCGCAGTGAAGCTGTAGGTGACGCTGGCGTTTGGCCCCGTGATGATTTGCCCCCGGAAGATCACCTGTCGCGCGCTGCTATCCGTGTAGACCGCCAGATCATGGGGCATCGCATCCTGGTTGGTGAAGTTGACCACCACGTGCGCTCCCGCCGGGACGGTGATCGTCGACAGGCTGAAGGTGACGTTCTGGGCCGTCAGATCGATGTTAACCGTCTGCCCGCCCGGGGCCGGGGCCGGGGCAGGCGCAGGGGCCGGGGCAGGCGGCATTTGCATGCTCGGCATCTGCATGCCCGGCATCTGCGTCATACCGGCTGGCGGCGCGTAGGGGGCGGCAGGCATGGCGTAGCCGGGCGCCGGTGTGTAGCCTGATCCGTAGCCACCGCCGGGGGCGACAGGTCCGTAGGCGCGCGGGTGGCTTAGGCTCGGGATCAGCAGCAGGCGGCCGGCGAAGATCAGGTTCGGATTCCGGATGCCGGGGTTAGCCCGTAGCAGCGCGGAGACCGTGGTGCCGAAGCGGGCGGCGATCTTACGCAGCGTGTCCCCGCGGCGGATGATGTAGAACCGGCGATCGTCACTGCCGGCGACGTTATTGCCGTAGCTATTGCCGGAGCTGCTGCCGTAGCTATTGCCAGAGCCACTCCCGTAGCCGCTGCCGTTACCTATGGCTCCCATCGCCGGGCCGGCCGGCATGGCGCCCGAGTTGTAATTCCCCCCGTAGGACTGCGCGCTGGCCGGCGCCAGGCTCAGCAGCGAGAGCAACGCTGCCCCGATCAGTGATGTGCTTAGATACTTCAGCACGTACAACGTCGACATCTGTACCTCCATTGGCGAATGGCTCGGCCCTTCTACCACTACAACCGCTGTTAATCTCGCCCGGCGGTTGGAAACTGCAGCAACCATTGCGAAGCCGGCCTCCGCAGGCTAGCCCCAGTCGCTGAAGAGCGACTTTGCCGGCCGGTTGCAGCGACCTCGGTCGCACGGCTCCGGCAACTGCGGTTGTAGCACTACCAGCATAGGCGAAAGCCAATCGCTCTTTACCTGGCAGATCTTGCCCTACTCTACTCTCATTCGGCCTGATGGGGAACGTACGATGGTCGTTGTTTGGCTGGGACCTTGGCCTCCGGCAGACGCGGGCGGCGCGCGGCCATTGGTCCCAAGCCGCCTGCGACTAAGGTCAAACTCTAGCCGCAACGCCGTCGCTTTGGCATTTGGCCCAACAGTCACTATACTATGTATGACGTTTTCCATCGGCCGGCCGGGCCGCGTGGCCGCCGGTTCCAGCGCAAGGGAGAGCGGCATGCCCTTCATTTTCTGGGTCTTATCGGCGGGTACATCCTCCTGGTGCTCCTGGCTATCATCTTCCACGTTTCGCGTAGTTAATTCGCACCCCTTGTGGCCAACATCGTGCTCGGCGCCCTGGTGGCGCTGCTGCTGATGAACTACCTGGGCATTGCCATCTCTTAACAGAGCGGAGGTTTAAGCGCATGAAAGAGTTCGGATCGCTCGAAGTCTGGTTCGTGGCCGGCAGCCAGCCCCTCTACGGCGAGGAAGTGCTGCGGCAAGTGGCCGAACACTCCGGCCAGATCGCGCGGGCCTTGGACGCGGCGGCAGGTATCCCCGTCAACGTCGTTTTCAAGCCTGTGCTGGTAGACCCGGATGGCATCCAGCGCCTGTGTCTGGAGGCTAATGCGGCCCCCAACTGCATCGGCCTGATCACCTGGATGCACACCTTCTCGCCGGCCAAGATGTGGATTGCCGGCCTCAGCGCCCTGCACAAGCCCTGGGTGCACCTGCACACCCAGTTCAACCGCGACATCCCCTGGTCCAGCATCGACATGGACTTCATGAACCTGAACCAGTCGGCCCATGGCGACCGGGAGTTTGGTTTCATCGGCACGCGCATGCGCCTGGTGCGCAAGGTGGTGGTCGGCCACTGGCAGGATCAGGAAGTGCAGGCCCGCCTGGCCGCCTGGATGCGTGCCGCCGCCGCCTGGCAGGACTGGCAGGGCGCGCGCTTCGCCCGCTTCGGCGACAACATGCGCGAGGTGGCGGTCACCGAGGGCGACAAGGTCGCGGCTCAGATTCAGTTCGGCTACTCGGTCAACGGTTATCCCCTGGGCGACCTGGCGCGCTGTGTGCAGGCCGTGCCGGAAGACGCGATCGAGCGCCTGCTGGCGCAGTACGACGAGCAGTACACGCTGGCCGAAGCGCTGCGCCCCGGCGGAGCGCAGCGCGCCGCCCTGCGCGAACCGTCCCGCATCGAGCTGGGCATGCGCGCCTTCCTGCAAGAGGGCGGCTTCAAGGGCTTCACCACCAATTTCGAGGACCTGTATGGCCTGGACCAGTTGCCGGGGTTGGCCTGCCAACGCCTGATGGCCGACGGCTACGGCTTTGGCGGCGAAGGCGATTGGAAGACGGCCGCGCTGGTGCGCGCCATGTACGTGATGGCGACCGGCCTCAAGGGCGGGACGTCTTTCATGGAGG
Organism: Anaerolineales bacterium; assembly: GCA_017882045.1. Classification (GTDB taxonomy): domain Bacteria; phylum Chloroflexota; class Anaerolineae; order CG2-30-64-16; family CG2-30-64-16; genus JADGQF01. The sequence goes on from JADGQF010000057.1 coordinate 9,471, forward strand.
ACTACACCTACCACTTCAACCCGGCCGGCATGAAAGTGCTCGGCGCGCACATGCTCGAGGTCTGCCCGGCCATCGGCGCCGGCAAGCCCTCGCTGGAGATCCACCCGCTCTCCATCGGCGGCAAGGCCGACCCGGCCCGCCTGGTGTTTGAGGTGCCCGCGGGGCCGGCGCTCAACGCCACCATCATCGACCTGGGCGACCGCTTCCGCATGATCGTCAACGTCGTGGACGTGGTTTCGCCCGACCAGCCTTTGCCGAAGCTTCCGGTGGCGCGGGCACTGTGGGTGCCCCAGCCGGATCTGAAGGTCGCTGCCGGGGCGTGGATCCTGGCAGGCGGCGCGCACCACACCGGCTTCAGCCAGGCTGTCACACCGGAGATGATGGAAGATTTCGGTGAGATGGCGGGGCTGGAGTACCTGCTGATCGACAAGAAGACCGACCTGGCGGAGTTCAAGAAAGAGCTACGCTGGAACGAGGCCTATTACCGCCTGGCGCGCAGGATCTGACGCATGGAGATCCAGCGCAATCCCTATGGCCTGACCGCCGGCGGCATCGCCGTCGACGAATACACGCTCACCGGCCCGGCCGGGCTGGAAGCGCGCATCATCACCCTCGGCGGCATCCTCACGTCGCTGCGCGCGCCCGACCGGGAGGGCAACCTGGCGAATGTGACCCTGGGTCTGAAGGACCTGGCTGATTACGAGACGAAGAACAAGCCTTACTTCGGCGCGCTGGTCGGCCGCTACGCCAACCGCATCGCGCATAGCCGCTTCACGCTGGACGGCGTGACCTACGACCTGCACGCCAACGACGGCGTCAACTCCTTGCACGGCGGTCGGCAGGGCTTTGCCGGCCAGGTGTGGCAGGGCGAGCCGTCCCGCACGCCGCAGGGAGCGGGAGTCAAGCTGGTCTACCACAGCCCCGACGGCGCGGGCGGCTACCCTGGCAACATGGACGTGACGGTCGTCTACACCCTGACCGGGGACAGCGCGCTGCGCATCGATTACACCGCCACCTGTGACAAGCCGGTGGTCGTCAACCTGACCAACCATGCCTACTGGAACCTGCGGGGGGAGGGCACCGGCACGATCGACGAGCACATGCTTTACATAAACGCCGATCGCTACACGCCCACGGACCACACGCAGATCCCGACCGGCGAGCTCGCGCCGGTGGCCGGGACCCCGTTTGACTTCCGGACGCCCAAGACCATCCGGCCGGGCGTCCGCTCCGCCCACCCGCAGATCGTGCGCGCGCGGGGCTACGACCACAACTGGGTGCTCAACGCTGTGCCCGCGGCCGCGGCGGGAGGGGGAGAGCGGCGGCCGGCGCTGGCGGCGCATCTGTACGAGCCCAGCAGCGGGCGGCGGCTGGAGGTGTGGACCAACGAGCCGGGGATCCAGATGTACTCGGGCAACTACCTCGACGGCTCGGTCTACGGGCCGAGCGGGCATGCCTACCGGCAGGGCGACGGCATTGCGCTGGAAACCCAGCATTTCCCGGACTCGCCGAACCAGCCGGCGTTCCCGTCGACGGTGCTGCGCCCCGGCGAGACCTACCGCTCGACCACCGTCTATCGCTTCCTGACGGACGCTGCGTAGGAAGCGGACGAGGGAAATCCCGCGCAGCGCGTGCGCGGGATTTCCCTTGACGTCCCTATACGATAGTGCTATAGTCAAAACGATTCGACATCCAAAACATAGTCACAAGTATAGAAAGGAGGCTGCATCGAGCGCATTCAGCAAGGCTAAGATGGCGCCAGATCCGAACGCCGGACTCAAACCCTGTTCTACCAGCACAGGCGTGTAACGGGCGTCTTCAGTGTTAGAGACGCACATCATCAAGGAGGAGCACATGCGTAGGGCAACGTTGCTTGCAGTTCTTCTGATTCTCGTGGTCGTCGTCACTTCGTGCGTTCAGGCTGCCCCGGCTCCGGCCGCGTCGCCTGCTGCCCCCGCCGCACAAACGGGCGGCACCCAGCCGATCGCCAAGTGGTGCTCGGGCGTCAAGATCACCTTCTTCCCCGGCGGCCCTGCCGGCGGCGTGTTCGCCAACAACGTCTACAACGGCGCCAAGCAGGCTGAGCTTGACCTGGGCCCCACTGTCAACTACGTCTTCTCCGACTGGGACGTACAGAAGATGATCCAGCAGTTCAAGGAAGCCAGCGCCACCAAGCCCGATGGCATTGCCATCATGGGCCATCCCGGCGACGACTCCTTTGACACCCTGATCGATGCCGCTGAAAAGCAGGGCATCATCGTCACCAGCCAGAACACCAACCTGCCCAAGGCCCAGGCGGCCTATGCGGCCAACGGGTTCGGCTATGTCGGCCAGGACCTGTACGGCGCCGGCAAGGCGCTGGCCAACGAGGCCGTCAAGCGCTTCGGCCTGAAGGCGGGCGACCGGGCGATGGTCTGGGGCCTCCTCTCGCAGCCGGGCCGCGGCGAGCGCACCAGGGGCGCGGTTGAAGCCCTGAAGGCCGCCGGCCTGACCGTGGACTACAACGAGATCGACAGCGCGACCAATGCCAGCCCCGCGGCCGGCACGCCCACCTTCACGGGCTACGTCTCATCCCATCCGGACGTCAAGCTCGTCATCACCGATCACGGTGGCCTTACCGCCACTGCCGAGACCTACCTGAAGGCCGCCGGCAAGCAGCCCGGCCAGATCCACATCGCCGGGTTCGACCTCTCGCCGGCCACCGTCACTGCCATCCAGGGCGGCTGGACCGAGCTGGTCATCGACCAGCAGCCGTACCTGCAAGGCTACCTGCCGATCCTGCAGTTGTGCCTGACCAAGAAGTACGCCTTCGCCGGCCTGAACATCGACACCGGCGGCGGCTTCGCCGACAAGAGCAATGTTGACCTCCTGGCCCCGCTGGCGGCCAAGGAAATCCGCTAATCATTTCCCTTTCGTTTGCCGGGCGGGCGGCTCGCCGTCCCGTCCGGCAAACGAGAAAGAGCTGTCGATGGAACCTCTCCTCCGCATGGTAAACATCAACAAGACTTTCGGCGAGGTCAAGGCGCTGCACGACGTTAACTTCGAGGTGGGACGGAACGAGGTCGTCGGCCTGCTGGGAGATAACGGCGCCGGCAAGTCCACGCTCATCAAGATCGTCACCGGCTATTACAAGCCCGATCACGGCGGAGAGGTCTATTGGAAGGGCGAGCGGCGCGGCCGCTTCACCGTTTCCGAGGCGCGCGACCTGGGCATCGAGACCGTCTACCAGGAGCGCGCGCTGGCCGACCAGCAGCCGGTCTGGCGCAACATCTTCATGGGGCGCGAGATCACCCGGCGCGGCGGTGTGCTCGACGTGGCGCAGATGCGCGCGGTGACCGCCCGGCTGATGCAGGAGCACATGGGCTTCACTTCGTCGGCGATTGCGCCCGATTCACCCGTCAAGACCTTTTCCGGCGGCGAGCGCCAGGGCGTAGCCATCACCCGGGCCCTGCATTTCGAGGCTGAGCTGATCATATTGGACGAGCCGACCATGGGCCTGTCCATCGCCGAGACGCGCAAAGTGCTTGAGTTCGTCAACAACATCAAGCGTGCCGGAAAGTCGTGCATCTTCATCGACCACAACACCTTTCACGTCTACCAGGCGGCGGACCGCATCGTGGTGGTCGACCGGGGCACGATTGCCGGGCAGTTCATGAAGAACCAGCTCACGCTGGATGAGCTGGTGGAGAGTCTCTACCGCCTGGCGCAGACGGGCACGCTCGATCAACCCTCCAGCCGGGCGCAAGCGAACGAGGTGGCGCCCAATGACCACTAAGCCACAGGCTGCCTCGCACAGCGGCGATCGCACTGTTGAGATGAGCCCGTTGGCGCGCTGGATGCGCCGCAACGCCTTGCAGATCGGTATCTTTTTCATTGCCATCCTCATCTGGCTGGTCTTCGTCATCTTCGCGAACGGCGCTTTTCTGTCCGCCCCGATCTACAACTCGTTCATGTCCACGACGCCGTTTTTCGCCCTGATGGCGCTGCCGCTCACCCTGTTGGTGATCGCTAAGGACATCGACCTGTCCTTCCCGTCGATCATGGCCTGGGGCATGGTCCTCTACTCTACCGTCTTCGCGCTCACCGGCAGCACCTTCCTCGGGCTGCTGGCCTGCCTGGCGGCCGGGATCCTGGCCGGCTGGCTCAACGGCTGGATCGTGGTTAAGGTCGGCATTCCTTCGCTCGTGGCCACCCTGGGCACCTCGTTCTTTTGGGCCGGCGTGGTGCTGGTGCTGCAAAGCGGCAGCGGGCGTTCGTTGGTGGCGGCCAAGGGCAGCGTGATCGATATCGCCCTCACCGGTCGCATCGAGATCGGCCAGGTGCAGATCCCCATGCAGTTCGTCTGGACCATCATCATCGCCGTCGTGATGTGGCTGCTCCTCAACCGGCATCGCTTCGGCGCGCACGTCTACCTGGTAGGCGACAACCAGGAGAGCGCCCGGCTGATGGGGGTGAATGCGGACCGCGTGCGTATCATGTGTTTCGTGCTGGTGGGGATGGTGGCGGCTTTCGCCGGGTTGGTGCAGAGCCTGGAGCTGTCCTACTTCTGGCCGACCATGGGCCAGGGCGGCGGCACGTTGTTGCAGACGCTGGCCTCGGTATTCCTGGGCGGGACGTCGGTTTTCGGCGGCACGGGCACGATTTTCGGCACCTTTGTCGGCGCATTCATCATCGGCTCCATCAACGCCGGGGTCGTTGCGATGAACATCTCCGGCTTCTGGACCCAGCTCGTGTATGGCCTGATCATTGTTGTTTCGGTGGGGCTGCAAACCGTGCTCAGCCGGCGATTGCGCTGAGATGATGGAAAAGTCGTTGTTCGCGCAGTTTTGCGAGGTCATCCGGGATGAGATGACCCACCTGCACATCCCTGGCGTGGCGGTGGGTATCCTGGACGGCGACGCTTGCGACACGGCGGGCTTCGGAGTGACGAACGTCGAGCATCCGCTGCCGGTGGACGCGGACACGTTGTTCCAGATTGGCTCGATCAGCAAGACGATCACCGCGGCGGCGGCGATGCGCCTGGTGGAAGCGGGGCGGCTGGACCTGGATGCGCCGCTGCGCCGCTACCTGCCCGAGCTGCGCCTGGCCGACGAGGCGGTCGCCGCGCAGGTCACCGCCCATCACCTGTTCACACATACGGCCGGCTGGGCGGGGGATTACTTCGCCGATGGCGGCCCCGGCGATGACGCGCTGGCGAAGATTGTCGCCAGGTTGGCCGCGCTGCCGCAAGTGAGCCCGCTGGGGCGCTACTGGTCCTACAACAACGCCGCGTTCTATCTCGCGGGCCGCCTGTTGGAAGTGCTGGAGGGCCGGCCCTTCGATGTGTTGGCCCGGGACCAGGTGCTCGGTCCGCTGGGGATGCGCATGTCTTTCTTCTCCGCGGCAGACTGCATCACGCATGCGGTGGCCGTCGGGCACGAGGCTGTCTATGGAGACGGCCCGGACGGCGGCAAGCGGACGCCTGCGGTGGCGCGGCCCTGGGGCTTGCCGCGCGCCATCGGCCCGCTGGGCGGCATAGTGTCGACGGTCAACGACCTGCTGCGCTACGCGCGCTTCCAGATGGGCGATGGGACGGCAGCCGATGCAACAGCGGTCGAAACGACCGAGGGCGATGGGACGGAAGGCGCTGGGGCGGCGGGCGCTAGGATGCGGGGCGAGGCCTCCGGCGAGGCGCGCCGCCTGCTGGCGCCCGGCTCGCTGGCCTTCATGCACACGCCCTACGTGCCGGCGGCCAACGGCGAGTGGATGGGCCTGGCCTGGTTTATCCGCGCTGTGCCCCGTAGCGACGGTGAGAGCGTGCGCGTGATCCGCCACGGCGGGGGCACGAAGGGCCAGATCTCGACCATCCAGTTTGCGCCCGCCCGCCGCTTTGCCGTCGTGATCCTGACCAACTCGGAGCGCGGCGACGAGCTGACGGCGCACGCGGTGCGTTGGGCGCTGGAGCACTACCTGGGCGCGCACGAGGTCGAACCGATGGCCCTGCCCGCGACAGCCGAGGAACTGGCCCCCTACGCCGGGCGCTACCGCGCGCTGGGCGAGGACCTGGTGTTGCGGGTGGTGGAAGGCGCGCACCTGCTGGTCGAGTTCGTGCCGCTGGGCGGCTTCCCGACACCCGACACCCCGCCCATGCCCGCCCCGCCCCCCGTGCGCGCCGCCCTGACGGCAGGCGGCCACGGCGACGACGGGCTGCTGCTGTTGGATGAGCCGGCCAAAGGCCAGCAGGGCGAGTTTCTGCGCGAAGGCGGCGAACTCGCCTGGCTGCGGCTCGGCGGCCGCCTGCACGCGCGTGTCAAGTAGAGCCAATCCCCCAAAGGAACCGAGATGAAGCATCGCGAACGTGTCCGTACCGCCCTGGATCATCAGGCGCCCGACCGCTGCCCGCTGCAGGTGAGCTTCACGCCGGAGTTCGCCGAGCGCCTGCGCGCCGACCTGGCCCGGCGCAGCCCGGCGCTGGTGCAGAGTACGGGCCATCACAACCCGCACGGCGGCGGCAACACCTACGAGCTCGAGCGCGCGCTGGGCGAAGATATGCTGCTGACGTCGGTCGGCTGGGCTAACTCGTACTACCAGGCGGGCGGCCGTTACACCGACGAGTGGGGCATCACCTGGCGCGAGTTTCCCTACGACACACCCTTCGGCGCCGGCCATTCCACGGAGCTGGTCGAGCACCCGCTGGCCGACGATTGGGCCATTTCGCAGTATCACGCGGCTGATCCTGACCGGCCGGAGCTGTATGCTGACGCCGGCTGGACGCTGCGCGAGTTCGGCGACGAGTACTGGATCGTCGGCGTGACGGTGACGACGATATTCGAGACGGCCTGGGGCCTGCGTGGCTACGAGCGCCTGCTCAGCGATTTTATCGCCCGCCCGGACCTGGCCGAGTGCGTGCTGGAGATCCCCTACCGTTACCACTTGGCCGCGGCGAAGCGGCTGGTCGAGATGGGCGTCGACATGATCTGGCTGGGCGACGACGTGGGCCAGCAGCACGGCATGCTCATGTCACCCCGCCACTGGCGCCGCTTTCTCAAGCCGCGCATGGCGACTTTCATCGGCGCGCTCAAAGCGATAAATCCGGCGCTCAAGGTGGCCTACCATTCCGATGGCGATATCTCGATGATCATCCCCGAGCTGATCGAGATCGGCCTGGACGTGCTCAACCCGATCCAGCCCGCCTGCCTCAACCCGGCGCGCCTGAAGGAGCAGTACGGCGACCGGCTCTGCTTCTGGGGCAGCATCGACGAACAGCACACCCTTCCCTTCGGCACGCCTGCCGAGGTGGCGGACGAGGTGCGCACCCGCCTGGCGACCATCGGCAAAGGCGGCGGCCTGATCCTTGGCCCCACCCACCACGTCCAGCTCGACACGCCGCTGGAGAATTTCTGGGCGATGATCGAGACGATCACGGTGATCGAGACGATCATGGTGATCGAGACGATCACATAGCCCCTACTAAATAGTACCCATATGGGTACTAGAGAGCGAACGTGAGGGATGCTACAATCGGCCCATCTTACAGGCCGGACCAGCGGTCCCGGCCGAGATCGAGGAGGGGCAGATGGGCACCCAGGACGCGAACAGGAACGGCAGCAGCGGGCTGGCCGGCATCGTAGTCTCCGACAGCAGTATCAGCTACGTCGACGGCAGCGCCGGCATCCTGGAGTACCGTGGATACGATATTCGCCTGCTGGCCGAGCAGAGCAGTTTCGACGAGGTGACGTTCCTGCTGTGGAACGGGCGTCTGCCGGCCGCCGGCGAGTTAGCCGAATCCCGGGCCTGCGCCGCCGAAGGCCGTGAGGTGCCGTCGGCGATCCTCGCCTCGTTGGGAGGCGTCCCCAAGACCGCCACCCCGATGGCTGTCATGCGCACCATGGTGTCGCAACTCGCCCTCTACGATCCCGACTCGGAGGACTCTTCGCCGAAAGCCTTCCGGCGCAAGGCCTATCGCCTGCTCGGGCAGATTGCCGTCGTGCTGGCGGCCTTCGAGCGCCTGCGCCGCGGCCGTTACCCGATCGAGCCGCGCGCCGACCTGGACCACACGGCCAATTTCCTGTGGATGCTGACGGGCGAGGAACCGCAACCGGCGGCGACCAAGGCGCTGGATCAGTACTTGCTGTTGCTGGCCGAACACGAGCTCAATGCCTCGACCTTCGCGGCGCGCGTCACCACCTCGACCGAGGCGGACCTGCACTCGGCCATCACTTCGGCGTTGGGCACGCTCAAAGGGCCGTTGCACGGGCGGGCGGTCGAGGGGGCGATGCTGCAGTTCATGGAGATCGACTCCGTCGAGGACGTCGAGCCGTGGTTCCGCAGCATTCGGGGCCAGGGGCGCAAGGTGATGGGCATGGGCCACCGCGTCTACAAGGTGCGTGACCCGCGCGCCGCGCCGCTGATGCGCAACCTGGAGACGATGGTCGACGCGACCGGCCAGCGCCGCTGGTACGACATCGCCCGCACGCTGGAGACGGTCGCCTTGCAGGACCCCTACTTCCGTGAGCGCAACCTGAGCGCCAACGTGGACTTCTACTCGGCGCCGCTGCTGTACTCGCTTGGCATCTCGGTCGACGCTTTCACCTGCCTGTTCGCCATGAGCCGCATAGCAGGCTGGGCCGCCCATGTCTGGGAGCAGCAGGAGAACAACCGCCTGATCCGCCCGCTGGCCAACTACACGGGAGAGCACCAGCGTCCCTGGCCCACGCTGTACGAGCGGGATGAGGCAGCGCAGCTTGTCTTCAGCTTCGGCTGGCCGGCGACCCTCGCGCCGCCGAGGGTGCTGGCCCGCCGCTAGGATCGCCCCGGTCTTCTCCCCACAATAGCACGGGCGGGGGGTACGAGAGGATGCCCATCCTCTCGTACCCCCGCCCGTGTTTGTTTGCCGGGCGCAACCTTCGTCAGCGCAACAGCAGCAGCAGCCCGAGGCCGGCCACGTCGGCGGCGAAGTGCGCCAGCCAGGAAACGTACAGGTTGCGGCCCCGGCAAAGATCGCGCCGTAGATCAGGCCGTCGACCACCACGCCGAGCACGTCCACCGCAACGATGGCCGGCTTGCCGGGCGCGAGGTGCATCAGGCCGAACAGGAGCGCGACCACCACTCTCTTGACGATGATTTCGGCCGCGACAGTGGGCCAGTTTACACGGTTTTGCCGTCACTAGCCATTCGTGCTGAAGAAGCAAGAAGCCGCCCATGGTCGTTTCGAGCGCTCTTCCACATGAGAGCTTTCCGATCTACCTCAGTCGTTGTCCCCGGCGCTGGGTGCCGGACGCCTGGCTGGAACTGAAGAACTGGAACTGAGCTAACGGGATGATCGGGGAGGCGGGCGTAAACTATCCCTTAGCGACCGGACCGGCTGGGTGCCTGGCTGCGTGCGGCCCGCACGC
>JADGQF010000007.1 GCA_017882045.1 Anaerolineales bacterium
GCCTGATAGTACCAAGAGACAGCTACGTAGATCTGTGTTGAAAAACGTAAACTCGTTTCATACGCCCCATCTGACGCTCGACCCTGACCGACATTATATCATAAGCGTCAAAATGCGTCGTAAGCAGGCTTCCGTGAGCCCGATCAGCAGAAGTCAGGCCTTTCTGTGGTGACGACGTATGACGGCCGACGTATGGACGTATGCGCCGGGCACGCAGAGAGGCCCAGCTTGCGGCCGGGCCTCTCAAGATGCTGATGTGGGATCTTCCGCAGTCGGGCGGTTTAGTTCAGCTCGAGCGCAGGTTCGGAATCTACAGACTCCTCATCTTGCAGAGCAGCCTGTGCTTCGGCGCGCCAGTCAAATTCGACGTAACCGTCCTCGGAGTTCTGGCGCATGCTCAGCCCAATGCGCCGGCGCTGCGGGTCGATGCGGATGATCCGCACCTGCACCGGCTCGCCCTCGTGCACGATTTCCTTGGGATGGGCCACGCGATGATCGGCCAGTTCGGAGATATGGATCAAGCCCTCGATCGAGTCATTGATCTTGGCGAATGCCCCGAAGTTGGTCAGTTTGGTGATGACGGCATCCACGACCTGGCCCACGGTGTACACTTCACTCACGGTGGTCCACGGTTCGGGAGTCAACCGGCGCAGGCTCAGACCGATGCGCTTGCGCTCTTCATCGATGTTGAGCACGTACACCTCCACTTCCTGGCCCACCTGCACGACTTCGCTCGGGTGCTCTACCCGATGCCAGGCCAACTCAGAAAGGTGGATCAGACCGTCCGCTCCGCCCAGGTCTACAAAGGCACCAAAGGGGGCGATACTGGTGACCATTCCCTTCAGCACATCGCCAGGATGCAGTTCAGAGAGAAGCCGGTCCTTGCGCGTCTTCCGCCACTCACGCATGGCGGCGCGCTCGGAGAGGATCAGCCGATTGCGCCGGCGGTCCAGCTCAACGACCTTCAACTGCATATTCTGGCCCGTCAGCCGCGTCCAGCGCTGCTCAGGATCGCCGCCGTCGTCCTGCTGGGCATGCCAGCGGTCCGAGAGTTGCGAGGCCGGAACGAAGCCGCGCACGCGACCGACGCGCACGATCACGCCGCCGCGATTGTAGCCGGTCACCACGCCTTCGAACACTTCCTGCGATTTGAGCAGCTCATCCGCCTGCCGCCAATCTTGCTCCTGCTGGGCACGCAGCAGCGAGATGATGACGTTTCCGTCCTTGTCCTCAGGCTGTAGCACGTAGGCCACAACCGGCTCGCCGGCGGACAGGCTTGCGAGATAGTCCTTGTCCAGCCGTTCCAGCTCGCGGTTATCCACGAGAGCATCGGCCTTATAGCCGATGTCGACGAGGATCTCCCGCGGGCTGACATTCACGATGGTCCCATCCACGATGTCACCCGAATGCAGTTGGCGGAAGACCACAGAGTCGGCCAACAGCGCCTCCATGGGATTGACTTCCCCGGCAGCCGGGGCTGGCTGCAGCGTGTCCAGGTCGTCCATGAGAATGATGACTCCTTCTCCAATAAAGATTGCCGTGAAGTATAACCAGGCGCCGGACACAACCGTGTGCCTCAGCACCTTACGGCCGTAGTTGGGGCGCGTCAGGAACCGACGAGACTCCCTGCGACAACCGGCGGCGCGCCCGGCACTGGGGCATGCGTGCCAGGATGCGTAGATGCCGGCGAGAAATCCCGGTTCCAGGAGGCGATGGGGAGATAACGCGTGACAGAGCCACCAGGGACTTTTACGGCCGCCGGAGCGACCGGATACCATGGGTTGTGCCAGAGACCATCAGCCTGCTTTGACGCGCCGTGGGAGGACGGCATTGAACTCTCCGGTACAGAGTTTATCTTCTGGAAATCAGCCTGCGGCCCTGACAGGGGCGTAGGCCACCATCTCGAACTCAACCAGCCCGCCCAGCGGCAGGGCAGCCACCTGGACGGTGGAGCGCGCCGGAGGATTCCCTTTGAAGCGCGCGCCGTAGGCGGTATTGATGGCCTGGAAATGCGCCAGATCGGTGACGAAAATCGTGGTCTTTACCACGTCGGCGAAGGTGCAACCGGCCGCAGCCAAGACGGCCGCGAGGTTGTCCAACGCCTGTTCGGTTTGGGGGATGACGTCTGGCCGCAGGGTCCTTGTGACGGGGTCGATACCCAACTGCCCTGATGTGAAAACGAACTCGCCCGCGCGTACAGCCTGACTGTATGGCCCGATGGCAGCCGGTGCAGCGTTGGCGACGATGATCTCTGGCATACGGAAACAACTCCGAACCGAGGGGTACCTGTGTGAGAGGTAACACTATTCTAGCCAGTTTGTGGGTAATTGTCAAACGGGCTTGCCAGGCAAAATGGCCTTTCTAAGGCAGACTTCCGCAACGTGTCCAATTCGGAAGTCCAATTTAGCTTACCATAAAAACATGCCAGGCCCATGCAGCCTGGCATGACTTTAGGTTTTCACTTTGCCACGATGTTCACCAGCTTGCCGCCGGCAAAGATCACCTTCTGCACCGTCTTGCCTTCCAACCAGCGCTGGATCGACGGGCTGGCCAACGCCAGTTCCCGCGCCTGGGCTTCACTCACCCCGGCATCGGCCTCGACCTTGTCGCGCAACTTGCCGTTCACCTGAACGACCAGCGTGACCGTCTCGGCCTTGGCCAGTTCAGGGTCCCAGGCCGGCCAGGGCTGCACGTGGACGCTATCTTGCGCCCGGTATTTCCCGTGGCCGTGCCGTCGTTGCCACAGCTCCTCGCTGATGTGCGGCATGGACGGCGCCGTCATCAAAATCAGCGTCTCGATGGCTTCGTCCCAGGCCGGCGTTCCGGCCACCGCGCTATCGCGCGTCTTGATGAGGTAGTTATTAAACTCCATGAGCGCCGCGAGCATGGTGTTGAACTTGAAAGCCCCGATATCCTCGGTCACCTTCTTCAGCGTGCTGTGCGTCAGGTGGCGCAATTCCCGGGTCTGGGTCTCAAGATCATCGTTGCCGGTCGCCGCTCGCCGCTCGCCCGTCCCCGCCTCGATGACCAGGTTCCACACCCTGTCCAGGAAACGGCTCACACCCTCGATGCCCTGGAAGTTCCACGGCCCGCCCATATCCCAGGGGCCGATGAACATCAGGTAAGCTCGCACCGCATCTGCACCGTACTTCGCTACCCATTCGTCGGGCGCGACCACGTTGCCTCGGCTCTTGCTCATCCGGTTGCCGTCCGGCCCGAGGATGATGCCCTGGTTATACAGACGCAACATCGGCTCGCCGAATTGGACCAGGCCCATGTCGCGCATGGCCTTCGTGAAAAAGCGCGTGTACAGCAGATGCATCGTCGCATGCTCGGGGCCGCCAGTATATTGGTCGACCGGGAGCCAGTAGCGCCCTTCCCGTGGGTCCCACGGCGTATCATCCGCGCTCAGCTTTTGGCCGGCCTTCCAATAGGGCGTGACATAAGCATACTGGTACCACGAGGAGCACATAAAGGTGTCCATCGTGTCAGTCTCGCGCTCCGCGTCGCCGCCGCATTGAGGGCACTTGACATGCAGGAACTCGGGTGAAAACTTCAGCGCGTTTTCGCCAGTAGTCGGGATTTCCAGGTCAGTCGGCAACATGACCGGCAGATCCTCATACGGCACCGGCACGATGCCGCAGTCCGGGCAGTAGATCATGGGGATCGGCGCGCCCCAGTAACGCTGCCGGCTGATCAGCCAATCGCGCAAGCGGTAGTTGACCGCCTGCTTGCCATCCCCGCGCTGGCTCAGCCAGTCGCTCACTTTCTGCTTAGCCACCTCGCCCGGTGTGCCGCTGAACTCGCCGGAGTTGATCATCGTGCCGTATTCCGAGTGGAACAGCACATCGCGGTAGAAGGGCTGGCCCCACAACATTTCCATCAAGCTGCGCGCTGCCCGCACGCCAGGCTCGATCTCTTTGCAGCGGCTCAGGATCTGCTCGCCCGCTTCGAGCGAGTCGAAGCGTTTCACTCCGTGTTCGAAAATGAACACCCACCCCGTACCAACCACCTCGTTCCAGCTACCCTTGACCAGGTGCGCGCGGACGATATTGACGTAGTCATCCAGCCGGTCGGCCGTCATCTGCACATACAGTGAGCCGTCGCGCTCCTCGTATGGGATCAACGCGGCCCGCAGGGCTGCCCCGGTATCCGCATCGCAGGTGCCCTTCATCAGGTAGCTCTTGGCCGCCCGGTCCGGTCGCTCGATGACAGGCAGGATCGGCAGGCCGAATTTGAGGGCAAAGGCAAAGTCGCGCTCGTCATGCGCCGGCACGGCCATGATCGCCCCGGTGCCGTAGGTCATGAGCACGTAGTCCGCGATCCAGATCGGGACGCGACGGCCGTTGACGGGATTCACCGCGTACGCTCCGGTGAAGACGCCGGTCTTTTCCTTGTCCGTTGACGTGCGCTCGATCTCGGTCTGGCGCCCCGCCTGGAACTTGTAAGCCTCGACCGCCTCTCGGTAGACATCGGGGGTCAGCTTGTCAACCAGCGGATGCTCGGGCGCCAGCACCATGAACGTGACGCCCCACAGAGTGTCCGGCCGGGTGGTAAAGACCACCATGTCGTCGCCCTGTTCGGGCGATCGCCCAGGGTCCGCCCCTAGGGCCCTGAATGTGACCTCGGCACCTTCGCTGCGGCCGATCCAGTTCGTCTGCATCACCCGGATGCGTTCTGGCCAATCGATGCCACTGAAATCCAGCAATTCGTCCGCATAGTCCGTGATCTTGAAGAACCATTGGTTCAGTTCCTTCTTGATCACCGGCGTGCCGCAGCGCTCGCAATGGCGGTCTTCGCCCCATACCTGCTCGCGCGCCAGGGTCGTGTTGCAGGTCGGGCAGAAATCCACCGGCGCGTACTTGCGGTAGGCCAAACCCATGTCGTACAGCTTACGGAAGAACCACTGCGTCCACTTGTAATACTGCGGGTCGCAGCTCAAGGCTTCGTGGTCCCAGGCCCACATCGCGCCCATGCTGCGCAACTGGCCGCGCATGCGCTCGATGTTGGACATGGTCCACTTGTACGGCTGCAGGCCGTGTTTGATCGCTGCGTTCTCGGCCGGCAAACCGAACGCATCGAAACCGATCGGGAAGAAGACATTCTGACCGCGCATGCGTTGATAGCGCGCCGCTGCGTCGGAGGGCGTCATCGCGTACCAATGGCCGATGTGCAGGTCACCCGAGGGATACGGGAGCATGGTCAGAAAGTAGAATTTCCGCCGCTCCGTCTCCTCATGCGTGGCGTACAGGCCACTCTCCTCCCACAGACGATGCCATTTGGGTTCGATGTCTTGAGGAATATACTTGTCGTGTTTCTCGGCCATAAGTGCTCCAGTGCTATTTCCGCTTCAAGAACTCCAACGCGAGCTCGTTAAACTCTTCGGGATGCAGATGTTGCGGCCAGTGCGTGCTGCCGGGCAAGATATGCAGTTCGCAGTGCGGCAGCGCCCGGGCCAGCGTCCGGCCACGCTGCACGGGGATGAGCGGGTCCTGATCTGCCCAGAACAGGCAGACAGGCTGCGTGACCAGCGCATACCGGCCCGCCTCAACCCCATCAAGCGGCACCGCCGCATCCACGAGCAGCAACTTGTCCACGCGCTCAGGGGCAGCCAGGGCCAGCTCCAGCGCGATATATCCGCCGAACGAGACACCGCCCACACTCGCCTGTGCCACGTCCAGCGTGTCTATGCAGGAGAGCGCCACCTGTACGAATGCTCCTGGCGCCCACTCATCCGGTCCCACCGGCCGCTGCCCAACGGACTCGCCCCAACCGGGCCAGTCCGGGGCATACACGCGCCGCACCTGGCCGAAGGCTTCCATCTGCGGCTCCCAGGTCCGCCAGGTCACGTCCGGTCCCGAGCCGTGGAGCAGCAACAACGGCGGTGACGCCGGCCGGCCGGCAGTGCGCACATGGAGCTCGCCCTCGGCGGGCAGGATAGGCAGGTAGATACTTTCAGGTCGCCCGGCCGCTCTCCGAATGGATGCCATAGTCGATCTCCGGGAACACAAAAGTCCCCTTCGACACAGGGACGAAGGGGACTCCGCGGTACCACCCTGGTTGCCGGTTAGTGGAGCTGAGGGGATTCGAACCCCTTACCTCCTCAATGCCATTGAGGCGCTCTCCCAATTGAGCTACAGCCCCGGATGAAACACAAACCGGCCACTTGGCCTACGCTATAACGGGCGTACCCATGGCTCCCGGACGAGTTCGGCCGCGTGGGCTCCGGTCCACGTGCGGGGTTTTCACCTGTTCCCCGTTCTCTGCAGAGCTGGCCTACTACTTCCGTTCGACGCCGACTATCCAGTTGGTAACCAGTGGAGCTGAGGGGACTCGAACCCCTTACCTCTACAGTGCGATTGTAGCGCTCTCCCAGCTGAGCTACAGCCCCAGGAGCGAAAGATAGTATACGCAGTATTGCGCCCGGTGTCAAAAACCGACGCCCTTCTTGACAGAAGTCTTTCGACGTGCTACAAGTTCCTCACGCCTGATTATTCAACCGTCCGAAAGGCACCTTGCTATGGAACGACAGCTCCTCTTGCTCGGCGTGCTGCGGGCTCAGAAGATGTACGGCTACCAGCTCAATGAGTTTCTGGAGCGCCACTTCGACTTCATCACCAATCTGAAAGCGCCCACGGCGTACTACCTTCTCGACCGCCTGGCAGCCGACGGCTACGTGCAAACCCATCAGGAACAGGTGGGCAACCGGCCGCAGCGGCGTGTGTACGAGATCACCCCCCAAGGGGAGAACTACTTCTTCGAGCTGCTGCGGGCTAACCTGCGTGGCTATACTCCGCCGACCTACGCGGACGAGGTCGGGCTGGCCTTCATGGGCGAGTTGCCTGACGCCGAGCTGAGCGCGTGCCTGGCGGAAAAACGCGCTCAGGTCGAGGCGCAGCTAACGCGTCTCCTCGCCATTCAGGAGCGCGTGCAATCCAGCGAAGGTGAGACGCGTCCCGTCCGGCTCGTGCTCGACCATCACCTGACCCTGATCCGGGCCGAGATAGCCTGGCTGGACGGGCTGCTGGGGTCGCTGTCTGGCGCCGCAGGCGACACGGGCGCCTGATCGCATTTTGGTCTCGCCATCCACTGCCGCCGTCGTCGTCTGCCGGTGCGCGGCGGTCACTCAGAGGAGTTCTGCCGTGCCTGTCGTATTGACGCTCCAATCGATCTGGCGCTGGGTGCTGCTGGTGGCAGCGGTCGCCGCGCTGATCAAAGCCCCTTCGCCGCCTGGCAGCAAAAGCAAGCCTATGGCAATCTGGACCGCCAGATAGGCATGTTCTATACTATGAGCATAGACATCCAGGTGCTGCTCGGCCTGATCTTGTGGTTCGGCGAGCGCCGCTTCGCCACAATCACTGGTGCTGCGGCAGCCGCCGGGCAAAGCCTCTTTTTCGGCATCGAACACCCCGTACTGATGCTGCTGGCCCTTGGACTGGCGCACGTGGGCTACAGCCGGAGCCGTAAGGGAGTGGGCGGCAACCCGCATCGCACGGCTGCCCTGTTCTACCTGGGCAGCCTGATCATCATCGCGGCCATACCCTGGGACCGCCTGGCGAGGTAGATGGAACACTATTATCTGTATCGCGTCGGCATCTGGCTGGTTGCCCGCCTGCCACTATGGTTGGTCTACTTTGTGGCCGGAACGCTCGGCGAGGTTAACTTCGTCTTTAGCCGTCGCTCCCGGCGCGGAATCTATGCGAACCTCAACCACGTGCTGCCGCCCGAGACCAGTTGGTTCCGGCGTTGGCGCGATGCACGTCTCGCGTTCCGCAACTTCGCCTACTCCATCGTAGATTTCTTCCGTATCCCGCTGATGGACCGGTCCAACATGCATCGTTTCGTCCGTGAGTGCCGCGGGCTAGAGTACCTGCAGGGTGCGATGGATGCCGGCAAAGGGGGCATTTACGTCACCGTACACATGGGGAGTTGGGAGTTGGGCGGCGCTTACCTGGGCATGCGCGGTATCCCGCTGACCGTTGTGGCTCTGCCGCATAAAGACCAGCGCATCGACCAGATCTTCGTGCGCAGCCGGCAGGAGGGCAGCATGGAGGTCGTGCCGGTAGGGGGTGCGCTCGCCAAACTGGAGGATGCATTGCGCCGCGGGCGCTTCACCGCCTTGTTGGCCGATCGAGACGTGACCGGAAAGGGCCCCGTCCTGCCCTTCTTCGGCGAGCCCTGCCATATGCCCGACGGGCATGCCAAACTAGCGCTACGCACGGGCGCGTGGCTCTATCCCGCGCGGGTCTATCGCCGGCGCAACTGGGAGCTATGCATCGATATCCGCCCGCCGATCATCCCGGACCCGGCCGTAGATACAGAGGAAAGCCTGACCTTGCGCTGCATCAGCTACCTCGAAGAGTTCATCCGCAGCAACCCGCAGCAATGGTTCTCGTTCTACGATCTGTGGCATGCAACGGAGTTGCCCATTGCGGGTGAGCAGCGACAAAGGCCCCCAGCCAGGCGAAGGCTCTTCGTTAGGGACGCAGGCCGGCCGGCCGATGCAACGGGAAAGACGGACGACCCGGCCGGAAAAACGGCAGACCCGGCAGACGAGCGATAGGCCCCAGGCGCGCGGCGCCACCTGGGGCGATCGCCGGGGCAAGAGCGCTATCCCTGATCCTTTGACGCCGCTGTCAGCGCCGCGATCTGCGCTTCCACCGCTGCGCGCGCCGTGCCCCCGCTGGCCTGGCGCTGCTCTACCGAGCGCTCGAAATCCCACACGCCGGCCATTTCGGCCGTGAACCTCGGGCTGATCGCCTGCAGATCGACCAACGGCAGGTCGCGCAGCCGGCACCCCAACTCCTCGGCTCGCCGCACCGCTCGCCCGACCAGGTGATGGCTCTCGCGGAAGGGCACCCCGGCCCGCACCAGGGCATCGGCCAGGTCCGTAGCCAGGAGCTCATCGCCAAGGGCGGCCCGCATGCGTTCGGGATGAATGGTCAGGGTTTCGAGCACGCCTTGCGTGATGGGTAAGGCGAGGGTCAGGGTGTCGCTGGTGTCAAACAGCGGTTCCTTGTCTTCCTGCAGGTCCTTGTCGTAGGTGCTGGGCAGGGCCTTGAGGGTCGCCAGCAGCCCTGCCAGGTGACCCTGCAAACGGCCTGCCTTGCCGCGCAGCAATTCCAGGGCGTCCGGGTTTTTCTTCTGTGGCATCAAACTGGAGCCTGTGCTGTAGGCGTCAGCGAGTTCCACGAAGCCATATTCGCGGCTGCTCCACTGGATCAGGTCCTCAGCCCAGCGGCTGAGATGGGTCGCCAATAGAGCGCCCCAGAACAGGAACTCTGCCACAAAGTCGCGGTCGCTGACCGCATCCATGCTGTTCGGGCTGGCCGAGGCAAAGCCCAGGCCGGCGGCCAGCGCGATCCGATCGATGGGAAACGGACAGCCGGCGAGCGCGCCCGCGCCCAGCGGCATCACGTCAGCCCGCGCCAGAAGATCGGCCAGGCGCGCGCGATCGCGCTGCCAGGCCCAGGCGTGGCTCAGCAACCAATGGCTCCAGCGCACAGGCTGCGCCGGTTGCACGTGGGTGTAGCCCGGCATGAGGACGTCGATCTCGGCCGCGGCGCGCTCGGCAGCCGCGGCGATCAGGGCGCCCAAGGCCCCGTCCAACTGCGCTCCCGCCTCCCTCAGCCACAAACGCACATCGGTCGCTACCTGGTCGTTGCGGCTGCGCCCGGTGTGCAGCTTGCCGGCTACCGGCCCTATGCTCTCGGTGAGCCGTCGCTCTATGAAGCTGTGAATGTCCTCATCGATCGCCCCGGCAAAAGCCGCCGGCTGAGCCGCGATCTCTGCCCGCAGCGCCTCCAGCCCGGCCGTGATCTGGTCCCGTTCCTCCAACGTCAGCAGCCCGGCCCCACAGATGGCGCGCGCCCAGGCCAGCGAACCGGCAATGTCCGCCTCCCAGAGCCGCCAGTCGAACGGCAGCGATGTATTGAAACGAGCCATGTTGGGATCGGTGGCGCCGGTGAAGCGGCCCCCCCAGAGTGGCGACATAGATACCTCGCTAAGTCCGGTAATGCCCGTTGATATCGACGTAGGCGTGGCTCAGGTCACACGTCCAGACGGTCGCCACACCCTGCCCCAGGCCCAGTCTGACCGTAACCGCGATCTCCGCCTCGCCAAAGATCGAGCTGGCCTCTTCTTCTGAATAGGCCAACGGCTGTCCGCCGGCCACCAACTGAAGCACATGTGAAGAGGAGGGAGCCGGCAGGGGCGAGAAATAGCCGCTGTCGACGTCGCCCTTTTTCCTGCTCTCGCTCTCGCCGGCCCGCCCGTTGGCCGGCCGGCCCGTTCCCGGCGCAATCCATAGCCCGGCTTTTGCCGGGTCTACCGCGGCGCCGGAGTAGCCGACCGCGGCCAAAATGCGTCCCCAGTTAGCATCGCCGCCGTAGAAAGCAGTCTTGACCAGTGGCGAGTTAGCCACCGCTTTGGCCGCCAGGCGGGCATCGCTCTCCGACGCGGCGCCCTCGACACGCACCGTGATGAAGCGAGTCGCGCCTTCGCCATCGCGCACGATCTGCTGTGCCAGGTCCGTGCAGAGATCGGCCAGCGCAGCCGCAAAGGTCTGCGCATCGACCTCGCCCGCGGTCCCATTTGCCAGCACCATCACCGTGTCATTCGTGCTGGTATCGCCGTCCACGCTGATGCTGTTGAAACTCGCATCTACCGCCCGGCGCAGCATATCGCCGAGCGCGCCGGGCGCCAATGCAGCGTCAGTGACGATGACCGATAACATGGTCGCCATGTTCGGGTGGATCATGCCTGCGCCCTTAGCCATGCCGAACAGCAGCGCCTGGCCCACCTTGCGGAAGGCGGTCTTCGGGCGCGTGTCAGTGGTCATGATCGCGTGCGCAGCGTCCTGCCAGCCGGCCTCGGTCAAGTCATCCGCGCCCAGGCGGATGCCGGCCTCCACCTTATCCAGCGGCAATCGCGGGCCTATCACCCCCGTGGACATCACAGCGCAACTGCGTGGCGGCAGGCGCAGAATGCCTTCGGCGGTAGTGGCCATGCCGGCGGCGTCATCCAACCCTGCGTCCCCGGTGCAAGCGTTCGCGATCCCGGCGTTGATTACCACCGCCCTGAGACCGGCCGGTCTCTCGGACAGCAACGCCTTGTCATACAGGACCGGTGCGGCCGCGAAGCGATTGCGCGTGAAGGTGGCAGCCGCGCTACACGGCCGGTCACTGACCACTAATGCCAGGTCCGCGGCGCCGCTCTTCTTCAGCCCACAGGCGACGCCGGCAAAGCGAAACCCAGGCGGGGTATAGTTGAGCATTAAGTGTCCTGCCTTTGAGACGCTGGGGCTACGTAGTAACGGCAGGTACAGGCGAAGCCGTTACTACGTAGCAAAGGGCATGCCGGCAATCAGTCGCGCTTGAACTCGGAATAGTCCGGCGAGCCGTACTTCCCACGGCCGCTGCCCTCGATGTCCAGCATCGCCGCGACCTTCAACGGCAGGCCGAAAAGCTTGATGAAGCCTTCCGCATCCGCCTGATTGTAGACGTCTTCCTCGCCAAAGGTGGCGTAGTCCTCGCGGTAGAGGCTGTAGGGCGACTTGCGGCCGACCATCGTGATGCTGCCCTTGTACAGCTTCAGCCGCGTCGTACCGGTCACGTGCCGTTGGGTAATGTCCATGAAGGCGTCCAGCGCCTGGCGCAGCGGGGTGAACCACATACCGTTGTAGACCAGCTCGGCGTACTTAAGCGCGATCACCTGCTTGTACTGCAGCGTCTGCTTGTCCAGGCAGATCTGTTCCAACCCCTCATGGGCCCGGTACAGCAGCGTGCCGCCCGGCGTCTCGTACACGCCGCGCGACTTCATGCCCACCAGCCGGTTCTCCACGATGTCCACCCGGCCCACGCCGTGCTTGCCGCCGAGCGCATTCAGCTTGTCCACGATCTCGACCGGGCCGTATGCGGCGCCGTCGATGCGCTTGGGGATGCCTTGCTCGAAATAGATCTCGACGTACTCGGCGGCGTCCGGCGCACATTCTGCGCTCTCGCTCAACTGGAACATATCCTCGGTCGGTTCGTGCCAGGGATCCTCCAGGCCGCCGCCCTCGTGGCTCAGGTGCCAGAGGTTGCGGTCCCGGCTGTAGATCGACTTGATGGTCGCCGTCACCGGCACATTGTGCGCCGCGGCGTACTTCAACGCATCCTCGCGGCTGCGAATGTCCCACTCCCGCCAGGGGGCGATAATCTTCAGCTTGGGATTAAGGGCCATCACGGTCAGCTCGAAGCGCACCTGGTCGTTGCCTTTGCCGGTTGCACCGTGCGCCACTGCGTCCGCTCCCTCAAGCTCCGCGATCTCGACCATGCGCTTGGCAATCAGCGGGCGGGCAAAACTCGTGCCCAGCAAGTATTCGCGCTCGTAGGTCGCCCCGGCCTTGAGGGTTGGGTAAATATACTCGGTGACGAACTCCTCGCGCAGGTCCTCGATGTAAATCTTGCTGGCGCCGGAGGCGATGGCCTTCGCCTCGAGCCCGGACAACTCTTCTTCCTGTCCCAGGTTGGCGCAGAAGCAGACGACCTCACAGCCGTAGTTCTCGACCAGCCACGGCACGATGCAGGACGTATCCAGCCCGCCCGAATAGGCGAGGACGACCTTCTTAACGGAAACTTTCTTCGCGGGTGACATTGTGACTCCATTGGTGTGGTGGTTCCTGAGTTTGTCGACCGGTCAGCTGGCCGGTTTTGCGGCCAGGTTGATCACATCGCGCAGCACGGCCGCGGCCGTCGGCACAGGGCCGCGTTCGTCGACCTTGAACTGCTGCAAGCCCATAATATCGGTATCGAACACGATGCCCATCTCCCAGCCGGTAACGCCGGCCAGGAACTCGTTCAGCGGCAGCCATTCGGGCTGCACTGACAGCGCGTAGCGCCCGTTCTCGCGCTCGGCGGTGGCGACCAGCTTCACCACCTGGCCCAACGCGGCGCGCTCGTGTATCTCGGCCGCGCTGATCTTGGTGATGCCCACAACAGGCTGGACGTCGGCCAGGGTGGCCGGCTGGCCCAGGATGCTGTTGGTGATAATAACCAGCTTGTTGGCGGTGTCCCAGCCCTCGACATCCAGGGATGGGTCGGCCTCCGCGATGCCATCGAGCTGCGCCTGGCGCAAGGCCTGCTCGTAACTGCCCCCGCCGGCCATAGCCTGGAGGATCGAATTGCTGGTTGAGTTAAAAATACCGCGCACTAGGCGTACGTCGCAGGCCACCAGGTCGCGTTGCCCGATGTTGACCACCGGCAGCGCCCCGCAGACGGTCGCGCTATAGGCCAGCCCGAAGCGCGCGGCCTTCGCCGCCGCAGTCAGCTCGCCGAAGGCATGGACCAGCGGCCCCTTGTCGGCCAGCACCACCCCGATGCCCCGGCGCAAAGCGGCCCGCGCGCAATCCAGCCCCGGCTGTCCATTTTGTAGATTGACGGCAGCAGCCTCCACCAGCACGTCGGCAGCCACCAGTTCGACCATCTGCGGCGCGCTCATCCCCGCCTGGCCGCCCCGGTAGTTGCCGGCGCCCCCGCCGCTGCTCTTGTGAGCGCGCAACTCGCCGGGTGCCAGGCCCTGCGCGTCCAGCACTGCCCCGCTCGAATCCGCCGCCCCAGTGAGTACCAGCTCGAGGCCGTACTGATCGCGCAGCGTTCCCGCCTTACTGATCATCAGGTCGAGAAGCGCCCGCCCGACGTTCCCCAGTCCCACCAGAGCAACGCGTACTGTGTGGGTCATCCCTATACCTCCAGCCTACATCGTTGGGCTTTACCGCCGATTCCTAGCCTCAGACACCGGGGCTGGGCGGCAGGTCCCGCCATTATCGGTTGATCATCCGGCTGACCTTCAATTGCTGCCAGAGGCCCAGGCTCACGTCTGAGCCCCGCTCCGCCGTCACGGTCTCACCCTCGGTCAAGTTCATCAGGACGGCGATCTCATCGCAGTGATCGAACTTCGGACAATAGATGCATTCGGTCCAGATCTTGGGCGAAACCGCCAAGCGATCGACCGTGGCGAAACCCAGGCTATTGAAGAAGCCTTCCTGCAGAGTCAAGGCGCAGAGCTGGTCGTAGCCCGCCGCGCGCGCCCGCTCAACAAGGGCCTCGACCAACCGGCGGCCCAGGCCGGTGCCGCGCTGGTCCGCGGCAACCGCCAGGGAGCGCAATTCGGTCAACTGTGGCGTTAGCTGCACAAGAGATCCACAGCCCACCACCGCGCCGGCCTGCTCGGCCACCAGGAAATGCGCCAGGACACGGCGCACCTGTTCCGCAGTGCGCGGCAGCATGAGGTTCTCGGCCGCGTAGTGATTGACGATCTTCAGTATGCCTTCGATATCCGCTTCAGTCGCCTGCCGGATGGTCGTTTTCATCTAGACCTCAACAAGAGCAGAATGTCCCGTCCTCACAGAGAGCGCAGCGCGGCCCCCAGGCGTTCCACCGCCATGTCGATCTCTTTCGGCGTGATGATCAGCGGCGGCAGCAGGCGGAGAGTCTGCGGGCCGGCGCTGGTGACGATCAGGCCCTGGCTATAAGCGGCGTTGATCGCACTGCCGGCCGCCACATCCACATCCAGCCCGACCATCAGACCGCGCGCCCGGATCTCAGTGACATGGGGCAGGTCCGCGGCCTGCAGCCGGTCCAGCAAATAGCGGCTGCTCTCCGCCACGCAGGCCAGGAACTGCGGGTCAGACACGCGCCTAACCAATATCTCGGCAACGCTGGCAACTAGCGGCGAGCCGGCGAAGGTGCTGCCGTGGTCACCCGGGCGCATAACGTCCGCCACCCGCTGCGACATCAGCACGGCGCCCATCGGCAGGCCGCCGGCCAGTGGTTTGGCGGTGGTGAGCATGTCCGGCGTGACCCCATAACCCTCATAGGCCCACAGCGTCCCGGTTCGCCCCATGCCGCACTGCACTTCGTCGAAGATCAGCAGGGCGTTGTAGCGATTGCACAGAGCGCGCACCCCCTGCAGAAACTCCGGATCGGCCGGGAACACTCCGCCCTCGCCCTGCACCGGCTCCACGATCACCGCGCATACCGCGTCATTCATCATTTTGGCGGTACCGGCCAGATCGTTGAAGGGCGCAATCTGAATGCCCGGCAGCAGTGGCCGGAACGGCGCCTGGTATTTCTCCTTGGGCGTGGCGCTGAGGGCGCCGTAGGTGCGGCCATGAAACGCGCCGGTGAAGGCGACGATGACGTGTTTGTCGGCGCCCAGGCACGTGCCGGCCCACTTGCGGGCGAACTTGAAGGCCGCCTCGTTCGCCTCGGTGCCGGAATTGCAGAAGAAAACCTTATCGGCGAAACTCTTCTCGCAAAGCTGCTCGGCCAGGCGGACCTGGGGCGCCGTGGAATATAGATTCGAGACGTGCCACAGTTTGCTCGCCTGCTCGATCAGCGCTGCCTCCAGGCCGGCGTCGCCATAGCCCAGGGCGTTGACCGCAATTCCCGCGACACAGTCCAGGTAGGCCTTGCCGTCCGTGTCGTAGACCCAGCAGCCCTCGCCGTGGTCCAGCACGAACGGCGCCCGCGCGTAGGTGCCCAGCACATACTTCTTTTCCAGGGACATTACGTTCTGAGAGCTCATCTCAGTTGCTGAATCTGCCGTCATGGATTGCCTCCGTTCAGTCTTGCCTTATCACAGTCGTCCCGCCGCCGCTCGCCAGTCCTACGAGGTCGGTGATCACCGCCTGCGCTACTCCGCTCGCCACCGTCTCCAGCGCCGAGCGCAGCTTGGGGATCATGCCGCCGGTGACCACGCCGTCGCTGATCAGGCCTTCAACCTGGCCGGGTGTCAAAGCCCGCACGGTCCGCCCCGCCACCTGAACCCCGGGCACGTTGCTGACGAAGATGAGGCGTGCGGCCTCGACCGCCCGGGCGATGCCGGCTGCCGCGTGATCGGCGTTGACGTTATATGCCAGCCCGTCCTCGCCCAAAGAGACCGGCGACACCACCGGCGTCAGCCCCAGGTCCAACAACTGCAGTAGCGCTTCGCCGTTGACCGTCCTCACCTGGCCCACCCGGCCCAGGCTGCGCCCGTTGATCAGAAGAGGGGTCACCCGGATCAGGGCCAGGTCGACACCACTCAGTCCCAACGCATCCACCCCGCCGTTGACCAGCCAGCGTACCAGGCGGGTATTAACGCTGCCGTTAAGGGCCATCTCCACCAGGCGCAGGCTGTCCTCACTGGTGGCCCGCAGCCCCTCGACCGTTTCGAACGAAACGCCCAACCGTTCGTGGATCTCGCCGATTTCCTTGCCGCCGCCGTGGACGACGACGACCGCGTACTCCGCAAGCAGTCCCTTGACCGCCTGGACGAACCCGGCCAGGAACACCTCGTCTTCCACCTGGTTGCCGCCGATTTTGAGGACCAGGATGGGTTTGGTCAGCGCAGTCATGGTAGCTCCTCGATCACCAAGCACGATCTGCATCCCCGACACTACTTCAGCCCGCACGTCTCATCCAGGCCGCACATCAGGTTCATGTTCTGCACCGCCTGGCCCGACGCGCCCTTGATCAGATTATCGATGCTCGCGGTGACTATCAGGGTCGGCGTGCCGGGAACGAATGTCAGACCAATGGCGCAGAAGTTGGTGTTGACCGTGTGATTTAGCGTCGCCACCTCGCCGGGCCTCAGCAGGTACACGAACGGCTCCCCGGCATACATGGTCCGGTAGGCCTCGCGCACCTCCGCCTCCGTCACACCTTCGGGCAGGTTCACGTAGATCGTGGACAAAATGCCGCGATTGACAGGTAACAAGTGGGGGGAGAAGACCACCTGGAACGGACTCTCTGCGCCCTGGCCTGGTTCGTCGCCGCTCTGTGCGCCGCTCTGTGCGCCGCTCTGTGCGCCGAGCTCCTGTTCCATCTCCGCCAGATGGCGGTGTGCCCGCCCGATGCTGTACGGGCTGATGTTCTCGTTCGCTTCAACAAAATGGGTCTTGAGCGAAGGCGAGCGGCCGGCCCCGGACACGCCGGACTTGCTATCGGCGATGACTGTGCCCTTCAACCATCCGCCCCGTGCCAACGGTGACAGGCCCAGGATGACACTGGTGGGGTAGCAGCCGGGGTTGGCGATCAGCCGAGCGCCTTTGATCTGCGTTCGGTGCAATTCAGGCAGACCGTAGACGGCCTCGGCCAACAGGGCAGGCTGCGTGTGAGGGACGCCGTACCAGGCCTGGTAATTGGTCGCATCGTGCAGCCGGTAATCGGCGCTCAGGTCCACCACCCTGGCGCCGGCCGCGAGGGCGGCGGCCACCGGGGCCTGCGCAGCCGCGTGCGGCAGACAGGCGAACACGACATCCGCAGCAGACAGATCGGCTTCGGCCAGCGCGAAAAGCGGAAGATCGGCAACCGGTGGCGGGACCGGGAACACCTGCCCGAAGCACTGCCCGGCGTTGCTTTCTGAGGTCAGCCAGGCGATCTGCGCGACCGGGTGCCGTCCCAGGATCTTCAGCAATTCCAGTCCGGTATAGCCCGTCGCGCCCATAATGCCGATTCGTAACATGATTAGCGCCTCGCAAGCACAAAAAAACCAGCACCCCTTGCCTGGGTGCTGGTTGCCTTATCTACCTTAGACGTTCGGCCCCGCGCCTACCCGGACCGGGTGGATACCTGGTCACCGCTGGTACGAGGGCGAGGAAATCGTAGGCAAAAAGCCACGGAATTTGTTCTCCGAACGGTCGTATGCTTCTGAGACGCTGGGTTGGCACCCATCGCTCATCTTTTGCGGTGAAAGTCTAGCACACGTAGGGAAGGCTGTCAAACTTCGTGATATGTTTGATTGTTCCGTTCGCCGAGCAACCGGGTTGTCGAGCAACCTGAGTCCTACGGAGACGGCATCTGGCCAGTTGGCCAGGAACCAGACTGGCCTCCCGACCAGGCGGGATGCCGTCCGCCTGCCGGTTGTTTGGCCGGCGGAGCGTGCTAAGATGAGCGCAGAAACTCGAAAGGAGGTAATACTGCTATGCTCTGGTAGATCGCGGCAGCCGTCGTCTGGTTGATATCCGCGGCCTGAATTGTGTACATCCTCGCGGACGTGTTCCGGGGTAAGGTCGCAGCTTACAGCCCGAAGATTTACCCGGCATATGTCTTCCACGGCGCGACTGCCGTGCTGGCCCTGTTCCTGTTCTTTAAGGCGCTGGGGTCGTGAAGGAGGAGAAGAGATGAAAGCATTGCTGCGTGTTGCCGGCATCGTTCTGATGCTCTTTGGCCTGATCTGAATTACCTACGTGATGGGAGCGGTCGCTTCCCATATGCCGGGATTCACCAGCCTCAGCGAACTTTGGCCGGCGCTGGCTTTTCACACGCTGGCGTCGTTTGCCGGCGTGTCGCTGATCAGCAAATCAATCCAACGCTCCCAGCGCTCGCTTGATGCCGTCCGGCAGATGAAAGCACCGGGCGCAGGTAGCGCTAACTGAGGTCGTAGAGCAGGGTGTGAGAACCAGCGGGGTCCTGGCGGGTAGCTTATCCGCCAGGACTTCGCTTTTTTTACGAAGAGCCTTTTGTCGCGCCTGGCGTTGCATGCTATACTCTTCAAACTATCTGCTCTGGACTTGAAACGTATCCCAAGAGGTGACGGGTGTCTTATTCGGCCTGGTACCAGTGCGTGCGTGGCTGCGAGGGCCGCTATAGCTTGTTTGACGTGATCTACCGCTGTCCAAACTGCTCCGGACTCCTCGAGGTCGTTCACGACGCTGCTGCGCTGGCTGAGCGGCCGGGGGTTGAATGGCGGGCACTCTTCGATTCGCGGGGACGCGCGGCGACAGGCGCAGCCGCCTCGGGCGTGTGGAGCAAGGCCGAGTGGGTGCTGCCGCACGTTGCGCCGGAGCATATCGTCACGCTGGGCGAAGGCTTCACACCGCTGGTGACCGCGCCGCGCCTGGCGCACGATTTGGGGCTGACGGACCTGTGGGTCAAACAGTGCGGGATCAGCCATACGGGCTCCTTCAAAGACCTGGGAATGACCGTGCTGGTGAGCGCAGTGGCGCAGATGATGGCGGACGGGAACAGTCCGGTGCGCGCCGTGGCCTGCGCCTCCACCGGCGACACGTCGGCTGCAATGGCGGCCTATGCGGCCGTGGCCGGTATCCCGGCAATCGTGTTCTTGCCGCGCGGCAAGATCAGCACGGCTCAGTTGATCCAACCGCTGGCCAATGGCGCCCACGTGCTGGCGCTTGACACCGACTTCGACGGCTGCATGCGCGTTGTCCGCGAGGTGACGCGCGACATCTCGATCTACCTGGCCAATTCGATGAACTCGCTGCGCGTCGAAGGACAGAAAACAGTGGGCATTGAGATCGTGCAGCAGCTTGGCTGGCAGGTGCCCGACTGGATCATTCTTCCCTCGGGCAACCTGGGCAACATCTCGGCCCTGGCCAAGGGGCTCGCGCTCGCGCACCAACTGGGTGTCATTGACCGCCTGCCACGCCTAGCCGCGGCGCAGGCCGAGCGTGCCAACCCACTCTATCGCGCCTACCAGACCGGTTTCCAACGCTTCGAGCCGGTCACTGCCGGCGTCACCGCGGCCTCGGCCATCCGCATCGGCGATCCGGTGAGCTACGAGAAAGCCGTGCGTGCGCTGCAGGCATTCGACGGCGTCGTCGAACAAGCGGACGAGGATGAACTGGCGCACGCCGCCGCACTGGCCGACCGGGCAGGGCTCTACGCCTGCCCTCACACCGGCGTGGCCCTGGCGGTCGCCGGAAAGCTCGCCCGGCGCGGCGTGATCAGGACTGGACAGCGTGTAGTGGTCATTTCCACCGCCCACGGGCTGAAATTCACGGGTTTCAAGACTGCCTACCACGAAGACAGCCTGCCCGACGTCGCGGCACTGCACAGTAACCGGCCGGTCGAGATGGCGCCGGATACGGGGGCGGTAAAGGCGGAGCTGGAGCGGTGGATGGAAAAACGTCTAGCAAGTTAGCTTGACTCAATGAGGAGGCATGGGATATGGATATCGGAATCCCCAAACAGAAACGGCCCTTCGATTACCGCGTCGGCCTCACACCGATGGGAGTAGAGATACTCACCGGGATGGGCCACCGCTGCTACGTGGAGAACGGCGCCGGACAGGGCAGCGGCTTCGACGACGAGCGCTACCGCCAGGCGGGCGCCCAGATTGTCTATTCCCCCCAGGAAGTCTTCGGGCGCGCGCAGATGATCCTTTCGGTTTCACGCCCGCTGCCCAATGAGTTCGACCTGTTGCACGAAGGCCAGATCTTGTGCGGCTTCTTGCACCTCGCCGTCACTCACCCGGCCAAGTTGGAGCTTCTCCAAAAACGCAAAATCAACGCGCTTGCTTACGAGACCATCCAGCTCGACGACGGCGAACTGCCGGTGCTGCAGCCGATGAGCCAGATCGCAGGACGCATGATCGCCAGCGAGGCGGCTCGGCTGCTGCAAAACAATGAGGGCGGGCATGGCATTCTGTTAGGCGGTGTGCCGGGGGTGCCGCCGGCCAAAGTCGTCGTGCTGGGCGCCGGTATCGTGGGCATGAATGCCGCCAAGATGTTCCACGCGATGGGAGCGGACCTCTACATCCTCGACTCCGATCTGCGCAAGCTACAGGCGATCGAGAACCAGTGCTGGGGCGCCCGCACGATGGTTGCCTACGACTTCAATATTGCCCGGGTGGTGAAGTTCGCGGATGTACTCGTCGGCGCGGTGCTGATCCCGGGCGCACGCGCCCCCAAACTCGTTACCCGTGAGATGGTCTGCACGATGAAGCCCCGTTCGGTCATCATGGACGTTTCGATCGATCAAGGGGGCTGCGTCGAGACCAGCCATCCGACTACCTATCAGAACCCGACCTACATTGAAGAAGGCGTCATCCACTACTGCGTTCCCAACATGACCGGCGTGCTCGCACGCACTACCACCCATGCCTTCAACAACGCGGCCTGGCCGTATATCCGGCAGATCGCCGCCAAAGGGCTGGAACAGGCGATACTGGACGATGTCGCGCTGCGACGCGGCCTCAACGTTCACGCGGGCGAGATCGTGCACCCGGCGCTGCTCCCGGCTGCCGGCGGATCCGGCGGCGGAGCCGCAGGCGGTGCGGCATGAACTGGGAAGAAGCGTATCGCAGCAAGATCTGCTCCGCCGATGAGGCGGTCGAGGTAATACAGTCGCATCACCGGCTCTTCATGACTGGGAACTGCAGCGTGCCCACGCAACTGCTGGCCGCGCTGGTCCGCCGCGCCCCTCAGCTTGAAGACGTGGAGATCTGCCAGGTGCTGACCATCGGCCCGGCAGATTATGTGGCGCCCGAGATGCAAGGCCATTTGCGCGTCAATTCGCTCTTTATCAGCCAGAATGTGCGGAACGCGGTCAACGATGGGCGGGCGGACTTCACGCCCATCTTCCTCAGCCAGATCCCACGCGTCTTGCGCGACCCGGACATGCTGCGCCCAGACGTAGCCATGATCCACTGCTCGCCGCCCGACGAGCACGGCTTCTGCACCTTTGGCGTCGAGGTTGGCCTGACAAAGCCGGCGGCTGAAGCGGCCCCGATCGTGATTGCGGAGGTCAACGATCGCATGCCGCGCGCCCTGGGCGACAGCTTTATCCACGTGAGCCGGCTAACACGCATCGTTGCCGCCAGCTACCCGATCGTGGAGGTGCGACAGGGTTCCCCAGGCGAGCTGCAGAAACAGATCGCCTGTAACATCGCCGAGCTGATCCCCGACGGCGCGACCATGCAGATGGGCATCGGCGAGATCCCGGACGCGGTGCTGCTGTACTTGAAGAACAAGAAGGACCTGGGCGTC
Organism: Anaerolineales bacterium; assembly: GCA_017882045.1. Lineage (GTDB taxonomy): Bacteria > Chloroflexota > Anaerolineae > CG2-30-64-16 > CG2-30-64-16 > JADGQF01. Next base: position 21,752 of record JADGQF010000007.1, read on the forward strand.
CACACCGAGCTATTCTCCGATGGGGTGATCGATCTGATCGAATCCGGGGTCATCAACAACGCGGCCAAGACCATCCACCGCGGCAAGTGCGTGGCCGGATTCGCGTTGGGCTCACAGCGGTTGTACGACTACATAGACAACAACCCCATGTTCGAGTTCCATCCGCAAGATTACGTCAATGATCCGTTCGTGATCGCGCAAAATAGCAAGCAGATAGCCATCAACTCGGCATTAGAAGTGGACCTGACCGGCCAGGTGTGCGCGGACTCGATCGGTCCCATTTTCTACAGTGGTGTTGGCGGGCAACTGGACTTCATGTACGGTGCCCTGCGCTCGCCTGGTGGACTGCCGATCATTGCGATGCCGGCCACCGCCAAGGACGGGACTCTCAGCCGCATCGTGCCGATGCTCAAGCAGGGCGCGGGCGTAGTCACGACGCGCAACCACGTTTCGTGTATCGTGACCGAGTATGGCGTGGCCAGGCTTTACGGCAAGACTATCCGCCAGCGGGTGCATGAGCTGGTCAACGTGGCCGCCCCGCAGTTCAGGGAGGAATTGCTGGCGTTCGCGCGCAAACAGCACTGGATCTAGCCGAGGCGGCAGCCACTCCGGCTTGTTGCACAAAAAACCGGGTTTCGATTAAGCCGTTGCGGCCCGAAACCCGGTTTTGATTTAACCCTCTTGTGCCGGCGCAGTTGAAGATCAGCCGCGCTCTTCGATCGGCACCCAGGGTAGATCGTGCGGGCCGACGTAGTTCGACTGCGGGCGAATCAGGCGGTTGTCCGCCATCTGCTCGAAGACGTGGGCGGTCCAGCCGACGATGCGGCTCATCGCGAACATGCAGGTGAAGGTGTCCACCGGGATGCCCAGCGAGTAAAGCAGCGGCGCTGAGTAGAAGTCGACGTTAGCGCTGAGGTTCCGGTCGCGGAAATATGGGTCTTCCTTGGCGATCTCTTCCAGGCGGCGCGCGATATCGAACCACTGGCGCTCACCTGTCGCGTTCACCAACATCTCCAGGTTGTGTACCAACGGCTCGGCCCGTGGGTCGCGCACTTTGTACACTCTGTGGCCGATGCCCATCACGCGGCGGCCGGTCGTCTTGCCCTTTATGAACCATGGCTCCACATTGCTTGACTCGCCGATCTCCAGGAACTGCACCATGGCTTCCTGCACCGCGGCGCCGTGCAGCGGCCCCTTCAAAGTGCCCATGGCCGAAGTGATGGCCGAATGCAAATCCGAGTCGGTGGAAGCAGTCACGCGGGCCGCAAAGGTGGAGGCATTAAACTCATGGTCGGCCAATAGCAGCAGGTACTGATCCAGCGCCTTGGCCGCCATCGGATCAGGCTCGGCGCCGTTCAACATCCACAGGAAATTGGCCGCGTGATCCAGGTCCGCGCGCTGCTCAATCGGGTAGTGGCCGTTACGAATGCGCTCGAAATGCGCCAGCACAGCCGCGATCTGGCCCAAGAGACGGCAAGCCTTGCGGCGGTTAGCGGCAGGGGAGTTATCTTCCGATTCAGGATCATAGTGAGCCAGGATGGATATCGAGCTGCGCATCACGGCGGTTGGCGAAGCGTCATTGGGAAGTTGGCGCAGGATAGTCACGATCTCGCCCGGCAAGGGACGGCAGCTTCGCGATTCCATGCGCATTTCTTCCAGTTCGGCCGCGGTCGGCAAGTGGCCGTTCCATAGCAGGTAGGCGACTTCTTCGAAGCTGCTGTGCTCGGCTAGCTGGCGAATGTCGTGGCCCCGATACTCCAAAATACCAGCTGCACCGTCAACGAAGCTGATGCTGCTATCCGATATCACCATTCCCGCCATTCCCTTGGCGGCAGGAGCAGGTTTGGTCGCCGTTACGTCGCTCATCAGAATCCTCCTGTCAATCGAAACCTGGGCCAACCATTTAGACAAATATAGCCGACCCACTACGGTGCGTCAAGTGTTGGATGCGACAGAAAGTGGCGCGGTTACGCATCGACTGGCACTAGCAGCAGAGGGCAACTGGAGCGCGCGAGCACCCTGGCGGCCGTGCTACCTGCCCAGAACGCGTCGGTACCGGTCCGGCCGTGCGTGCCGAGCACGATCATGTCGCTGTCCACCAAGCGTGCCGCGTCCACGATCCCCGTCGCCGGATCGCCGCGCTGAAGCTCGGCTGTGACGGCAAGGCCCCGGCTGCGCAACTCAGAGATTTGCTTGCGCAAGTAGCTCTCCGCGTCCTGCTGAGCCATGTCGAGCAGCGCCGTGGTGGCGCCGGGCAACAGCCGCCCGGTCGCGGCCTGTTGCCCGCCGAGCGTGCTCAATGTCGGCACGACAAACACCAGGTGCAACTCTGCCGGGCAGGCGTATCCCAGCTCCACGGCCGCCGGTAGGCTGCGCTCGTGCTCAGGGCTGCCATCCAGCGGCACCAACAGGCGCTGGCAAGTAAAGCTCTCGGCCACCCCTTCCTCGGTTGGGCGGATCAGGGCAACCGGCGTCGTTCCGCGCGCCACCACCTGTTGCGCGATGCTGCCGAACAACACGTCGCGCAGGCCGCCCGAGCCATGGGTACACATCACGATCAGATCGGGCGCCAATTCATCTACGTGTTGGACGATACCCCCGGCCACATCCTTCATCTCGGCCGTGTGCACGTGCCGCTCCACATCCAGCGTCACACCTGACGCATGCTCCTGCATATGCCGGGCGGCGGCTTCCAGGTAAGCGCCAGCCTCATCTCCCGCCGTCAAATGGTGTTCGCCGTGCACCACCTGGGGCGCGTCGTGCTCGATGATGTGAATAAGAGTGACCGATGCCCCCAATCGAGCAGCCAGGTACGCCGCTGCGGGCAGGGCCGCCTCGGCCAGGCGCGAGCCGTCCAGCGGGACCAGCAGGTGCTTGAACATGGCTCATCCTCCCCTGAGTGTTTGATAGACAATGAAAACGTTCAGGCTCACGATCAACAGGGCAACGAGGCTGGCAATGACCGTGGTCCCCAGGCGGTTTACGAGCGAGCCCATCACATCGCGGCGGCTGGTGAACACGACCAAGGGGATCACCGCAAACGGCAGGCCGAAGCTGAGAAGGACCTGGCTGAGGACCAGGGTGCGGGTCGGGTCGAGGCCCAGGATGATGACCACCAGCGACGGAGCGATGGTGGCCAGACGGCGCACCCAGACCGGGATGTGGCGACGCAGGAAGCCCTGCATGATGACCTGCCCCGACATGGTGCCAACGGAAGACGACGACAGGCCGGCGGCCAGCAGAGAGATGGCGAACACCCAACTGGCGGCCGGACCAAGCAGCGGCGCCAGCGTGGCGTGCGCCTCTTGGATGGTGCCGACGTTGTTGTATTGAGGATTATGAAAGGTGACCGCGGCCATAATCAGCATGGCTGCGTTGATCAACCCGGCCACGCCCATAGCCAGGGTCACATCGAGGACCTCGAAGCGGAACAGCCGGCGCATCTGCCCCGGGTCCTTAGCCACCACGCGGCCTTGCATCAGGGCAGAGTGCAGGAAGATCACGTGTGGCATGACCGTCGCGCCGAGGATGCCCGAGGCCAAGATCACGGCCTCGGCGTTCGGCAGCCTGGGCACGAGCCCGACGGCAACCGCGCCCCAGACGGGCCGGGCGAGGACGGTCTCGATCAGATAACAGAAGGCAATGACACCAACCAGGGCAGTGATCACGGCTTCGAGCGGCCGGAAACCGTAACGTTCAAGGCCAAGGATCAGGAAGGTCACGACTGCGGTGAGGACGCCCGCAATCCAAAGCGGGATGCCAAACAGAAGGTTGAAGCCGAGCGCTGCGCCAAGGAACTCAGCCAGGTCGGTGGCCATGGCGACGATCTCCATCAGGCCCCATAAGCCCCAGACAGACCACGCCGGCAAGTGCTCCCGGCATTGCTCGGCCAGGTTGAGCCCCGTAGCAATGCCTAGCTTGGCCGACAGCGACTGGAGGAGCATGGCCATCAAGTTGCTCGCGATCACCACCCAGAGCAAGAGGTAACCGAACTTCGCGCCCCCTTGTATGTTCGTCGCGAAATTGCCGGGGTCCATGTAGGCAACACTGGCGATGACTGCGGGGCCCAGAAAGGGTAGCAGGCGTGCGAGACCGCGCCGCTGGCTTTGACCCGCCAGGATCTCGCCGGCCGCAGCCACTGTTGCGGCGTCTCCTTGCCTCGGCTCGCTGACCGCAGATTCTGAGGAACGTGTCATGGCGCACTCTCCACGTGCTATGCTGCAACGCGTAGCTGATCATATAATGCGAGACACGACATTGTCAACCGGGTACTTTACTTAAATGAAAAGATCTGCCAGATGCGGCCGGGACGGCCTGGGGATCTGGCAGATCCGGCTAATCGTAACTTGTGCGCTGACGCGCTATTTTTGCAGTTGTTGCTCTCGCTGGCCGTTTTCGCTCGTGCCGTCCTTGCCGTTCAAAAGCTTGGCAAACTCGCGCATCAGCATCGGTTCAGGCATCGCACCCTCAATCTGGATCGTGTCGTTGATCACGGTGCGCGGTACGCCCATGACCTGGTAACGGGTCGCTAACTGCGGGAATTCGTATGCTTCCACCATATCGGCGTGAATCAACTCGCTTTCCATCGCCAGACGGTGCGCCAACAACACCGCCTGCGGGCAATACGGGCAGGTCGGAGTGCTGAACACCTGGATATGAACGGGATCTTGCACCTTTGCTACCGTCTCGCGAGTGGCCGGCGCCAGTCCGGACTCGCCCGATGAGACCATGCGAATGTCCTCGATCAGTGTTCCGAACTCGTAGCCCGATGGGATGCCATACAAGCGGATTCCGTAGTCTTTAGCACCCAACACCGCGATCGCTGGGATTTTGTCAATACCGTATTTTTTGGCGGTTTCGCCATCTTTGTCGAAGTCATACACCTGAACCGAGATTTTCTCAGAGAGGGACGCCACCTCTTCAGCCAGCTCGCGAGTCTCATCGCAGTACTCGCACTGATTAGCCTGGGTGAATACCACCAACAAGACCGGATTGGCGACTTCAGACAGCATCTCGCGCACATCGTTGCGGATCTGGTCGTTCAGCAATGGCATGTTTTTTGTCCTCCTAGTAAACTCACCATGCTCTTTGATGCGGTGCCGGCGAGGCGGTTACAGGCGCCGGCAACGCGCAGGCTGCCCCACCAGTCCGGCCTACCACACCTGGCGTAACCACGCCAGCATCTCAGCGCGCGACAATTGCCCTAACCATTGGGAGCGAATCTTGCCGGTGCGGTCAATGATCAGCGAGGTAGGCAGAGCCCGTACGGCATACTGCGCGTCCGAGACCCGGTCATCGGGGTCCAATAACAGGGGGAAACTGAGTTGGTACTGTTGAGCGAAAGCCTTCACCGCGGCCTGGCTGTCATCACCTGCGTTTATGCCGAGCACTACCAGGTCATGCGCGCGACCATATTCTTGCTGCAGAGCATTCAGATCCGGCATTTCCGCCTTGCAGGGCGGGCACCAGGTTGCCCAGAAGTTCACTAAAACGACCTTGCCGCGCAGGTCGCTCAATTTCACCTGGCTGCCGTCGGTGGTGGTGAGGTTGAAATCGGGAGCTTCGGTCTGCAAACGGGCAGGCAAGGCCGGCCCGCCCGCCTCCCCGGCTTCGCGCTCCGGCAACGCCGTCGCCAACTCAGCCTGCGCATCCGCCGCCTGGCGGTTCTGCGCGAGCAGCCAGATGCCGACCGCGACCAACACCAGGCTGAAGAACAGGGCGAGCCAAAGCAGGACCGGCGGCCGCGCCCCACGGGTGGCGGACGGGACCGCAGCCGCGACCTCGAGCAGGTTCCGGGCTGGGTCCTCGCAGCGCCGGTCCACGGCGCGCTCAGGCGGTGTTAGCGGCTGGCTCATCTACCTGGGCTTTCTCCACTCGATAGGTGCTGGTTATCTCCGCCTTGCCCCGCAGGGTCGCCGCGGCCGAGCAGTAGCGGTCTTCCGAGAGAAAGATCGAGCGCGCCAGGGCATCTTCCGCCACATCGCCGTAGGCCACATATTCCAGATGGATCTTGGTGAAATAGTGGGGTGTCTCGGACGCCTCTTCGGCGGTTGCGAAGATCTTCAGATCTTGAACGGGCTGGCGCTTCTTCTTCAAGATGCTGATCACATCCATCGCTGTGCAACCCAACAACCCCATCAGCAGCAGTTCCATCGGGCGGGCGCCGGAATCGTGTCCGCCGTTCTCACGGCTGGAGTCAACCACAACTGCGTGTCCGGAACCGGATTCGGCCACAAATCGCATCCCGTCGACCCAGCTAATATTTGCCGTAGACATGAACATTCTCCTGTGTGGTTCGCGTGAAAGCCTGCGGAAAAAAGAGGTGAAACGGCAATTGCCGCTCACCTCCTTTGGATGCGTTTCAAGGCACCCGGTTACAGGGCGCCGGCCTGCTCTGAGCTCCGCAGCTGACATAGGGCCAGGGCAGCAAGCGCTATCTCGGTCGCGGCCTCGGGCCGGCCTGCCGCCCGGGCGCGCGCCGACAGTTCGATCAACAGTGGATTGCCTGGCTGCAACCACTTCCGGATGGTTTCCGCCACTCGTTCCGGCTCCCGGATGAAGGCCCCGGCGCCCGTGCGCTCAATCCAGGCAACGTTGCCGCTTTCTTGCCCCGGAATGAAATCCGTGACGATGACCGGCGTACCCACGCAAACCGCTTCAGCCAGCGTGCCCGGCCCGGCTTTGGTAACCAGTATGTCGGCTGCGCGCATCCAATCGGCCATCTGTTCTACAAAACCCAACGGGACAACTTTGATCGGCCACGGCTCGGTCCGCAACTGCCGCAGGAGTACCTCGTTGCGTCCGGCGATGATCGCCATCTGGGCGGGAAAAGGCGCCTCTGCCAGCCGCCGCGCAATCGCGCGCGCCATCGGCAGTACCTTACCGACGCCGGCCGCGCTGCCCGAAAGCAGGACCAGGGGCCAATCGGGCTGCAACCCAAGCCGGGCCCGCACGTCACTCCGTGGCTGGTCGCGCATCTCGGAGAATGCGCGCCGGATGGGCAAGCCTATGACGCGCAAGCGCGCCGGATCCATGCCTGCTTCGAGGGCAGAACGGTAGGCGGTATCGGTGGCAACCACGCACAGGTCGGCCTCCGGGCAGAACCAGGCCGGATGCACGCTGACCGGATCGGTGACCACTGTGACGAACGGCGCCCGGCTGCCGGCTTTGCGCAACAGCCTGATCGGCAGGTCGGTGAGCAAAGGATGGACGCTGATAACCAGGTCGGGAGCCAGGGCCAGCAACGGCGCGCTGATGCGCTTCTGGACCAGGGGATAACAGGCGTTTTCCGCGGCTACCACAAACTTCCGATCCTCAGTGGCCTTGTACACAAGGCGATAGAGCCACGGAGCACGGTTGACGAACGGACCATAGGTCGGCGACAACTGATTAAACGGGAAAGGCGCGTAATCATCCACCAGGTTCAGGATCGTGACGTGGGCCTGCCCGTTCAGAGCCTCCGCCAGGCTGCGGGCCGCGCTGCGATGCCCGCCGCCCGCGTCGGTCATCAGGATCGTCACCCGCGGCAGACCCGTCGGAGATGCCGGACGCGTGACCGGGATCGAATCGAAGCGTTGGGCCGACAGGAAGCTAAAGGGTTTGGCCTTTGGCTTTTTGACACCCCTGCCCTTTGCGGCCGTTGACACATCGTTTTGCCTCATCGCCCCTGTGCCTCCCTGCTCAATAGGCTCCCTCCCCAAACAGAACTTGGGGAACAGTGCGCAGAATGATACGTAAGTCTAGACCCAGAGACCAATTCTCACCGTAATAAATATCCAGCATTACCATCTCGTCAAAGGTCAGGTCGCTGCGCCCACTCACCTGCCAGAGCCCGGTTATCCCAGGCAAGACCTCCAGCCGCTTCAAATGCCAGTCCTGGTACTGAGCCACCTCGCTCAGGATCGCAGGCCGTGGGCCCACCAGGCTCATGTCGCCGCGCAGCACGTTGAGCAACTGGGGTAACTCATCAAGGCTTGTCTCGCGCAGCAACCGTCCTACCCGGGTACGGCGCGGGTCGTCACGTAGTTTAAACAGCGGACCCGACGCTTCGTTGCGCGCGCGCAGCTTCTCGAGCTCCGCCTCCGCATTGACATACATGGAGCGGAACTTGAAGACGGTGAAGGGTCTGCCGTAGCGCCCCGCGCGCGGCTGGCGGAACAAGACCGGGCCGGGAGAATCCAAGCGGATGGCAAGCGCGATGACCAGCCAGAGGGGGGCGATACAGATCAAGGCGATGATGGTAAAGACGAGATCAAAAGCGCGTTTGACGGCCAGGTTCAGGCCGGTCAGGCTGGTCTGCTTCAAGCTGATCAAGGGGATGCCGTTGATTGCCTCCACGTCCACGCCGCCCAGGCTCATCTGGAACAGGTCCGGGACCACGCGTGGCAGGGCACCCAGCCGGCCGCACTCCGTCATCAAACGCAGGATCTTACGATGATACCGCCAGGGCAAGGTGATGATGACCTGGTCGATCGCGTATTGCTGCGTGACGGCGGGCAAATTGTCCACAGGCCCCAGGGCCATGATCGGACCGATATCATTGCTTTTGCCCGGGTTATCATCCAGGAACCCGATTACCCGGTAGCCTAACTCGGGTTGGGCGATCAAGTTGCGCATCACCGTGCGCCCCGCTTCGCCGGCGCCCACAATCAATACCCGGTCCACCCCCATACCCGCCTGGCGCATGCGGGTCATCACCAGGCTGCGCACGACCCGCGCAATGGTTAATAAGACCACGATCATTATGCCGGCGTAGATGAAGATAATACGGGAGTAGAAGAGGCGGCGGTAGAAGAAAACTAACACCACCAGGAGCATGATGCTCGTGGTGGTCGCGTTGATCACGCCGTAGAACTCGTCGAACAGCGAGCTTCCCCGGCGCACGTCGTACGCGCCCTCGCGCCGGTTGATCAATAGCAGGACGACCAGGAGCGATCCGACCAGCGGCCAGTAGACTTTGTAGGGGACGTTATTGGCCGGGTCTACCGAGCCAAATAGCTGCAGGTCATAGCGCAGCCAGTACGCGATGATGAAGGCGACATTGATCAGGAGGGCATCCACAACCAACGTCACCCAGGGCATCCAGCGCCGGAAGTCTCTCATCGTGGCGACTCTCCTAGCACGGTGCAGTACAAGCTGGCTGTCGCAGCCGCCGTCCGCGCCCAGGGAAAACGGGCAGCCTGGCACGGTCCGGCAAAGCGTAACGCTGCGGCCGTGGCCGGATCGCCCAAGACCCGGCCGATTGCCTCGGCCAGGGCCTCTGTATCTGCAGGGTCTACCAGCAGAGCGGCGTCACCCGCCACGTCGGCCAGGGCCGAAGCGGTCGAAGTAATGGTCGGGGTCCCGCAAGCCATGGCTTCCAGGACCGGGAGCCCGAAACCTTCAAAAACGGACGGGTAGACGAAGAGGTCAGCAGCCCGGTACCACCAGGGCAGTTCCTGCGCCGGCACATAACCGGGGAAAATGACCTCGTCCGCCAGGCCGAGCTCGCTAACACGCGCGAAAATCCGCTCGTAGAACCAACCCTTGCCGCCCGCGATCACCAATTTCGCCGGCGAAACCCCCGTTCCGACCTGCCTTCGCCGCCATAATGCGTAGGCTTCGATCAGGCACACCAGGTTTTTGCGCGGCTCGAGGGTCCCAAGAAACAGGATGTAGTGCGCAGGTAGACCGCGCTGCCGGCGAAAGGCAGCGGAGTCAAGCGGGGATGCCGGCGAGAAGTCCTCTGTCACGCCATTCGGGATAGTCACGACCCGTTCTGGTGGGATCCCGTAAAGCGCGATCACATCCTTGCGTGTGCTTTCCGAGACGGCGATCACGCGCGCCGCGCGCCTGGTCGAAGCTCGCGTGATCCACGACAGATACCAGCGATTGAAGGGCCGGAATGCCGCGGGAAATCTTAGAAAGCTAAGATCGTGAACAGTAACGATTGTCGGACAAGATGCCGCCAGCGGCGCAGCAAAAGCCAGGCCATGCAAGAGATCCAGGCCTTGCGTAAATGCCGCCAGGCGAGCCTGCTCCCACAAAATGCGCCGCCAGGGGCGGCGCGTGTCCCAGCCTGAACGGCAGACCTCGAGCCAGGGCGTATCCGCGGAAACATGGAACTCAGGCTCGTAAAGATAGGCTGCGTACTGGAAGCGTGCGTCTGCCGCAGGCAAATGCCGCAGGAGTTGATAGATGTAGCCGTTGATGCCTGCACCGCGATATGTCTCAGTCAGGGAAAGCAGGTGCGCGTTCAGGCCAATGCGGCAACGGGCCCCGGGGCCATTTGGCACACGTGACATTATAGCACACGCGCTGTACTTATCACAATCATCACGCGGAGCCCAACATCTCCTGATAAATGCCGTAAGTCGCGGCCGCCACCTGCGCCTGGGTAAAGCGCTGCAAGACGCGTTGCCGCCCTTGCTGGGCCAATTCAGCCCGACGCCCGGGATCGCCTGCCAGGCCGCTGATGGCCTGGCACAACGCGTCGACGTCCCCCTCCGGGAAAACGAGGCCGGCCTCGCCGATGACCCGGGGGATCTCCCCACTGCTGGAGCCAATCACCGGGACGCCGCTCGCCATTGCTTCGACAAGGACCCGCCCAAACTGCTCCATCCAGTTCGGACGGGTGATGGAAGGCAGCACGAGCAGGTCAAAGCGGCGATAGTAGTCCGGCGCTTCGGTGGAAGGCACGCGGCCCCAGAAACGCACCTGCCAGGCAATCCCAAGCTCCACAGCCAGCGCCTCCAGGCGCGGCCGCTCGCCTCCGTCGCCAAGAATTTCCAGCGCCCAGCCTGCGAAAGGTAGACGGGCGCAGGCCTGCAAAAGGAGATCAACGCCCTTTTCAGGAATGAGGGCGCCGGAATAGCCGATAACAAACTCCTCCTCGGCCATCCGCCTCTCGCCTGGTTCGCACGGCCGGAAGATCTCCGGGTCCACGCCGAACTGGGGCACTACCGAAACGGACCCAGCGTAACCCTTGGCGCGCAGCACTTGCAGAGCAGCCTGGTTCCCGGCAATTGCGTGAGATGCCAGCCCGTAGTTGGCTCGCTCGAAGTAGCTGAAAGGCAGCGGGTAACGCCGTGGCAGGTTCTGCCAGGTAAAAAACAACCCGCGCGCCCCGATGGAACGTCCCAGTCGTAGTGCCTGCCAGGTCGCGAGATTATACGGCTCCTCGTCCACGTGCAAGACCTCCGGGCGCAAGCCGCGCAATATCCGCCCGAGAGTGGGGTACCAGTGCAGATGGTACTGGCCGTTGAAGGCCAACGGTGCCACCAGCACCTGGTAGCCGCGGGTGAAGGCCCGCTCCAATCTCACCTCGCCGCGCCGGTCATGCCAGGTGGCCGGAACGATCAGCGTCAGATCGACCCCCGGCAAGCAGGCCAGTTCCTCCAGCTTACGCTGATAGGCGCCGACCACCAGCGCTTTGGACAGCATCACAACCCGCACGCCATCATGCTCCCTGCGCTACAGTTGGGGTAACAAATGGGCGGTGCAGATTGTACAGAAAAGGGCAATCTTGTAAGGAATGACAATTGCAAAACCCTAGCATCTTGGCTGTAGACCGTGTAGACTTCATGATGTAAACTCGCCGGCCAATCGGGGGTTCTCCGCCTCTTCGCTTCGCTCATTACTCACCAGCACTATGCTGCCAGGAGGCCAGCGATGGAACTGATTAAAGTCTCGGCTCACTCACGTTGCACTTTGGTGGCCGGCGCCATCGCCGGAGTAGTACGCGAATGGCGCCATGCCGAGGTCCAGGCCATCGGCCCCAACGCGGTGAATCAGGCCATTAAAGCTATCGCCATTGCCCGCAATTACCTGGTCGCTGATGGGCTGCAGATCGTCTGCATACCCGAATTCGTCAATATTGATATCAAGGGGCGGGAACGGACTGCTATCAAGCTGGTCGTCGTGTGCCAGCCGCCGAATTGAACGCACAAATAAGCAGGCAACCTTGTTTTGCCCGCTTATGGCTTGCCCCAGGTAGCTCGTTATTTGCCTCGCCGGCGTGAGCGTCCCCGGCGGCGTTGGCCCCCGGGCTCGCCCTCGCGCGTTGGTTTGCCCTCCGCCTTTGGCTCGTCGCCGCTATCCGGTTCTCGATCCAGCTCAGCCAACGACCTCAGCGCCGGCTCGGCCAGGGCCTGGTCCAGATCATCCGCCAGATCCTCCTCGTCATCGGCCTCCGCATCATTATCATCCAGCTTGCCCGGGCAGTTCTCACAGGGAGTTCCCGTTTGACCAGGCTGCGCATTGGCCTCTGGCACGGGCACTTCGATAAACATCTTGGTATCGTTTGGGCCCTGTACCAACACTGTCACTGTGTTGCGCAGGACGTGCACCTGCCGGACTTTGCCCGGCCCCTCGGGGGTCATCATAGTGCTGTTGATGCGCGGCATTAGCCGCCGGGCCTCGCCGTAGTATTCGTCCTCATAACTAAGGCAGCACAATAAGCGACCACAGGCGCCGGAAATCTCGGCCGGATTGAGCGGCAGGTCCTGCTGCTTGGCCATTTTAATGGATACAGGGGTGAACTCGCGCAACCAGCTGGCACAACACAGGGCGAGGCCACAGCGACCACAGCCGCCCAGGTTTTTTGCCTCGTCACGTACGCCGATCTGTCGCATCTCGACGCGGGTCCGCAACAACTGCGCCAGGTCGTGGACCAGGCTGCGAAAGTCGACCCGCTGCTCGGCCGTAAAGTACACCAACAAGCTGCTGCAGTCGAAATTGTACTCGACGCTGACCACCTTCATCGGGAGATCGAGCGCAGCCGAGCGCTCTCGACAGATCTGCAAGCTCTCGACCTCGCGGTGCTCGGCCTGATCCTGTTGCACCAGGTCCCAGGCGATCGCCCGCCGCACGACCGGTTTCAGCGCAGCGCTGATCTCGGCATCCGGGACCTCTCGGGCCGCCAACTTGACAGTGCCGAGGGTGCGACCGCGTGATGTCTCGACCACCACACGCTCGCCCACCTGCAGGTCCTGCAACCCGTCGGGGTCAAAGTAATAGATCTTGGTTACGGGTTTGAAGGTGACACCCACTACCCAAGGCATATTTGCTCCTTATAGTCACAGAGCCGTGCAGCCCTGTCTGCATCCTTAATGAATGGTGCACGCTGCATGATGCGCGGCCGGGCTCGACAGACGGCCGAGCACCGGGCGCACCTCATGTTCCGACCGGCAACCTCAGCGCAAGGACGTCAATGGCCAGCCGGGCGTTGACGTTCGCCCTGATCCGGCGCGCCGTCTGCAGCACATCTTGCAGGGCGCCTTCTACCTGTTGGGGGCTATAGCGCTCGGCCTGTTCGACCAACTGCGCGCGCCGGTCCAGATTGACGATTGAGCCGGGCGTACCGTGCTGGATCAACAAGATGTCACGCCACCAGGTGGCCCACAAGCCCAGGACTTGTTCGAGCGTTTCGGGCTGGCGGCTGATCTGTTCGCTGAAGCTAAGTCGCGCCATACGCCCCCCGCCGGTCACTGCCTGCAGTTCGTCCAGTCGCTGTGCCCGTTCTTCCCAGAGTCCGGGCTGCGTGTGGGCACGCACCGCCCACCCCAGGCGTCCGGCGCTCAGCCGGGCCAACAGCGCTGCCCGTTCCGGCTCCACGCCCCAACGCTCAACCAGGGCGGCCTGAATCTGGTCGAGGGGCAAAGGGCGTAAGCCGACGACCTGGCAGCGCGACAGAATAGTCGGCAGAACTTGGTTGCGCCGGACACAGGTCAGTAACAACATCACGTGGGGGGACGGTTCTTCCAGGGTCTTGAGCAGCGCATTGGCCGCCGGTGGGGTGGCCCGTTCGATCTCGCGTATAATGAAGATCTTGCGCCGGCCTTCCAGCGGCGACAGCGCGGAGTCGGATTGCAGAGCGCGCACCTGCTCGATCTGGATCGTGTTCTTCTCGGCCATTACGAACTGCACGTCGGGATAGCGGGCCGCGGCCAGCCGCTGGCAAGTCCGGCATGCGCCGCAGGGAACTCCGTTACCCACCTCGCATAAGAGGGCCTGGGCGAAGGCCCTGGCGAGGGTCGTTTTGCCCACCTGCACCGGGCCGGTCAGCAAATAGGCATGGCTAAGCCGGTCGCCGAGTATGGCACGCTCCAGCAGATCCACCGCCCATTCATGTCCTACTACCGGCCAACCGGCCATGCGACTCCCCTGAAAGCAGGATTATGGACCTATTGTAACACAGCATCCTGTTTTGCGCCAACGATTGACGGAAGTATCGCCAACATGCTATCATCGAAATGGCGCAAAACGGGAACACTACGATCTCCACACATGGCGGCAGAATGAAAGTCGACCTACTGATCGACAATTGCGGGCAATTGGTCACCCTGGCCGGTCCAGCGGGTGCCTCAGGCGCGCGTCGGGGCGCCGCGATGCGCGATTTGGGCCTCATCGAGAACGGGACGGTGGCGGTGGCAGCCGGCCTATCCTGGAAACCGGGCTAAGCCGCGACTTGAGCGCGCGCTACCAGGCACGCACCCGCATCGATGCGGGCGGGCGGGCGGTGGCGCCGGGCTTTGTCGATCCGCACACTCATCTCCCCTGGGCAGGAGATCGCGCAGCCGAGTTCGAGATGCGAACTCGGCGGTGCGCACGAAATGGCAAGAATTGCGCGTGGGCTTTTCGTCAGGCTGGCCGCTCTTCTGCGATGTCTTTTGCGAGGCGGGCGCCTTCGACCTGGAACAATCCAGGCGGATACTGAGAGCCGCACAGGAGGTCGGGTTCGGGGTAAAGATCCATGTGGACGAATTCGCCCCGCTGGGTGGGACGCCCCTGGCCGTTGAGATGGGGGCGATTGCGGCGGATCACCTGGTAACCACACCGGCCGAACACCTGGCCTTGCTGGCCTCGTCCTCCACGATAGGGGTGGCGCTGCCGTGCATGCCCTTCGGACTGGCGCAGCGAGATTATACGCCGGGGCGGGCGCTGATTGACCAGGGCGGGGCCCTGGCCCTCGCCACGGATCTGAACCCCGGCACATGCTGATGCGAGAGCATGCAATTCGTGATCGCGTTGGCTTGCCGCTACATGCGCCTGTTGCCGAGCGAGGCCCTGGTCGGCGCGACGCTCAATGCCGCCCACGCGATCGGACTTGGAACGCGGGTGGGGAGCCTGGAGCCGGGCAAGTTGGCCGACATGGTCATATTGGACGCGACCGATTATCGCATGCTCGGCTACCGTTTTGGGACGAACCTGGCCAGAGGAGTCATCAAGCAGGGCACGCTGGTCGCCGGTTCAGATAGCTGATCACCTAAACGGTTACTTGCACCGGCATTTCATATAGGGTAAAATGTGCCTTATGTATAGGAACTGCATCGCGGGCGAGTGGGTTGATTCCCTTTCCGCTGTGAGGTTTTCTTCTTACAACCCGGCCAACGGCGAGCTGATCGGCGAGGCGCCTATGTGCGGACCGGAGGACGCGGCAAGAGCCGTGGAGGGGGCCGTCAAAGCCTTCGAGCGTTGGCGGCGGGTGCCCGCTCCGAAGCGCGGGGAGATACTGTTCCAGATCGCCCAGGAACTGGTGGCCGAAAAAGAGCGGCTGGCGCGACTCATGACGCGCGAGATGGGCAAGGTGCTTCCAGAAGCGCGCGGCGACGTGCAGGAAGCGATCGATATGGCGTTCTACATGGCGGGCGAGGGACGCCGTCTCTTTGGCTATACCTCCCCAGTCGAGTTACCGGATAAGTTCGGTATGGCCGTGCGTGATCCGGTGGGCGTGGTAGCAGCCATCACACCCTGGAACTTCCCCATCGCGATCCCTGGTTGGAAAATCCTCCCCGCCCTCATCGCGGGCAACGCGGTCGTCTTCAAACCTGCTTCCGATACCGCCATCCTGGGCATTGAGCTCGTGCGCCTGTTCGAGGAAGCGGGTTTGCCGGCCGGAGTGCTCAGCGTTATCACCGGACCGGGCGATACTGTCGGTGAGGCCTTGATCAGCCATCCTGCCGTGAGGGTTGTCACCTTCACGGGCTCTACCGAGGCCGGGCGGCGCGTGTCGGCGTTGGTTGCGCCGGGTTTGAAGAAGGTCAGCCTGGAACTGGGCGGCAAGAATGCGATTACGGTTATGGACGACGCAGACCTGGACCTTGCCCTGGATGGGGTGATCTGGTCTGCCTTCGGCACCTCTGGCCAGCGCTGCACCGCTTGCTCACGCCTGATCGTGCAACGCGGCATCCATCGGGAACTGGTGGACCGGCTGGCGAAGCGCACCGAGGCGCTGCGCCTGGGCGATGGGCTGCTGGAAACGACCGATGTAGGGCCGGTCATCAACCGGCGCTCGCTCGAACGCATCCACCACTACGTGCAGATTGGCTGCGCCGAAGGCGCGGTACTGCGCAGTGGTGGGCGCATTGCGACTGAGGGCGCGCTGGCCGAAGGCAACTTTTACGTGCCTACCCTACTCGACCAGGTCAAACCCGGCATGCGGGTGGCACAGGAAGAGATCTTCGGGCCGGTGCTGAGTATTATCGAAGTGGCTGACCTGGACGAGGCTATCGCGGTTAATAACGCGACCGAGTATGGCCTTTCGAGCTCGATTTACACGGGCGATGTGAACGCGGCTTTCACGGCCATGCGCGAGCTTACAACCGGCATTGTCTACATCAACGCCGGCACGATCGGCGCGGAGATCCACTTCCCGTTCGGTGGCACGCGGGGCACCGGAAACGGCCACCGCGAGGCCGGACAAGCCGCGATCGACACGTTCACCGAGTGGAAATCTATTTACGTCGACTTCAGCGGCCGCTTGCAGCGGGCGCAGATCGACACTGATACCATCCTCAGCAAGCTGTAGTAAGGAGATAAGCACCATGATCAAGATGAAGACCGAGATGGAGATGGAGACGTCGGTGACACTGCCGATGGTGCCCAGCAAGGACAAGACGATCGCCAAGCTCTGCCAGGTGACCGTCTCGACCGACGAAGAGATTTCCAAGGTGAACCAGTTGCTCGACGACGGCTGGCGCGTGATGAGCATCGGCTATCATGCAGATGCGACCGTCTACGTGTTGGCACGAACTGAGGACAAACCCAGGCACCGGCCCGGTTTTCTGTCGGCTGATTGACACGCGTCAATATCGTGAGCGAGGGAGAGTTTCATGAGTGAAACACCGGCAATCGGCGTCCCGGGGGAACAAGTTCCGCAAGGAGCCGCTCCGGGGATGCAAGCTCCCCCGGACCCCAAGGGAAACGTGTTCCTGACCTCTGTCGATAACATCTACAACTGGGGACGGGCGCGCTCGATGTGGCCAATGATGTTCGGCCTGGCCTGCTGCGCGATCGAGATGATTGTCGTCGCGTCGGCGCGCTTCGACCTGAGCCGCTTTGGCATGGAGATCATGCGCGCTTCGCCGCGCCAGGCGGACCTGATGATCGTTTCCGGCACCGTGACCAAGAAGATGGTGCCTAACATCGTCCGGCTTTACAATCAAATGGCCGAGCCGAAGTACGTACTGGCAATGGGCGCCTGCGCAACCTCGGGCGGCCCATTCAAGGAGGGCTACAACGTGGTCTCCGGGATCGACAAATTCCTCCCGGTCGACGTCTACGTGCCTGGGTGCCCACCCACACCGGAGGCATTGCTCTACGGATTGACGAAGATGCACGAAAAGGTCTTCACGCAGTCCGTCCGCACGGCGCGCTGGTATCGCAAGGATCAACTGAACGAGCCGATTCCGTTGCCCATCCTGGGCCCCGACCTTTACGACGTCCGGGACTATGAGGCGCTCAGAATCGCGGCCGCCAAAGCGGCCGGAGTGCGAGCAGCCAGCGAACGGGACGCGGCGGCCGGGGGGACGGCAAGCGGTGAAGCTCAAGCCGGCTGGGACGGGGATGGCCAACCGGGACATAACGGGGGTACGCGATGACTGGTGCAATCGACGTGACAATCGAGGCCCCGGCCAGAGAAGCGCTGCCATTCAATGACGCGCTGCCCGGTGCGGTGCTGGAAGTGACCAAAAACGGGCTCGTGGTCGCCCCGGAGCGGCTGCTCGAGTTGGCAACCTACCTGAAGACCCGCCAGGGCTATGACTACCTCTCCATGGTTACCAGCGTCGATTGGCCGGACTACTTTGAAGTGGTTTACTATCTTTTCGGTGTGGCGAAACCCAAAGACGGCCTGGTGCTGAAAGTGCGGCTGACCGACAAAGCGAACCCGGAACTGCCCTCGGTAATCTCCGTCTGGCCCGGCGCCGACTTCCAGGAGCGCGAAGTCTACGACATGATGGGTATCCGCTTCAAGGGCCACCCCAATCTGCGCCGGATCCTGCTCTGGGAGGGTTTCGAGGGCTATCCGCTGCGGAAGGACTTTCGAGAACCGTATTATGAGGAAGAGACCAAGCCGCTGAAGAGCCGCCACCCGGACGGAAAACACCTGTGGGCCGAGGATCGCGTGCCCTGGCACGATAACGTGCAATATCCCGAAGCCTGGGATCCTGACATGTGGACTCAGCCGCAGGTTCAGTATCGCCGGATCATGGGCGCCGACGAGCCGATGGTTGGATCGGGCATCCAGACCCAGCGCGTGCTGGTCAACATGGGGCCGCAGCATCCGAGCACGCACGGTGTGTTCCGCATGGTGGTCGCGCTGGAAGGTGAGACCGTGGTCGGGCTGGAGCCAGAAATGGGCTACCTGCACCGCTGCCACGAGAAGATCGGCGAGCGCAACACCTATTTGATGAACATCCCCTTCACCGACCGGCTCGACTACATCAGCTCCATGTCGAACAACCTGGGCTATGTCCTGGCGGTCGAGAAGTTAATGGGCCTGCAGATTCCCGAGCGCGCGGACTACATCCGCGTGATCATGGCCGAGTTCACCCGTATCGTCAGCCATCTGATCGCCATCGGTTTCCTTTTCAATGACCTGGGCGCGTATTTCACACCGGCCTTGTATGGCCTGCGCGAACGTGAACTGGTTCTGGACCTGTTCGAAGCCGCTTCAGGGTCGCGCATGATGTGCAATTACATGCGCTTTGGAGGCGTCGCAGCCGACCTACCGGCAGGCTGGGTGGAACGGGCGCGCGAGTTGGTCAATAACCGCATGCCGCGCGTGATCGAGGAGTTCGAACAACTGCTGAGCGGCAACGAGATCTTCCTGATGCGCACCAAGGGCATCGGCCTGCTCAGCGCGCGGCAAGCGATCGCCACCAGCATGGCCGGCCCGATGCTGCGCGCCTCGGGCGTGCCCTATGACCTCCGGCGCATCCAGCCATACTCGATTTACGATCGTTTCGACTTCGATGTGGTGACACGACCCGAGGGCGATGTTTGGGCACGGTTCATGGTGCGAATGGAAGAAATGCGCCAGAGCTTGCGCATTCTGAAGCAAGCGCTGGATGGCCTGCCCGAAGGTCCGATCATGCCGCCGGGCAAGAAACAATACCAGGTGCGCGTGCCGGCCGGCGAAGCCTACTCCCGTATCGAGGGGCCAAAGGGTGAGCTGGGCTTCTTTGTCGTCAGCGATGGCAAGCCCAACCCCTACCGCTACCACGTGCGCGCCCCAACCTTCATCAACCTGACCAGCCTCGAACAGATGAGCGTCGGCAGCAAGATCGCCGACCTGATTGTGGTGTTCGGCGCGGTTGACATCGTGCTCGGCGAAGTGGACCGCTAGAGGAGCAAACCATGTTCGGAACCGGGATCATCAAGGGGCTGGTCGTAACGATCAAAGAATTCGTCGAGACCTACGTCGACGACGTCAAGAAGATCCCCAGCCGCTATCGGGGCGGGCGGGAAGTCATCGACCAGACGCAGAACCTGAGCGAGCAGAGCGGTCTCTTCACCATTCAGTATCCGGAAGAGCGCCGGAAATTACCAGAGCGCTTCCGCTATATCCCGATGCTAATTTACCAGGCCGAAACCGGGGAGGACCTGTGCACGGCCTGCGGCATCTGCGCCAAGGTCTGCCCACCCCAGTGCATCTGGATCGTGCGCGACAAGGACGAGAAGGGCAAGCCGGTCACCCGGCCGGCTGAGTTCTGGATCGACGCAAGCATCTGCATGAACTGCGGCCTATGCGCGGAATTCTGCCCGTTTGACGCGATCAAGATGAACCACGACTTCGAGATCACGGCCTACGAGCGCATGCCGCACCTGGTATACGGATTGAATGAGCTACGGGTGCCGCATACCTACTACGCCAAGCTCCGGCCGACCGACTATGCCGCTGAGGAAGCCGCCCGCGCCGAAGAGGCAGCGCGCAAAGCGGCCGCCAGGGCGCCCGGCGCCCGGACTGCGGCAATCGCAGCCGCGGCCAGGCCGGCCGCGCCCCCGGCTACACCGCCTCAGGCTCCGGCAACTGATGGCGCCGCCGGCGACGCCTCCGCCACCGCTCCGAGCGCGGCTGCGGCAGGACCGCGCAAGCTTAGCCCCGAGGAAATGGAACGCGTGAAGGCGGAAGCGACCGCTCGGCGCGCGGCAAAGGCGGCTGAAGTGGGCGCGACGGCGGGCGCCGAGACCCCCACCGCTGCGCAGACGCCATCTGCCCCGGCGGGGCCGCGCAAGCTCAGCCCAGAAGAGGTGGAGCGTCTGCGCGCGGAGGCCGCGGCCAAGCGTGCAGCGAAAGCCGCGCAGGAAAGCGCGCCACCTGCGGCGGCGGAAGCCGGAGCTTCCGCTGCAGCCCAGACACCGGCAGCCGAGCAAGTCGCCCCTCCGGCGGGCCCGCGCAAACTGAGCCCCGAAGAAGTCGCCCGCCTGCGCGCGGAAGCTGCGGCCAAGCGTGCCGCCAAAGCGGCCGCGGATGCTGAGGCCCCGAAGCCCGACGGCGAGAAGTAGCCGCCCGAGCGCCCGAATCGCACTTGACAGGCAAGTTATAATACAGGCGCAATTCAAGGGGGCGAGGATCACTCGCCCCCACTGCTAATCTCAGCGAGGTGCACGATGACCGTTCGCATCACCTACCACGGCCACTCTTGTTTTAGTTTCGATACCGATACGGCCAGACTGTTGATCGACCCGTTCATCACCGGGAACAGCATGGCTGAGGTTCGCGCGGACGACCTGAACCCACATTACATCCTGGTCTCTCATGCGCATGGCGATCACCTGGGAGATACGGTGCCGATTGCGCGACGCAGCGGGGCAACCGTCATCAGCAATTATGAGATCGCTCACTACATGGAGGAGCAGGGCGTGAAGTCGCATGGGATGCATATCGGGGGCGCGTACCAATTCCCCTTCGGCAAAGTGAAGCTGACGATTGCCCATCATGGCTCCAGCTTCGAAGACGGCCGTTACGGCGGAAGCCCCTGCGGGTTCTTGCTCTGGCTGGATGGCAAAGTGCTGTATCACGCGGGCGATACCGGGCTCTTTTACGACATGACACTGATCGGTCAGGCCGGCATCGACGTCGCAATGCTTCCCATCGGGGATAACTTCACCATGGGTCCGGAGGACGCGATCCAGGCCGTGCAGTTTCTGCATCCCAAGACCACAATCCTGATGCACTACGACACGTTTGAGGTCATCGCCCAAGATGAACAGTCGGTGGCGGAGATGATTTCCAGCCAAACCAGCACGCGCCCGGCCATCATGCGGCCCGGCGAAACGATGACAGTATAGCGGTCGAGGAGGTTCCATGGACATCGCTGCCCTGGTGTTCGCCGTTTTAGCACTGGCTGTGGCCTACGTAGCCCTGC